>DATJUH010000266.1:0-12356 GCA_035502515.1 Acidimicrobiales bacterium
CAGGTCGAGCCAGCTCACCGTCGACCGCTCCAACGCGGTGGCCAGGTCGTGAACTGCGAACGTCCGGTTGGCCAGGCCCAGGTCGAACACGGCCGTCACTACGGCCTGAGACCCCGACGAAGTCCATGTGAGGTTGGACGGGTGCCAGTCCCCGTGGCCCCATTGCGGAGCCAACGCCCGGAGGAGCGGCGCGGCCCGGCGAACGGCGGGTAGCAGGTGCCGGGCCATGTCATCGGCCCACCGTCGCCGGCCCAGGTAGCGGGCCAGCCCCGGACGGTCGGCAATAAGGCGGCCCACTTGGGCGATGGGGTCACTGGCCGTGATCACCTCGCACGAGCTGATGAGCGGGGCGAAGGGCCTGGGCGGCCGGTCGAAGGTCGTCGCCAAGCGGTGCAGCCTGGCCAGCGCAGCGCCGGCCGACCACGCGTGGCCGAGATTGGTGAACGGCGTCCATGACATCGCATGGCGGTACAAGTCAACGCCGGGAGCGCCTTCGTGCACCTCGTACACCCAGTCTCCGAGTGCCAGGCTGCTGTCGCCGGCCACCGTCCGCAGCACGGCCGGGACGGTTAGGCCGTGGGACCGGAGATGGCGGGCGAAGGCGTGCTCGGCGCCGAGTTGGGAGGCGGTGCGGACCCGGCGGTGGTGGCGCTTTACGAAGACGGTCGTGGTCCCCAATTCGACCAGGGCAGCCGCAGACATCGGCCTGGGGCTGGGCCAGGTTATGACCGCCTCAGCCGCGGGAGGCTGGCCAGGAGTGCCCGGGTAATGAGAAAGAACGGCCCGCACCTCCTGGTCGGTAAGAGGCCTCCAATCGGGCGCCACCAGTTCGGCACCCATCCCGTGGACCAGCGGTCCAGCCGCCATCGTTCCGCTCCCTTCGCCGGCATTACCCGGTCAGGTTCAGACGGTCGGTGGCGTGCGGCTGAGGCGAAGCCACCCTCTCAGCCCGGTCAACCCGAGCTCCCGTGTTGTTGGTCCGGCCATATTACCCGCGGCGCGGGCGCACTATTCCGCCGACAACCAGGCGGCCATTTCTCCCTCAGGGGGAGGCGGCCGGGCAACCAACGGCACCCGCCTCGATGCTGAGGATCCGCGGCGGCGGCGATTTCCGGCCGGCTTCGGCGGTGAGGTACCCGTCGAGGGTCCCGGCGCCGGTCTTGGCCGTCCAACTGCCGCCTTGGGCGTACGAGGTGTGAAGAGCGCTCCCGTATATCCGCTCGGCCGTGGCCAGGGTGTCGCCGACGCGGAGGCCCTCGGCCGTGGCCACGCCCGGCTGTGGCAGGGGGTGGCCGGCGGCGGACAAGGTGCTGTAGCCGACGAAGCGCCCATGGTAAAAGTACGCGGTCAAGGCGTCCCATTGCATGGCGGCGTCGATGGTGCAGTTGCCGGCCTCGTCCGTGAGGCGCGAGGTCTTCGGCGGGCCGAGCGACTGGTCGAGGCGGGCGATGGCGACGGCCTCGCTCTCGCCGAACCGGGTTGTCGCCAGCCCGTTGCCATAGAGGACGACCTCGTTGGTGCCGGTCCGCCTGCTGTCTGGCCACTTCTTGCCTGCCTGCGCCGGTGACGAAGTCAAGACGGCGGCGGCGAACACTGCACCGCTCAACAACAAGCCTCGGCCCCGGGCCGACGCTCCCATTTTTGTCCCGGTGTGCATGACTATTTGACTCACGACGAGGCCCCGCCGTTCCCGTCCTCCCTCCAAGCCCGGAGACGAACACGCCGACGGCCTCATCGCGCTACGATCGCCGGGGAGCGACCGTTCCGGCGCCGAGCTCGTACCGCCGTTACGGCCGGCCGGGCCGCCGGGGCGCGGTCTTGACAATTTACGGGGAGGGACAAGTGACCAGTGTGAAATGGGCACGGCGGCTTTTGGTTATTGGCACCGTGGTCCCGCTCAGCAGTGTGATGATCACGAGCGTGCCCGCCGGCGTCGCCGGCGCCGCCTCCGGTGGCAGCGGTTCCAACGCCGTCAACATTGCCGACGAGTACGGGGAACCGTGGAACTGCCAGTTCAACCCGTTCAACGCCTCGGACGAGTTCGACTCGTTCGGGCCCGTTTACGAGGAGCTCGTTTACCAGGATTCACTGAAAGACGGGGCTACGACGCCCTGGCTGGCCACTTCATGGGCGTGGTCCAACAGCGACAAGACGCTTACTTTTACCATCCGCAAAGGTGTCACGTGGACTGACGGGCACCCCTTCAGTGCGAGCGACGTCGTCTTTACGTTCAATTTGTTGAAAAGCAACCCTGCCCTCGACCTGAACTCGGACTGGTCGGTCCTCAACAGTGTCGCATTGAAAGGATCAGACCAGGTGGTCTTCGATTTCAAGACGCCGGCAGTGCCTTATTTCTATTACATCGCCGACCAGACGCCCATCGTCCCGGCCCACATCTGGTCGGGGATCAAAGGCCCGGTGACTTACCTCGACCCCCACCCGGTCGGTACGGGGCCGTACGTGATGTCGAGCTGCAGCGGCGCCAATATCCAGTACACGAAAAACCCGCATTACTGGCAGGCAGGGCTCCCCAAAATCCAGACGGTGAATTTCCCGTCCTACCTCTCGAACACCTCGGCCAACGAGGACCTGAGGAGCGGGACGGACCAGTGGGGCTCTCAGTTCGTCCCGAATATTGACAGGTACTACATCGCCAACAACCCGAAGAACTACCACTACTGGTTCGAGCCGGTTTACAACGTCCTCATGTGGATCAACCTGACCAACCCGGTGCTCTCCGACCTCCCCGTGCGCGAAGCGTTGGCCTACGCCATCGACCGGCCTCAGGTGTCCAAGATCGGTGAGTACGGTTACGAACCTCCCTCCAACCAGACGGCCATCGTGCAACCGACGTTCTCCAGTTGGTACGACGCCAGCCTGGCCGGCCGGTACGGGAATGCTTACGCCTACGACCCGTCGAAAGCCATCTCCATACTCGAGCATGCCGGGTACAAAAAGGGTGGCGACGGCATCTTCGAAAAGGGTGGCAAACCGCTTTCCTTCACGGTTATCAACAACGGCGGTTTTTCGGATTGGGTGGCCTCGGTCAACGTGATCCAGAGCGAGCTCAAAGCCGTGGGTATCCAGATAACCCCGGACAACTTGTCCAACACCACCTTCCTTTCCGACGTGGAGGATGGCCACTTCCAGCTGGCCTACGATTGGGACTCGAGCGGTCCGGGCCCGTACTACGAGCTGCGCCAGCTGCTCTATTCACCCAATACGGCCCCGATCGGCACCGCCGCAGCCAGCAATTTCGAGCGCTACTCCAGCAAGTCCACCGACGCCCTCATCGACGAGTACGCGGCCACCACCAGCTCGGCTGTGCAGCACCGGGTGGTCGACCAGCTCGAGCAGGTCATGCTCTCGGACGTGCCCGTTATCCCGGTCACCGAGCAGGTGGACTGGTACCAGTACGACACCCAGTACATCGGGGGCTGGGTGACGTCCAGCAACCCGTACGCACAGCCGGCACAGTACATATGGCCCGACTGGGGCGTGGTGCTCCTGCACCTGTACTACAAGTAGCGGCCTAGGCCGACAGACGGCGGGCGCTTAATGCGGTTCGTGGTTCGGAGGTTTGGGTTTTTCCTGTTCACGTTGTGGGCGGCCGTCAGCTTCAATTTCCTCATCCCGCGCCTTATGCCCGGCAATCCCGTCCAGGCCCTCGAAGCCCAGCACCCACACCTGGGCCCGCAAGCGGTCCACGCCCTCACCGTGCTTCTGGGAGGCAACCTCAACCAGAGTTTCGTGGCTCAATACTTGGAGTACTGGAAGCACGTGGTGACGTTCAACTTCGGCATCTCCATCACAACGAGCTTCGGGACTTCGGTCCGGACCATGGTCATGCACGCGCTGCCATGGACCCTGGGGCTGGTGGGAGTGACGACCGTCGTGGCCTTCTTGCTCGGCACCCTCATCGGCCTGGTGAGCGCCTGGCGCCGGGGAGGCTGGCTGGACAGCGCCTTGCCCCCTATCTTCGTTATAACATCGGCCTTCCCGTATTTTTGGATCGCGCTGCTGGCCATATACCTGTTCTCCATCCGGTTGGGTGTGCTGCCTCCGAGTGGGGCCTATAATTTCCTCAACGATTCCCCCAGTCTTACCTGGCACTACGCCGGCGACGTGCTCCGCCACGCCGCTCTGCCGGCCATGACCATCCTCATCGCCTCCATCGGCGGGTGGATACTTACGATGCGGAACAACGTCATTACGGTGCTGGCCGACGACTACGTCCGGATGGCGCGGGCCAAAGGGCTCAAGCCCTGGAGGATCATGTGGGGCTACGCCGGGAAGAACGCCATCCTCCCCAACCTCACCGGTTTCGCCATGTCGCTCGGCTTTGTCGTTTCGGGCGCCATTGTGGTCGAGTACGTGTTCAATTACCCGGGCGTCGGGACGATGCTGCTAAACGCCGTGAACGGGCTCGACTACCCGCTCATGCAAGCCCTCTTCCTGTTGATTACGGTGGCGGTGCTGCTCAGCGTGCTCGGCGCGGACATCATCACCGCCATCCTCGACCCCCGGACGAGAGAGCAGGGATAGCGTGCCGCCGACCGGGAGCCGCCGGGCCGGCCGCCGCATTGGGCCGGGGACGGGCGCCAAGTGGTGGCGGGCGCTCCGGCGCAACCGGAAAGCGACTGTCGGGGCACTATTGCTTTTGCTCTTCACCGTGCTCGCCATTTTCCCGGGCCAGATCGCTCCGTACAACCCGACGGCCATCAATTTCCCGCCGGGGCTCGGGCCATCGGCGGCGCACTGGCTCGGTACGACGTCCCAGGGCCAGGACGTGTACTCGCAGCTGGTATGGGGCACACGTCAGTCGCTGATAATCGCCGTGGCGGCGGGCGGCCTGGCTACCGTCATCGCCGTCGTCGTCGGCATTTCTGCCGCTTACCTCGGTGGTTTTGCCGACGGGGCGCTCTCGCTGGTCACCGACGTCCTGCTCGTCGTCCCCATTTTCCCGCTCATAATCGTTATTGCTGCTTATCTGCGGGGTGCGGGGCTGATCGACATAATCATCGTGCTCGGGGCCCTGGGGTGGTCCTACAACGCTCGCCAGCTGCGGGCCCAGACGCTTTCCTTGCGCAACCGGGACTTCTTGAAGGCAGCCAGGGTACGCGGAGAGCACAGCCTTTACATCATCGTGGCCGAGATAGTGCCCACACTGACTTCGCTTATCGTGGCCACGTTCCTCGGGTCGGCGGTATTCGCCGTCCTCACTGCGGCGGGGCTGCAGTTCGTGGGCCTGGGCAACCCCGACGCCCAGAGCTGGGGCACGATGCTCTACTGGGCCCAGAACAACGAGGCCCTCGGAGCTGGCATGCCTCTTTGGGCCATCATGCCCGGGGTGTGCGTGGCACTGCTGGGGGCCGCCTTCGCTTTTTTGAACTACGCCTTCGACGAGATTTCCAATCCCGCTCTGCGCCCGGTCCGCCGCCTTTCCCGGGCTCCCTATACCGGTGGCTCCAAAGGTGGCACGGGAGAAAACGGCTCCGGTGCCCAGCGGGGCGCCAAGACGACCGCGGGCGCGTCTAGGTGAGCGAGGACAAGGGAGCCGGCCCGGCCCCGGCTGTCCTCGCTTCTCGGCCGGCAAACAACGGGCCGAGGGCCGGGGAGACCTTTTCGCCACAATTGCTGAGGGTCCGCCAGCTGTCGGTGGCCTACGCCACCGAGACGGGCCCGGTCCTAGCCGTCGAACAAGTCGACCTCGACCTCGACAATGGCGAGTTCCTGGCCGTTGTGGGCGAATCCGGCTGTGGGAAGTCAACGCTATTGTTCGCTATTGCCCAGTTGCTGGGCCGCAACGCCGGTGTAACCGGCGGGAGTGTGGAGTTCCGAGGCCGCGAAATGGTGACCATGAGCGACAAACAACTCCGCCACGTGCGCTGGCGAGAGTTCTCGGTCGTCATGCAGAACGCCATGAACGCCCTCAACCCGGTCATGACCCTGGCGGAACAGATGGAGGACGCCTGCCAAGCCCACTCCACCATGTCGAAAGCGGAGATGGCGGAACGTTCTGCCGAGGTGATGCGGCTTGTCTCGATCGACCCCGTTCACCTGGGCAGCTATCCCCACCAGCTCTCCGGTGGGATGCGCCAGCGGGCCATGATAGCCATGGCGCTGCTTTTCACCCCCGAGCTCGTGATCATGGACGAGCCGACGTCAGCCCTGGACGTGGTGGCCCAACGGTCCCTGATGCGCCAGGTCAAGGAATTGCAAAAGAGACTGGGTTTCGCAGTAATTTTTGTCACCCACGACATCTCACTGGTGAAGCATTTCTCGGACCGCCTGATGGTGATGTACGCCGGGCAGGTGGTGGAGCTCGGCCCCACATCGACCGTTTTCATAATGCCGCGCCACCCGTACTCTCGGGCGCTGCTCGAAGCTTTTCCCTCGATAAAGGGCGAAAAGATTGCTCTTACCGGTATTGCCGGCTCGCCGCCAGACGTCTCTGCCCCGCCGGCCGGGTGTCGGTTCCAGCCCCGCTGCGCGGACGCCATGGCCGAGTGCGCCTCGGTCAAGCCGCCTTTGTACGAAAGAGGGGGTTCCGTCGTCCGCTGCCTGCTGTACCAGGAGGCGACAGCGGGCACGAACAGCAGCATGGCGGGGCGTTCCGCTCGCGCCGGTAGCCCGGACGGCTTTGACGGGCCGGCCCGAGGGGCGGCCTCGTCCATGGGGAGAATTCAATCGTCTATTGGCCCCTCGTGTGATGGCCCCGCCTCTGCCGGAGACGGGCCGCCGGCCGGCCCGTTGCTGGAATTGGACCGCCTTACCATGCATTTCGGCCTGGGTACTTTCCGGTCCAGGAACAGGTTGCACGCCGTCGACGACGTGAGCTTCACCATTGGCGGGCGGGAGATCGTCGCCCTTGTCGGTGAGAGCGGCAGCGGGAAGAGCACGGTGGCCAGGCTGGTCGCCATGGTCTACCGGCCGACAGCGGGCGAGGTGCGTTTCGAGGGCAAGCCGTTGAGTGCCCTCGGGGGGCGAAAAGAAAGGCTGGCCTACCGAGGCCACGTCCCGATGGTCTTCCAGGACCCGTACAGTTCGATGAACGCCGCTTTTCGTGTCTCGCACGGGATAATGCGGGCCATAAGGCTGCACCGGCCGGAAATTCCCCGGCCGGCTCGAAGGGACGAAGCGGTCCGGGTGATGGAGGCTGTCGGCCTCAGGCCGGGAGAGGCCATGCTGTCCAAGTACCCGTACGAGTTGAGCGGCGGCCAGCGCCAACGGGTCGGCTTCGCCCAGGCGCTGGCGCTACGCCCAAAGCTCATCCTCGCCGACGAACCCGTCTCCATGCTCGATGTCTCCATCCGGGTCGGCATCCTCAACCTGATGGCCGAGCTGCGCGCCCGGGAGGGGGTCTCGATCCTCTACATAACCCACGACCTGGCCTCGGCTCGCTATGTGGCCGACCGGGTCGTCGTCATGTACGCCGGCCACGTTGTCGAGGTCGGGCCTACCGAGCAATTGCTGGCTGCACCGTGCCACCCTTACACACAGCTCCTGCTGTCGGCCGTACCCGACCCCCGGGCGCCGCTCGACACGACAGCCTCCTCGGACGCCGGCGAGCCGCCCAAGGTGGTGAACCCGGCGGCCGGGTGCCGCTTCGAGCCCCGCTGCCCATGGGCGATCGACGAGTGCCGGCGCACTACGCCGACCCTGGGCCAGGTCGCCCCCGGCCAATTGGCCGCCTGCCATGTCGCACTGGCCCACGCCGCCAGGGCCGGGAGCGGGGGACTGGACGTCGGCGCCGCGGAAAGGCCGCCCCTTGCGGGGCCGGTCTAAGAGGAAATCTGACGCCTTGGGTTGAGCACCCGGTTGGCGCCCGGTCCGACGTCCACCGGGACGGCGCGCATAGGGGTCAGGGCGTGGCCGGTGCGGCCAGCGGCAGGAGCACGACGAACCTGGCCCCGCCGCCCGGGCCCGTCTTCAGGAGTACCTCCCCGCCGTGCGCCACGACCAGATTTTTGACCACGGCCAGGCCGATCCCGCTGCCGCCCGCCTTCTGGCCCAGGCTGCCCCTAAAGAACCGCTCGAAGACCTGGTCTTGTTCCTCCTGCGGCACCCCAGGGCCGGTATCGGCTACTTCGAGGCGAGCCCGGCCCGAGCCGGCCTCCACCACCAGCTTGACGGTCCCGCCCGAAGGCGTGAACTTGGCTGCGTTGGCCAGGAGATTGGCCACCACCTGGCGCAACCGGCTGGGGTCGGCCCATACCGGCGCAGGTGAAAGGTAACGGGCCAACCGGACTCCGGCCGACGAGAACCGGGCCTCAAGCGAGTCAGCGGCCCCGGCGGCGACGACCGCCAGATCGACCTCGGCCCGCTCCAGGGTCAGGCCGGCGGCATCGGCCGATGCCAGCGTTTGCAGGTCCTGCACCATCCGCCCTAGGCGGAGAGACTCGTCGTGCAGGGACACGAGGGCCTCAGGCGTGGGGATGCTCATGCCGTCGATCAATGCCTCCGTCTCCGCCTGGAGGATGGCGACCGGAGTGCGGAGCTCGTGGGCCACGTCGGCCACCATGGCTTGCCGGAGTTCCTCGTTCCGCTCGAGTGAAGCGGCCATAGAGTCAAACGAGCTGGCCAACTCGACCAGCTCGACCGGTCCCGTTTGCGCCCCCACCCTGGTGCCCGAGGTACCCGAACCGAGGGCGCGGGCCGCTTCTGATAGCCGCCGGATGGGCCGTACCAGCCCCTTGGCCACCACCACCGCCACCAGCAAGGCCACCGCCGCGGCTATCACGGCGCTGGCAATCACCGCACTCACCAGGTCAGAGTGCAGCTTTTGCTCAGATGGGGTGAGGCCTTTCGGGAACGTCAGGCGCACCGTCCCGATCAATTCAGTGCCGACGTGCAAATAGTGGACAACCTCGGTGGCGCCGCCGTTCGACAACAGTTCTTGCCTTCCAGCCTTCAGCACCTGGTTGCCATCGCGATCGTTGACGGCGATGGCGGCGCCGAAGATGTCGACGAGGGCGACGGCGGGCCGAAGGTCGGCCCCGGCCCAATTGCCGCTCAGCCGGTAGCCGTTGTCGACCGCGGTAACCACCGCAGCCGCCCGCTCGGTCCGCTGGGCCGCCGCCACCGTGGCCAGGTCCGAGCCACTGGTCATGAGGATCACCGCGGCGGACACGGCTTCTGCCACCAGCGCCACGCCGACAAAGGCGAGCACCAGGCGGGCGCCGAGATGCCAGCGGATCCACGGTGCCATGCCGCTCAGGGGTCTCGCGAGAGCCCCAGTCGATAGCCTCCGCCGAGGACGGTCTCGAGGATGCGAGGCTTGCCATCCACCCGCTCGACCTTGTGGCGCAGGTTTTTGATGTGCGAGTTCACCGTACGCTCATAGCCGTCGAACTCGTAACCCCGCACCTGGTTGATCAACTCGTAACGAGAGTAGACGCGGCCCGGGACCCGGGCCAGCGTGGTGACGATGCCCCACTCGGTCGGCGTCAGCTCGACAGGCGCGCCTCTCACCACCACCTGACGGCGGTCGGTGTCGATTACGAGCTCGCCCCCACCGTAGGAGGCAACCGGAGCCTCCTCGACGGACGAGCGTCCTCGGCGCAGTACCGCCTGGACCCTGAGCACGAGCTCACGGGGGCTGAAAGGTTTTGACACATAGTCGTCGGCGCCCAGCTCGAGCCCGGCGATCCGGTCCCGTTCCTCGCTTTTGGCGGTGAGCATGATGATGGGCACGCTCGAACTTGCCCGCAGCTCTCTGGCTACCTCTTCGCCGGGCAAGTCGGGGAGGCCCAGATCGAGCACCACCAGGTCGACGGAGCTGCGCCGGCCGGCCTCGATCGCTTCCGCGCCGGAACTGGTCGAATAAACCACCAGATTTTCGCGCTCGAAATAAGCCCGAAGTAGTTCACGAAGTTTGCGCTCGTCCTCAACCACCAGCACGGTCGATGTCACTGTCGGCCTCCCGGTCTCCGGGCTCTATCTAATCACGTGTAGTTCGCGCTCGTTCGGCGTGGACACGCTGTGGAGCCGGCGTGTCGATTGCCGCTGTCCGCCTCCCACCTGCCATTTCCACCCAGTCTCCACCGGCTCTTGACTGGTACTCCACCTGCTTGGGCTCGGATGCGGTTGGAACTGTGGTCGGAAACTCTTTGAAGGACAGGAGGTGCGCAATGGCCATTCAGGATCCCGGTTACGAATACGACCCGCGCTACGAGGTCGCCTGGCCGCTGATCGAGGACGACAGTGGTCCCGGGTTAGACGACACGCCGGACCGTCCCTGGCCCGTTTCCCGTGAGAACCTCGAGTCTTTGCTTCGTTTTGCCGGTCTGCTGGCCGGGGCCGAGACCGCGGCCATAGCGCTCTGCCGCGGGGAGGGACTGATTATCGAGATGACCGACCCGCCCACGCCGTGGCTGACGGCGGGCACGTTCGTGCGAGCGCAACCGCCAAGCAGTACCGACGAGGACTGGAGCATCAGGTCGCTATTGACGGGAAGGATGCGCTGGTGCTGGTGCAAACCGCCGGCCGGGTTCGACAGCGCCGCCCTGGTCCGCGGCCCGTGGCTGGTGGGCGCCCGGCGCCTGTTGCTGGTGGCCAACCGTCGAGGTCGCCTGAGCGAGGTCAGCCTGGGCCTTGCCGCTTCCTACCTGGCGCAAGCGTGGTGGCCGGCCCCCGAGCCAACTACGTACGCATCCAACGGATCTCCGGGTGCCGATGGTGCCGATGAGGCACCAGCCGAAGATGCCGAAGATGCAGACGAGGCACCAGAGGCGGCCCCGGCCCCGGCTCTGGGGCCGGAGGTGGGGTTGTGATGGCAGGGGCCATCGACCAGCTCCGGGACCAGGTGTCCGGTCCCGTCCTCACCCCCGGTGACGCCGGTTACGACGAAGCGCGGACGGTGCACAATGGCATGTTCGACCGTTACCCGAAAGTCATCGTCAGGGTCGAGCAGGTTTCCGACGTCGTCGATGCGGTCAACTTCGCTCGAGACGGAGGTCTCGAGCTGTCCGTAAAGGGCGGCGGCCACAGCGCGCCCGGGTTCGGTACCAACGACGATGGTGTAGTGATCGACCTGTCGCTGCTCCATGGCGTGCAGGTTGACCCGGAGGCCCGCAGGGCCAGGGCCGGGGGCGGCACTACTTGGGGCGAGTTCAATGACGCCACCCACAGCTACGGCCTGGCCACCACGGGCGGGATCATCTCCACCACCGGGATCGGTGGCCTTACGCTCGGGGGTGGCATCGGTTACCTGGCCCGGGCCCACGGCCTTTCGATCGACAACCTGCTCTCGGCCCAGGTGGTGACGGCCGACGGCCAGGTGAAAATGGTGAGCGACCAGCAGTACCCGGACCTGTTCTGGGCGCTGCGTGGTGGTGGCGGGAACTTTGGCGTGGTGACGTCCTTCGAGTACCGGCTGCACCCCGTCAAGGACATCTACGCCGGCATCTTCCTGTACGAAGTCGACCGCGCCGGTGACGTGCTGCGCTTCTACCGGGACTTCATCAAGGGCGCCCCCAGGGAGTACGGGGCTTTCCCGGCCTTCCAGATCGCCCCGCCCCTGGAGTTCATCCCGTCCGAGCGTCACGGTGATACCTTTTGCGCCTTCATCGTCCAGTGGTCCGGGCCGGCTGACGAAGGAGCGTGGGCCATGAAGCCGTTCCGCGACGTTGCCCCCGTCGTGGCCGAGATGACGGCGCCGATGCCGTACCCGGCTTTGAACGCGGCTTTCGACGCCCTCTTCCCCAAGGGCATCCGCAGTTATTGGAAGGGCAGCTTCGTCACCTCGTTGACCGACGAAGCCATCGAGGCCCACGTCGCCCATGGGCCCACCGTCCCCGAGGTGTCCGCCACGATGCACCTCTACCCGATCAATGGGGCCTGCCACGACGTTGGCCCGGGGGATACGGCGTTCGCCTACCGCCACGCCAACTTCGCCACGGTGATCCTGTGCGCATGGCAAGACCCGGCGGTGGACGGCGAGCGCATCAAATGGGTGAGGGATTATTACGATGCCACGGCGCCCCTTTCAGAACCGGGCGGCTACGTGAACTTCATGTCGGACGACGACGAGTCGAGAGTGAAGGACAATTACGGTGCCAACTTCGCCCGCCTGACGCAGGTGAAGCGACAGTACGACCCGGGCAACCTGTTCCATCACAACCAGAACATCCCGCCGGCACCCGGGCCGCCGGTAGGGCCGCCCGGACGCCAACCGGGGCCGCCGGCAACGCCAACCGGGGCCGCCGGCAACGCCCCCGGCCATAGACGCCCGAGCAATCACGGTGCCGGCGGGATGTTCTGGTTGTGATGGAACAGGTTGCCCGGGTCGTACTGTCGCTTCACCTGCGTCAGGCGGGCGAAGTTGGCACCGTAATTGTCCTTCACTCTCGACT
>DATJUH010000267.1:0-16758 GCA_035502515.1 Acidimicrobiales bacterium
CTCGCCGGAGGCTGTGAACTGGAACACGACCTCATGGCCAACATCGACGCAATACACAGTACCGTCGGGCGCCACAGTGAGCCCGTGGGGCCGCTCCGAGAAGTAGTCCTCGCCCCATGCGTCGAGGAACTCGCCCTGACTGCTGTAGACAAGTACTCGCTGCTCCCTGCGGGTGAGCAGGAAAACTCGATCGGCGGCGTCGACACCTACGCCGGCCACGTCGCCGTGGCGCAATTCGGACGGCAGTTCCTCCCACTCGTCAACCAGTGCGTAATGAAGCTGTGACGGTGAATTCAAATTCTCCAACATGGTCGCTCACCTGTCTCGCCGCGGGTCTATAGGCAACTAGCTTTGCGCCCAACCGTTGCTCGATGCAAACGCCTCCGGTGCCGCCTTGGCCAACAGCTCGCACAAAGGGGGGTTGGCTGGCACCAGCCATACCATTTGCGACGGGGACGCTAGCGACGCCTGAGGCAGCAACCACGACGATCCGATTGCTGCTTGGAACGAGCGGATCCGGGCCTGCGGTAGCAACGCGGCAAAAGCCGCTACCGACGCCGCGGTGGGTTTCTCCGTCCACACATGGCACTCTTCAGACCGAGCGTCCCGGTCCTCGTATTCGAATTGGTACTTCACAGAACCATCCATACCGAGGCCTTTCTTTCTTGGTCAGAGGCCTTTCTTGGTCAGGGGCCAAGGCGCGGCGACGGGAGTAACGGCAAGTCGCGCCCGGAAAGTAGGCGGGGCGAGGCAAGCCTTTCTGGGGCCACGACGGCATTATCTCAGCAGAGAGCAATGCCGGCGGTGGCCTCTGGCCTGACGGCCGACGTACCTGCCGCGCTGCCCGTCGGTGACCGGGCGGGACGCCAAGGTGGGGCCTGGTCCGCGACCGGCCGGGGCTTCTTCTAGGATTACCTCATGCCTGTGTCCACGAGGTGTAGGGTGCTCAGCGGTCTGACGCTGGCCCTTGTCACGGGTTGTCTTGGCGTGGCCGGAGTTGTGCCTATGGCCTCCTCCGGCGCAATGGCCTCCGCCGCCGTGCGGAACCAGCCGGTAGCTACGGTGACCCGCACTGCGCCGCTGCGTACGAGCTGCAAACAGGTAGCCCATCTCGGCGACTCGACATCGGACGGCCTCGTCGAGGCGGACTTCCTGCCCGACCCGAGCCAAAGGATCCCAGCCCAGTACGCCCGGGTCGGTGTGTCCCGTTCGATCATGGAGGTTGTAGGCGCCAACTCCATCGTCGAGACCCTCCCAGGGGACGAGAACGGGTACGAGATCGCCCAGGGCTTGCTGGCTCAAGGCTACCGGGGGTGCTGGGTGATTGCCCTCGGGACTAACGACGCGGCCGATGTGTACGTCGGCTCAAATGTCGGGCTGGCCGCCCGTATACAGCGCATGATGTCGCTGATCGGCCACGAGCCGGTGCTGTGGGTGAACGTGAAGACCCTCCTCGGCAGTGGCCCCTACGCCGAGGCCAACATGCAGCAGTGGGACAACGATCTCGTCGCCGCTTGTCGCGAGTACCCCAACATGCGGGTATTCAACTGGGCGCACCTGGCCAACCCGGCCTGGTTCACAACGGACGGCATCCATTACACCTCCACTGGTTCGGCGGTCCGCGCTGCCGCTATCGCCGACGCACTGGCGACCGGTTTCCCAGCCTCGGGCGCTCATAAAACGGGCTCAAACCCCAGTTGCGTCGTCAACTGGTCCCCCAGCTGGCACCTGCCGACTACGTACCTCCCATAGATGACGAGCAGGGCGGCCGGGCCGGCTCCTTTTCAACCGGCGTCGGGGCCGCGCTTAGATGAGACACCAAGACGGCTCGCTTCGTGGCCGACCCGGAACTATGCGCAGTTATATCTGGAAAACGGCTAATAGTACCTACTGGCGGCGGCACTCTGTCGAAAGATGCAACAATCGTGCCCATTTCCCGGAGGGCTAGGCGGTACTTTTACCCGGCGACCTGAGTACCAGGCCAGGCGGTGTCCAGACAAAGGAATGCCAGGTCAGATCCCGGTTCGTTCGGTTCGGGCCGGTGCCGGGTCAGGGACGTGAGGCATCAAGGCATTGGGCGGGATACGGCCCAAGCGTCCGGCCTCGAAGTCCTCGACGGCTTGCCCGATCTCGGCGCGGGTGTTCATCACGAACGGGCCGTAATGTTCCACATGCTCGCCTATAGGTTCACCGCCGAGAAAGAGCACTTCGAGGTTCTCCGAACGTGAGCCTTGAGCCGGCTGGGCAAACACGCTCAGCCACTCGCCGGGGCCAAACACGACCAATTGACCGGTGTGGACGGGCTGGCGCTCAGGGCCGGCGGCGCCCGCCCCGGCGAGGACGTAAGCCAGTGCGTTGAACGCCGGCCCCCACGGCAACTCGAGGAGCGACCCGGGCGTTATAGAGGCATGCAGCAAAGAGATCGGGGTGTGGGTAGACCCCGGGCCCGTCACACCGGCGACGTGACCGGCGATGACCCGGACCAGGGCCCCGGCGTCACCGGACGCTACCAAGGCAACATCACGCGCTTCGAGGGGTTGGTAGGCCGGTGGGATCCACTTGTCCTTAGCCGGAAGGTTGACCCACAACTGGATGCCATGGAAGAGCCCTCCGGAAACGACCAGCTCTTCGGGAGGCGTCTCGATATGCAGGATGCCGCGCCCGGCAGTCATCCACTGCGTGGCGCCGTCGGTAATCAGCCCACCCCCTCCGTTCGAGTCCTGGTGGGCAAAGGTGCCGTCGATCATGTAGGTGACCGTCTCAAACCCCCGGTGAGGGTGCCAAGGTGTGCCCTTCGGCTCGCCGGGTGCGTAGTCGACCTCTCCCATTTGGTCCATGTGCACGAACGGGTCGAGTTCCGCGAAGCTCCTGCCGGCGAAGGCGCGCCGAACGGGGAACCCTTCGCCCTCGAGCCCACCGGGCGCCGTCGATACTGACAGCACCGTTCGCTGGGGAGCCGACCTGCGCTCCAGGTCCGGGAGCCGCTTTAGAGCTGTCCAATCGGGGACGGTTACTGCTGGCATCAGACGTCCTCCTCGGGTGTGGGCCACAAACCGTCAAGGTTCGGCTTGCCGCCAGTATGGCCGTTCGCGGCCGGAACTGCCACCCATCAGTTGCGCCCAATTGTCATTGGCACTTCGCTTAGGCTACCGGGCTGGCGGCACTTCGTCGGTTCCGCACCAGTACCAGAACGCTCACGAGGAAGGTCCACGCCGGAAAGAGCAGGGCCAACCACAAGCTAAGGTTGATGACCACCAGAAGTGTAAGGGCGACAAGGAACGAAATTACCGCCAGCCACCGCGGCATCAACCCTGTCCGCCACCAGATTGTGCCCAACGAGATCATAAAGACGCCCGCCATCCTTATGGCGTAGACGTTGCTTACCTGGAGCATAATGACGCGCCCGAAATAGATGACCTGAGAGCCGGCGCTTTTAGTCAGTTCGCCGCTGGCAAGAGTGGCTGCGGCCACCCCGGACGAGACGAAAACCATGGCCAGGAACAGCAGGCCACTGCCGAAAAAGACAGTCGAAAAGAAACGGTCCTCGTAGCCGCCGAGACGGTCCCTTATAACTCCGATGAACCATAAAAAGGCAATACCCGCAAAAGGAATCAGTCTAAGCGCGATGTTGATCTTACCGCTCTCGTGGGCCCAGGCAGTACTTGCCACGGTTCCGGCGGGCAACGCCGAGCGCAGCAATATAATGCTGGCCGAGAAGAGGGCACTGAAAACGATCCCCGCAATCGCCGCCGCCCGGGGGGTAGTCAGGCGCTTGAACTGCATTTGCGGCGCTGCGTTCCTGACACTCACCACCTCAACGTTATCTTCCCCCGGCGCCCGTGGCGTTTTACTCGTCATCGGGGCAAAACCGGCTTTCCCGTTTGGCTAATGTGCGAGGCGCGGCGGCCCTCAGTGGACGAGGCGGCATAGGCGACCACAAGCGAACAGTTGCACCTGCCGCGGCCGGCCCACCTCACTCCGTTCGGGTGATGTTCGAGCCAGACCCGGGCACGACCATGGAGCCAGAGATGGCCGGTGGGCGAACCTCGGGCTGACCTACCTGGCCAGAAGCATCGACAATTCGACCGTCCACCTAGTCTTCCGCGGCTCGACCGCCGGGTCGGTCCAGAAGGCCTCATAACGACAGGCGAAGGCGTCCCCCTCGGGGACCGTCCGCCGGTCGAGCACCAAGCCGTTGTCGCGTACCCAATCCTGCAGCGCCTGGTTCGCCCTACGGGCGTGGTTTTGGTACTTCATCGTCGCATAGCGCCCCGCGACCATCGAGCCGGGCCGGAGCCTCGAATGTTCCCCATGCACAGGCCCAGGCGTGAAGTACCCCGCTTCGAGGTCCATTGGCCCATTCATATCGATGACGTGCAGCCGGAGAAAGCCGTAGCCGACCGTCTCTATGCCGGCCTCTTCGATCCCGGCGCGCGCTTCGGCCAGGAGCCGGTCCCGGGCCGCCAACATCCCGCGGAAGGGAGTTACGACACGAATCCCCACGTACGGGATTTCCGCCCGCTCCTCCACTCTGGCCGGCTCGACGATCTCCATGCGGACACCGTATACGAACAAGGCCTGGTGGAACCGCTGGGCGGCGGCGCGCCCGCCATCGACGGCCAGAACCACACCGTAGACGAAGCTCGCCTCGTCGGCTGCCAGGAACGCGACCGCCGACGCCATCTCTTCCGGGCCGTCCGGCCGCCTGGCCGCGGCCAGCGAGGCCGGCACCGGCAAAGCAGGCATGTGCGGGTAGGGATACGGTATGGACCCTCTTGCTGCCATGAACGCCCCTCGAGGGCACACCTCCGATGGCGGTGTGCTCGTAGGCACGGCCAACGCTCGGCGCCGCCTGGTCCTGTTCGAAGACCCTCAATGTCCTTATTGCCGGCGGTTCGAGGAAGTCTCCGGGGATCTCATCGGGCGGGAGGTCGCCGCCGGCGCGGTGGCAGTGGAGTACCGGATGCGATGCTTCCTGGGCCCGGAATCCGTGCGGGCCGACAACGCGCTTGCGCTAGCCGCAGAGGCCGGCCATTTCGACCAGTTGCGCCGTGAACTGTTCGCCGACCAACCACCCGAGCACACCGGGGGCTTTACCGTTGCCGACCTCCTCTCACTGGGACAGCGGGCCGGCCTCACCGGGCCTGATTATGAAAGCGGGGTCCGAGAAGGCCGCTATGAGAAGTGGGTGACCGCAATCGACAAAGTATTCGGCCAGCAGGACCCGCAGGGGACGCCGGCGGGTATTCTCGACGGAAAGCTCGTCGAGACAGCGACGTTGTACGAACCGGAAACGCTGGGGGCGCTGATACGCCGGTAGTGAGAGTTGGCCCGGCGAGTACCTGTGCGCTCCTTTACCGCCAACCTATGGGCTCGTTATCACGCCTCGGCATAGGCGAGAGCGGCCCATTGCGGCCGCTCTCCCACTGTGGTGCGATAAAAGCTGCGGGGCGCCAAGCTCGTGATCGTAATTAGATGTGCCTGAGGTTGCCGCGATGGCTGACGTCAGGAGGCGGGAGTGTCGAGGACGGCCTCGAGCTCCAGGCTGACCTGCACCTTGTCGCCGACGACCACGCCGCCGCCCTCCATCGGGATATTGATGCTGACGCCGAAGTCGCTGCGGGTGATGTCGGTGGTGGCCGACAAACCGACTCGGTAGCCGCCGTAGGGATCCTTGGTGAAGCCGTTGAGCTCTAGCAAGAATGTCACCGGTCGAGTGACGCCGTGGACGGTCAGCTCCCCGTCGAGGGCGTAGTCGGCCCCTCCGCGGGCCCGCAGGCCGGTGGAGCGGAACTCGAGGGTCGGGTACTTGTCAACCTCGAGGAAGTCGGCGGAGCGGATGTGGTTATCGCGGTCGACGTTGTTGGTGTTGAAGCTGGTGGCGTCCACGACAGCAACGACGGTTGACTCAAAAGGGTCGTCGGCGGTCACGATCTGCCCGCTGAACTTCTCGAAATGGCCCCGCACCTTACTCACCATCATGTGGCGCACGGTGAAGCTGACGTCGGAGTGGACGGGGTCGATGTTCCAGGTGCCGGCAACATAGCCGGGGATCTCGGTGGTGTTCAGGGTGTTCATGGTTCCTCCTTGCTGTTGAACTCTCAACTACTTCCTGCAGTCAAGGTGAACGTGGTTGAGTGTTCAACTATTCCCGCGTACCATGAACGGGTGGAGAGGACCCGATGGTTGGACGAGGACGAGCAGCGGACCTGGCGCTCCTACTTGGAGGCCACCCGGCTGCTGTGGGAGCGGCTGGAGGCGGAGTTGCAACGCGACGCCGGTATGCCTGTCTCCTACTACCAGGTGCTGGTCCACCTGTCGGAGGCTCCCGGCCAGGCCCTGCGTATGCGCGATCTGGCCGAGGCGTGCGGCTCGTCCCGGAGCCGGCTGTCCCACGCCATGGCCCGGCTAGAGGCGGCCGGGTGGGCGGAGCGGCGAGCCAGCCCGACCGACGGCCGGGGCGAGGTCGCCGTCCTCACCGCCCAGGGCCGGGCCGCGCTCGAGCAAGCGGCTCCGGGCCATGTAACCGCTGTACGCCAGTGCCTGTTCGACGCCTTGACCCCCGGCCAAGTGCGTGAGCTGGGCCGTATCTGCCAACAGATCATTGCCGGCCTGCGGGCGGGCTGAGCGGCCACGCGGCGTCTGGGCCCACGCAGCCAAAGCCACCGAACCCCACTCACCCCGTCGGGCCGGACACGAGGTCAACGGTGGCAGTGTGAGAACCGCCCAAGGAGTCTTCCCATGTAACGGACACCCTCTGCCCTGGGTGGAACTCGTCCAGGACGCCCCGGAGGCTCGTCGACGAGGAGATGGCATGACCGCCCACCGATGTGATGGTGTCGCCCGAGGAGAGGCCGGCGGCGGCGGCCGGGGAACCGGAGACTACACCCTCGACGGTGGCGCCCGAGACACCATACGCCGACCCGTAATAATCAGAAGTGCTCGCTACTTCAACCCCAAGGAACGCCGTCGCCCCGATATGGACCAGCGACGAGGACTTTCCGGACTCGATCTCTTTAGCGATCGACACCGCCTCGTTTATGGGGATGGCAAAGCCGTCGCTCCCCGAGCTGTTCCCGCTTTGCGAGCCTCCGAACTGGAACTGGAAGGTCGACGACCCTGCCGTGTCCATGCCGATGACCTGGCCGCTCATATTGACCAGGGGGCCACCGGAATCACCCGGTTGGACGTTGGCGTCGGTCTCGACCAGGTTCGTCAATTGCTCCTCGGACCCGGCGGACTCGTCCGACGCGGTTATGTCCTGGCCGAGGGCGGTCACGGTGCCCGATGCCGCCGACGGTGTGCCGCCGACCCCGCCGGCGTTCCCGATGGCGACCACGCTCTGGCCGACCGACACCGCGTTCGAATCGCCCAGCGTCGCGGTCTTGAGCCCCGAGGCGCCCTGCAGCTTGATGACGGCAACGTCGGACGTGACGTTGTAGCCCACGACGGTGGCGGAATAGGTCTTTCCGTTCCCGATGTCAGTCACCTTGATACTCGTCGCCCCTTCGACAACGTGGTTATTGGTCAGTACTTCCCCCGAGGAGGTAAGCACGATCCCGGTGCCCGCCGCCTCGCCTTCCCCGTAATCGATCGTGGAGACCACGTCCACCAGAGCGGGGTCGACCTTGGCCTCGAGCTGGGGCAGCGAATAGGTGGCCGCCGTCGTCGCACCGCTCGCAGCGGTACCGTTTCCCTGCACCGCCCGGCCGATGCCGAGCCCGGCAAGGGCGGCGGCCAAGAGGACCGCCGCGGCGCCGGCCCGCCGGCGCCGGGGAGAGGCCCAGCCAGTAGTTGGATTGGTAGTGGCCCAGGCCGGCGAGACCGTTGAGGCCGGCGGCGGCGCAGGCTGACCAGAACGGGCCATTGGCGCCCGTGGCGCCGTTTCGGGGCCGGTCCCGCCTTCTGGGAAAGTTGTGCTCATTGGTTGCTCCTTCCGCTTAGTACCCATTAACCATTCCCTCTGCCACTTAAAGGCGGCTGTGGCTTACCTCAAGGCTTGCGAACAAGTACCTGAGAGAAATTGAAAGGAACAACTTCTGGTACACGGCTCTTTGCGGTATTGGTCCTGGCCGCTTGAGGTCCCGGTACGCTCGAGCGACCAAAATGCGGTCGGAATTCCCCGGGCCACGAACGCTTGTCCGGATCTTTACCAAAAATTAGAACCGTACTCGGCCAACTCTCAGATTGGAGACGCGAGCAGCTCCTACCGTGGACTAATGGCAAAAACGGCTTCACCCGCCGCCGCGGCCGGCCGCCGGCGGTCGCAGCGTCTTGGCCCGGTGGGTGAGGACATCCGCCGGTGGGTAGCACAGGGTGCGGACGAACGGCCGGCGCAATGTTTCTTGAAAGGTGCCCGCGATGACCGGACGGTCACGTACAGCCAGTTGGCCACATTGGCGGCCACGCTGACGGCCCACCTAGTTCGCATCGGAGCCCCATCCGACGGTCCCATCGCTGTCAGCTGTGAGGACTACCTCGACTACGCCGCCGCCTTCGTCGCCCTCCTCGCCGCCGGCCGGACGGTGGTCCCTCTTGACCCCAGGGCGCCGGCGCCCGAACTGCGCCGCACCATGGCGCTGACGGGCACGGTCGCCACCATCTCCCGTACCGGCCTGTTCGAGGACGGCGCCGGCCCCATCGCAGTTGTCGTCGACGTGCCCGCCGGTCGCTCCCGCCGCTCCTCGGGCCGCGCCAGAACCGGGTTGATGGACCTTTCGCCCGATGGCGCCGCCACTAATGGTAGTGAGGGAGCCGTTCTCCTCAGCACCAGCGGCACAACCGGCGCGCCGAAGGTAGTGAGGCTGGGCGAGGCGCAGCTGGTCCATGTGGCCCGGGGTATTGCCTTTCACCACCGATTGACGCCGGCCGAGCGCGGCTTTTCTCCTTTGCCCCTTTTCCATGTAAACGCTGAGGTAGTGGCCTTGTTGGCGACGCTAGCCGGACAGGCCGGCATTGTCCTCGACGACAAGTTCCACAGGACTCGCTTCTGGGAAAATGTTGCTCGTCACGGGGCCACGTGGGTCAACGCGGTACCTGCCATCATCACGATCCTGGCCACAGCCGCCCCGCTGGCCGCCGCATCGGAGGAAGTCCGGCGGCAGGTGCGGGCCAATGTCCGCTTCGTGCGCTCGGCGTCCGCCCCGCTGCCCGCCGCTACCTTTGAGCGGTTCGAAGCCGTTACGGGGCTGCGCGTGGTCGAAAGCTATGGCATGACCGAGGCCGCCAGCATGATCACGGCCAATCCGGTCGATGGCGTGCGCAAGCCGGGCTCGGTCGGGCCGCCCGTTGGGTGTCGTCTACGAGTCGTCGACCGCAGCGGGCGGCTCCTACCGAGCGGCGAAGTCGGCCTCATAGAAGTGAGGGGGAACGGCGTAATCACCGGCTACGCCGTGGGTGGCGAAGACGCCTTCACGCCCGATGGGTGGCTTTCCACCTCCGATCTGGGCTACCAGGACGAGGATGGTTACGTCTTCCTCGTCGGCCGGGCCGACGATGTGGTCAACCGCGGAGGCGAGAACATTTACCCCCGCGAGGTCGAAGAAGTCCTCCTGGCCGACCCGCAGGTGCGTGCCGCCGTGGTTGTCGGGCTACCCGACCCGGTGCTCGGTGCGGTGCCCGTCGCCTACGTGGTAGCTCCCGGATTGTCCGCGCCGCGGCACGCTCAGCTCGTGGCCGCCCTGGAGTCGCGTTGCCGGGCTGAGCTAAACGCCTTCAAGGTGCCCGTAGCCACTCACGTGGTCGACAACCTCCCGGTAGGGCCGACGGGGAAAGTCTCCCGTCGGCGGGCACTGGTCGAACTGGCCTCAGCCACACCGCTGTGACGGCGGCCGCGGGCTCGATGCCGCCCGCTAACGACGTCGGCAGTTCCGAGCCCACCCTCGTGCCGGTCGCCGGGCAGCCACGCCGCCCGAGGCTCCACCATGTCGACTACATGCGCCCGTTCAAGCAAGGCGTAGTAATAACTACCCATAGCCTGTTGCTGTTCGCCCCGGCCGCCAGTGCGACGGCCGGGGCGGCTCTCCTCGTCACCCATCTGGGCCGCTTCGCCTTCATGTTCATATCCGCCGCCATGCTGGTGTACGCCTACCCTCATCTCGAACGGGCGAACTTCGGTCGTTTCTGGCATCGCCGTCTCTTGGCCGTCGCCGTTCCCTATGCGCTGTGGACTTGTTTTTACTTCTTCTGGCAGAGCGTCCCGGGCGTTTCCGCTATGTACCGCCCGGGCGGATTAACCGGCTCAGTCTCGACCAGTCTGGCCCACTTGGGCTACCTCCTCTTGTCGGGCTACTACCAGCTCTATTTTCTCGTCCTCCTCCTCGAGTTCTACATCGTTTACCCATTGTTCCTCTGGCTCCTGCGTCGCGGCGCGCGGCGACCGTGGCTGCTGCTGGGGACCAGCGCCGCTGTGCAGCTCGGCATGGGATGGCTCCTGCACTGGGGCCTGCTGCCTGAATGGCTAAGCGGTTTCTGGGGGGCGCGGGAGATCTGGGACTACCAGCTCTACCTGGTGGCGGGCGGGCTGATGGCTCTGTACTACCGGGAAGTACATGCATGGTTGGGCCGTCACTGGCGGTTGGTCCTGATGGCCAGCGGGGTCACACTTGTTTGCGCCGAGGCGTGGTACTGGCTCGCTGACCTGGCGGTCGTACCCACGCTGGGCGGGACCAACCTGACCGACCCCTTTCAGCCCGTCGTTATACCGCTGTTTATAAGCCTGATCGGCGCCATTTACCTCCTCGGCGTCGTAGTAGCACATCCGCGGGCGCCCGGCTGGGCCCGCTCCGCCGCTCAGTCGGGGGCGGACAATTCCTTTGGCATCTACCTGAGCCAGGTACTGCTACTCAGCATTGTTTCGATGCTCGGTTGGGGAAACTTGACGACATCTTTATCCTGGCCGGTCGTAGTCCTCGGCGCGGTCATAATTGTTTTCGTCTGTTCTGCCGCACTTACTTCGGTCCTCGCTCGTCTGCCCGGTGCCAAGGCCACCTGCGGGCGGCCCCGCCAACCGTGGCGCCGCCCTCAGGTGTGCAGACCACCCCACCTGGTGGCGGGCACCGTGGCAGCCGCGAGCTCGGCCGCCTGACGTCGCTTTGGGTCCGGACCAAGGGCCGCCGTATTGCCAGGGATCACCACCGCCTCAGAGGGCCGCAGCCGCTCCGGGCTCCAAATGCGGCGCGCCGTTGGGAGCAGTGGGTTAGGCGTCACTGAGGCAGGCTTGACTGTTGAAATCGGTCACGCCCCGGGCCACCAGACCTTCGGCGACATGGCGGGCGATCCAGATGTCGCCGCGCTCGTCGGGGTGCAGCCCGCCGGGGACTCGCTCGAAATGCCAGTGGCCCGCTATCGGGTTGAAGATAATCACACTGGGGTCGACCTTTTCCGCAGTGGCCACAATGGTCTGGTTGGTTTGGATGTCCTGTAACGAAGGCGTCGTACCGAGCCGCAGGAACACGGAAACAATCGCTATGCGGGCACCAGAGGCTTGCTTGCGTATGAACTCGAGGTCGGCCGTTTCTTGCCTGGCGATCAACGACAACGGCTCCCCGATATCATCGTGGCCGGCTTGGATTACGACCAGTGATGGGTGTGCCCGAAACAGGTCCGCCTCCGACAGGAGCCTCCCGATGGGCCCCATGCCATCTTTACCAACGCGGACGTAACCCGCCCCCGGCACACCTCTGACCATGGCTCGCCAGCCGAGATAGCCGGCTAGCAGGTAAGCCCAACTGAGGGTGGGAGATGATGCGCCGACCCCGGCAGTGAAGGAAGCCCCGACGACTACCGTCAGCGGCCGGCTGGGCAGCCTTGACGGAGAGGGTTCTGAGGGGCAGGCACCGGTTACCACGGTTAGCGCTCTGTCCGCCACCGGGCTCGCACCCACCGCGAGCTGGGGGCTGGGGCCGGGGAGGCCAGGCACTGGGGCCATTCCGGAGGACCACGCGGCCGGGGCCAAGGCGACGAACCCGAGAAGAGTAGCAAGAAGTGTGGCCATGCACTCGAAGACCCGCCCCGCGTTGCTCCGCTCTTGACCGCCAATCACCGTTCTACAGTGCCTCGAGCGCCTGCCGGGCGATCCTGGCCGCGGAAGGCACTTGTATGCTTCGCCGCTGGTCCCACTCCGACATTCCGGACCACTTTATATACGGTGGGCAACCCTAGCAACTTCGCAGCTCACGCAGAATTTAGCCACCGCCCCTGGTTATAGGGTGACAGAGAGCTGAGAATTTCCAATTAAGCCGAAACTAAGCGCTCGTTGAGCTATTTCCTGGGGCGTTCGCGCCTCCAAACCACGCTATCTCGGCCACAGTGGAAATGTGACTTTATTGGAGCCCGTGGCCCAACGCGCACAGCGCCGGCTGTGGCTGGTGCGTCATGGTGAGTCCACCTGGAACGTCCTCGGGCTCGCTCAGGGCCACACGGACGTGCCGGCCTTGACAGAACGCGGCGTCGAACAGGCCCGCCGGTGCGCCCGGGTACTTACCGGGAAGCCGGTCGCCACCATCGTGTCGAGCGACCTGCAGCGAGCGGTGCAGACTGCGCTACCAATCAGTCAGTCGCTGCACCGGCCGGTCACTTACGACCGTCGGCTGCGCGAACGTTGCCTGGGCTCCGCCGAAGGCGTCCCGCATGCCCTCGTGAGCCCGGATCATCTCGGTATAGAGCGCGGTCGGGTGGTCGACGCCGATGCCGCCCCGGCGGGCGGCGAGACCGTCCGTCAGTTCTACGCCCGCCTCACGGCCGGCCTTGATGAACTGCTTTCCGACCACCCCGACGGTGACCTGGTGGTTGTGTGCCACGGTGGCGTGGTGCGGGTGGTATTGGCCTGGCTGGACGGTGTCGGACCGGACGAAATGGCCTGGCCCCATGTCCACAACGGGATGGTGGTCGAGCGTGCCGCACCCTCGCCGGTGCTCGTCACCTCGTATTTGCGTCACTTGACCCTCAGTGGAAAACAGTAGAACACAACGGCACCTCCCGGCGGCGCTCGCTCACTTACAGAAAAGGAACCCAAAATGAACAACAGCACGCTTCATCTCCCGGCGCGGACCACAAAGCCTCGCCAGAACGGGCTGACTATGGCGATCGACGGGGGACTGCCCCTCGGGACTCTGCGGGACATCGTGGCCAGCGCCGGGGAGTATCTCGATTTCGTGAAATTCGGTTGGGGTACGGCGGTCGTTTCACGTGAGCTCGCCGCCAAGATCGAACTGCTGGAGGCCAATGACATCGACCACTACTTTGGCGGGACGTTGTTCGAAAAGTTTGTCCTTCAAGGCCGCTTCGACGATTTCCGGGCTTTTTGCCAGCGGTTCTCGTGCCAGCATGTCGAGGTCTCCAACGGGACCATCGACCTGTCCAATCAGGAGAAGGCCGGCTATATCCGCAAGCTGACAACGGATTTCACGGTTATTTCCGAGGTCGGTTTCAAGGACAGCGACCGCTCGGACCGCCTCAGCCCTCGGCAGTGGGTCGAATACGTGGAAGACGATCTCGCCGCCGGCGCCGGCCTGGTGACCCTGGAGGCCCGGGAAAGCGCCAGCTCGGGGATCTTCCAGGCCAACGGGGACCTAAAGGAGGGCTTGGTCGAACACGTGCTGGCTGAGCTGCCCGTGGAAGTGCTGCTGTTCGAGGCGCCCACTACTGATGCCCAGGCGTACATGGTGCGTCGGGTAGGACCTGATGTCAACCTCGGCAATGTTGCCCCTGCGGCCGTGCTGGCGCTCGAGACGTTGCGCTTGGGGCTGCGCGCCGACACTCTTCTTGATCTCGAACAGCTCGAGGAGCTGAGCCTTCGATGAGGACCTCCAATGACGTTTTCCACCTCGCCATCCCGGCCGGTGACCTCGACGAGGCTCAGCATTTCTATGTCACGTTGCTCGGCTGCAAACTGGCGCGGCGCTATGCGGACCGCATCACGGTCGATTTCTTTGGCGACCAGCTGGTGTGCCACCTAAGCACGGTGGCGCCAAAGGAAGAACCGCTGTCGCTTTACCCTCGCCACTTCGGGGTCACCTTCCATGACCGGCAGGCCTTCGAACAGCTCTACGAGTTAGCCCAGCTGCGCAAGATCCTTTTTTTCCAGGACGTCTCGACGCGGTTCGAGGGCCTCGCAGAGGAACACCTCACCTTCGTGCTGAGAGATCCGTCCGACAACCTTCTGGAGTTCAAGCACTATCGCGACCCCCGCCTGATGTACTGATAGGAGCGTTTTCGGGCTGAGTGGACTGAGAAGTGGCCGGTCCCCTACGACGCGTTGTTGCGCCTCAGCTCCACGGTCCGGTCGGCCAGCCCGGTTATGGAAGTGCCGTCGAAGCCAAAAATGGCGCTGTGCATGGTGTCTTCGAGGGGAGCCGTCCACTTGGCAGGCAGGTCGGCCGGCCCGTGCAGCGCCCCGTACACCGACCCGGCGGTGGCACCGGTACAGTCGGTGTCCAGACCTGCCTCCACGGCCAGTCCGATCGTCCGGGCGAAATCGCCGTCCCCCCAGAGCAGCGCGGCCGCCACCACCTCGGCGTTGTTGATGGTGTGGACCCAGTGGTAGCCGTCCAACCGCTTTTCCATGGACGCCATGGCGTCCTCCCATGAGCCACCGTCTTCGTAGGTGGCCATGGTCGATTGCAGCGACTCGGCCAACCTGGACGACGCCGGGACAACCCGGGCCGCCTGCTGCAGAGCCTCCTTGGCCGAGGACGTGGCGAACGCCGCCGCTACCAATGCCGCCGCCCACATTTCGCCGTACACCCCGTTGGCAGTGTGCGAAAGCGCTGCGTCCTGGTAGGAGAGCACGGCGGCGGCTTGGGGGTCGCCGGGTGACACGTAGCCAAAGATGTCCGCTCTGATCAAGGCGCCGATCCATTCCCGATAGGGGTTGCGCACTGTTGCCGTCGCCGGCGGCTGCAAGCCTCGGACCAAGTTGCGGTAAGCCACCCGCTCGGCCGTGTACACCATGTGGAATGGCATCCCGCGAAGCCATTCATTGGCTACGTCGGCACTGGTGTAGCCGCGCCCGTATGTTTCCAGTACCCTCAGGCCGAGCATGGTGTAGTCGGTGTCGTCGTCCCTGGCCATGGCCCGGACCCTCCCACGGGTCGCCACTTCCCAGCACGGGTTGAGCGTGAAACGCGCCGGCATGGGGTCGAGGACGGGCAGGTAATCGTCCAATGGGTAAGCGTTCGCCTCCATGAGGTACTCCCTGAGCTTCGCCCGGGTCCAGCCGTAGCCCTCCACCGGCTTACCGAGGTTGCACCCGGCGCATCGCCCCAGCCAGGCCGCCAACACGCGGTCTTCGTAGCCGGCCGCCGGTTCGCCCTGGCCGGCCCCGGGTGCTTCGGCCAAGATCTCCTCGAGGACGGTCGGCTCCCGGTAATCCCACCCGGGGCGTACGGGCGCCTGCTCCAACTGGTCGTACAGGTTCTCGACCTCCTCCAGTGGCGTCCCGGGGCCCGTAGAGACAGCTCTCACCGCTTCCACCAAGGCCATGTCCACGTCGAAGCCGCTTTGTTGGCGCTCGACCAGCTCATCGCCAAGCAGCTCCTGCAAATTAAGGGCATCATGCATTAAGCCATCCTCGCTTTTTCGCTGTCTTCGCTGTTAGTCAGTACTTCAATACGACGTCGAGAACCTTAGGCCGGCCGGCAGCGGCCATTGGCACCGGCGGCGTCTCCCGAACCTTGGTTGTGACCTGGCATCACGTCCAGAGCCGGTCAACTTCAGAGTTACCACTTCGTCCCTGAGGCGCAGCCCCCGTGCTCAACAGGTGGTCCACTGCCACGGCCCTTGCCACCTTGGCAATGCGCGGGCCCAACACCGACCCCGGCCGCCGGCGAGCCGTCACGACGACGCCGGGCGACGTGATGGTCCAAGAAGGGACGGCACGAAGCGGGTCACGGCGGTCGCGACCAGCGAATGCAAAGCTGCACTACCTTGTCCTGGCCTCGCGGCCGTCAAAGGCCCCTGCCCTCTTTGCCATACGTGCAGCGAAACCCAGCGTGCTCTCCCGCTCTATTAGCGCGTGTGGTACTACCGTGTCCCGCGCACCAGTCTCTCCTTTGCCGTTCATACGTTCAACAAGACTTGCGACGGCGCTTTCAGCGATCCGCTGCTTGTCAGGTGAGATCGTCGTGAGCGTCGGGACCGAGAACTGCCCTTCCTCTACATCGTCGAACCCGACCACGGCTACGTCGTCGGGGACGCGCAACCCGGCCTCGAACAGTGCCCTGAGCGCACCGAAAGCCAATACATCGTTGAATGCGAAAATTGCGTCCGGGTGCGCACCTCCGGCAAGAAGCCGCCGAGTCCCTCTCAGACCTTCGAGCCGCTCAGACGCACGCACTGGCATTGTCAAATTCTCTTTGTGCGGCAGTCCTCCCTCCCTCAGCGCGGCCCGGTAGCCCGCTAGTCGTAGGCGGGCCGGCTCCTCGGATACGGGCCTGAATGTGCCAATGGCGGCGATACGACGACGGCCCAGCCTAATCAGATGGCTTACGGCCTCACGGGCGGCGGCAACATTATCGATCGCAACATGGTCAATTGCAGCGTGCGACACCCTTTCCCCCAACAGTACAAGGGGGGTGGTGCTGCGAATTTGGGCAATGGTCGATTCGGCGAGGGCAAAGGGTGCGAAGATTAGGCCGTCGATCAGCTGCGACCGGATACCTCGCACCACCCGGTTCTCCCGCTCGCGAAGGCCCTCTGTCTGGTCGACAAGCAGGATATAACCCGCCTCAGTTACCGCCCGTTCTACCATGTAAGCCA
>DATJUH010000268.1:0-3536 GCA_035502515.1 Acidimicrobiales bacterium
CCGCTGGGCGCGTGGTCAATACCTCTCGGCCATGGCAGCCGGTGAACCGTGGGCACCAATATCAGTCCCAGTCCGCGCTCCGGTCGCCGCGGACATCATAGGACGGCTGGATGTCGTGCGCCGATGGTTGGCCAAGTGGGAGCGAGACTGCCGCGGGCCTGGTCCCGAAGGTAAGCCACGGTTGCGCACCGAGTACCGCTCTGTCAGTAGCCGCATGGTAGGTACCAACCAGCTCCCGGTCCGGGCGTGGGTGGATACTCCCGAGCAGCTCTGCGAACTAATCGGTACCACGGCCGACCGCCAGGCCTTGGAGGAAGTTTGTGCCCTTACCGATGCGGCTCTCCCCGCTCTCAGAGGCTGGGTTTCAGGGCACCCTCTCGTGGCCATCGCCAACAGAGACATATGGGGGCTTGTCCTGGCTGCCCTCAATTGGGTCACGACCCGGGACACGAGCCGCCTGTACCTCAGGCAACTGGACATCGCCGGCGTGGACAGCAAGTTCGTAGAGCGCAACTACAAATTGTTCGAGCAGCTCCTCTCGGTGATCGCCCCGGAACGTGTCAAGCCGGAGGCGCCCGACCCTGCCCGGCGCCTGGGCTTTATGGGAAAACCCGAGTACGTTCGGCTCCGTTTCCTGTGCCCACAGGCTTCGTGGCCGTACGGCGTCAGTGAAGTCCGACTCCGGGGACGGGAAATACCGGTGGCACAGATCAACGCGTCGACCGTGTTCATCATCGAGAACGAGGTCACATACCTGGCGTTCCCAGATGTCGCCGACAGCATTGTCATGTTTGGCTCGGGCTACGCCCTCGAGCCGGCCAACGCCGGCGATTGGTTGAGCTCGCGCGAGCTTGTGTACTGGGGCGACATCGACACGCATGGCTTAGCCATCCTCAACAACCTGCGTCAGCGCTACCCCAAGGTCGCGTCGATCTTGATGGATACGGCCACGCTGCTGCGGCACCATGGGCAATGGTCTAACGAGCTCGCTCCCACCTCCCGGGCTGTCCACAACCTGACCCCTGACGAATCGGCCCTATACCGGGACCTGGTCGAGGACCGCTACGGGCGCGGCGTCCGCCTGGAGCAGGAAAAGGTGAGGTTCTCGTTAGTGGCGGAGGCACTCAGTCCGTGGACTAGCTATAGCTAGACGGCCGGACGGGCCGGGCGGCTAGACGGCGGCGGGGATCTTCGTTGCATTGCATTACGTGTAAACCGCCATCCAATGTACATCCAACGCCCACACTCGGCCCCCCAGGACTGGCACTGCCCCCGGAGACGCCGCACTCCCCCTCACCCACAACAAGTTTTCCCTGGCGCACCAGCCGCGACGTGCCTGCGCCTCCAATCGTTACTCGGTGTGCTTGATATCTCACGTCAGGTGGCGTCATTTGAAGGAGGCTGGGTAAGACGCCCACATATGTGTTATCGGCCAAGACAAGTCCTCGATTTCGACCTATCCGGACAACCTCAACAGGCATACCCGTCGCATGGACATAATTTGGACGAGTTTCCTGATATTACTGGCCGAAGCTGTGACGTAGAAGGTCGGGTCCTAGGAACATTGATTGGCCGTTGACACTACGAGCAGCCACTCGTTGTGCCGCACGACGGGCATGCGAAACAGCTACCCGCCCGCTGCATTTGGACGCCGCACTGGTAACAATACGGGGCGTCGCTCGTGGCGGCGCTGGGAACCTTGGCCGCGCTAGAGGCCTTGGCTGCCCCAGTGCCCCGGTCCGCAGCGCCCGAGCCCGCAGGCGAGAACAGCTGCGGTGTGACACCACCCGCGCCTGCGTCGGGCCGGCCACTCCGTGGCTCAGTGAGACCGCCGTCCTCGATATCCAGGTCCGGGCGGAACGGTTGGTCCACGATCACGGCTTCCTCGACGCCCGGGAGCGTCGGCTGCATCCGCTCGCTCACGGTCTGTATCCCTAGGTCGGCCCGCTCCTCGGAGCCCATGTACTCGACCGCCAGACGCCGGAAGATGTAGTCCACCAACGAAGAGGCGAACCGCAAGTCCGGGTCGTCGGTCATGCCCGCCGGCTCGAAACGCATGTTGGTGAAATGGCGGACAAAGGTCGCAAGCGGGACACCGTGCTGGAGGCCCATGCTGACCGAGATGGCGAAAGCGTCCATGATCCCCGCTAGGGTCGAACCCTGCTTGGAAACGCTGATAAATACCTCGCCCGGGCGCCCGTCCGGGAACTCCCCGACCGTCACGTAACCCTCGCAGTCCGCAACCCGGAACGAGAACGTGGACGACTTGCGCTTGCGGGGCATGTGCTCGTGGATGGGCTTTTTGACGACAACGGTCTGCAACTGGAGAGCCTTTTCCAGCTCCGCAACCTTCTGCGCCAGTTCGGCGTCGTGAGCCTCGGGCCCGGAGCCCGGCTCGGAGCGGCGCCCACCTGCCACACCGGCACCAGCGGCACCAGCGGCACCAGCGGCACCAGCGGCACCAGCGGCAGAAGCAGCAGCGGACTTCGTCGTCGCCAACGGCTGGGCGACCTTGCAGTTGTCCCGGTAGATCGCCACCGCCTTGACACCCATCTTCCAGGCATCGATATGCAGCTGCTCGACGTCCTCGACGCTCACATCCTCCGGCATGTTGACCGTCTTCGACACGGCTCCAGAAAGAAATGCCTGTGCCGCCGCCATCATCCGCACATGGCCGAGGTAATGGATCGTGTTGTCCCCCATCGAGCAAGCGAAGACAGCCAGATGGTCGGGAGAAAGGTGCGGGGCACCGAGCACCGACTTGTGCTCGTCGATGTAGGCGGCGATCTCATCGACCTGACCTTCGGGATAACCGAGGCGGCGCAAGGCCCGAGGGACGGTCTGGTTGACGATCGACATGGTGCCGCCGCCGACCAGTTTCTTAGTCTTCACTAACCCGAGGTCCGGCTCGATGCCGGTCGTGTCACAGTCCATCATCAGGCCGATCGTGTTATGGCTCACGAAACCATTGGCCACATAGGTGACATTCGCCGGCACCGACAGGTCGTAGGTCAGCTCGTCATCGCCCAGGTCGACCGAAGATACCCTGTCGTAGAAATACGAGAGCAGGTGGCCGAGCCGGGCGTCGTTTGTCAGCTCGTAGAGTTCACGGGCGGCACGCCGTGACGCCTTGTGCTGGGAGTGCTCCATCAGTAGGACCTTGCGAAGCCTGTCGTTGACAGGCGCCAACCGGTCGATCAGCTCCCTCGTCAATGGGATGTAGTCCCCGCGCCCTGCCTGTTGGAGGTTGGAGACGGCGACGTTGCCGTTTTTGCGCCCTCCCATGAAACCTACTTCTTCGAGCCACTGCTCGTTCCACCCGAAGTTGAGGAGCCGTACTGACGCCAAAGGGAGATCCCCCCAGCCGCTGGCACGCTCCGCCACCCGCAGAGTGGCCGGGTAGCCAAGGGCAAGCAGCAGCGTCTGGACGTCATGCGCCAATTCGATCGATGTCGTCTTCAAAGTTGGGTACCCGCTGCCCGCGTCCCCGTCCGCTTCGTACAGCCCACGCAGGAAAGCCCCGTAGACCTCCGGGT
>DATJUH010000269.1:0-17136 GCA_035502515.1 Acidimicrobiales bacterium
GGCGTAATCGGGCCCGATGTCGGATTCGCTGCACTCCAGCAGCTCGCCCAGGCCGAGGTCGGGGAAGATGTCACGCATCTCTTCTATGTAGCGTTTTGGCACTCCCTGGGTTTTCAGCTCGACCAGGTCCTCGAAACTCAGCCCCGGCCTGCTTGTGCTGGCGGAGAAGGGCCCGCCCATCCGTTGCTCCGCTCGAGCGGTGCGTGGGGCCCGGGGTGGCCGCGGAGGCCTGGCCGGTCCATGACTTGACGGCCCATGACCGGACGGTCCATGACCGGACGGCCCATGACCGGCCCAGCTTTCACTGAACCGTCTGCCCAAACCGGCCGCCAGGACCTCCTCGAGCAACTCACCAAGGCCCCTGGTGGGACGTGGGCCGGACGGGGCCGGAGGTTCGAGGGCGTCGAGCAGTGCAGACCCTTGTTCGACGCTGATCTTGCCGGCGGCGACCATCCGCAGGATGGCCTCTGTCTCTTCCCTTTTCCCTGCATCACCCATAACTAGTATCGGTACCACCAGATTATGCCACTGTCAATGGCAAATCTCGCCAGACGATTAGGCAGATATCGGTCGAGCTGCGCCGACATCGAGGCCGTTTAGAAGGCCAACAGGTCGTCCCGACGCGTTGTCGGCAGGTTGGCTCGTTCCCGCCCCCTTCGCCTCGCTCGAGCCGGCCCTACGTCAAGCCACCCCTCCGTCGAGCCACCCCTCCGTCAAGCCACCCCTCCGTCGAGACGCCCTCCGTCGAGCCACCCGCCATCTTCACAAGCTGCCAAAACAGACATAGGAAAGGCCCACCACGGCGGCCGATGCGCCCTGAGCCCCGGCCAAGGCCACCGCAGGCGACTGACCCGACCCGAGCCGCTCGTGCAGGGCGACCATCAGTTGCTCACTGGCCCGGTCCTCGACCGGGACCACGGAGGCCACCACGGCGTGAGTGCCCATGTGGAGCAGAGCCGCCACCAGGCCCACGATCTCGTCCCCGGAGTGCACCGCCGACAGCCCCGACTGGCAGGCGGAGAGGATGACGACCTGCGGAGGGTGGCGCAAAAGTTCGAGGTCATAGACAGTAAGGCCGCCGTCGGCGAGCTCGAGGCTGGACCAGAGGCCGTTATCGGCCCGAAAGCGGGCGTGAGCGGCTATGTGGGCCAGGTTGGCTCCCTCCAGAGCCCTGGTCACTGCCGCGGCATGAGCCTGGGCACCGGTCAGGACCGTCGCCCTCGGGTACAGGGAACCTATCCTCCTGGCTTCACGGTCAGCGCCGGCAAGCCCGGGGCCGGCCACCACCACCTGGCGGCTTTCGGCCGGCTGGCGGCGGGAGTGGCGCGCCCGCGACGTTGCCTCCAGCCAGAGTTCGCCCGAGGGGGCGACCGACACGGTCCGTCCGAAGAGAGCGGGCAGCGCCGCCCATGGAGCCGAAAACAGTTCTCCCGTCGGGACGACGACCACCGGCCCCGGGCCGAGCATCCTCGCGATAGGCCCGAACATGAGGTCGTCGAGAGCTCCAGCCGCTCGCCACAACTGCTCCTGCGCCCCGGCCGCCAGGGCGGATTTGGCCTCGCTGTAGGCCATCCGGCGTAACGCCATGCGGACATGACCGAGCTCCCGGAGAACATCCGGCGCCGCCGCCAGCCGGCGGTGGCGCCACCGGCCACCGGCCAAGACAACAGCGTGAAAGAAGCCATCGACTTCGCCGAACTCCACCAGCGTGGCTCCCTCCAGGGCGCGGGCCAAATCCGATGGCGTGCCCGCCGCCCGTCGCACCGTCCGTGCCCGTGCGTTGGCGCTCGCTTTCCAGGCCCGCTCGCGACCCCGCCGTTCGAGGTCCGATTGCCGAGACAGCAGAGCGGTCGGGTCTTTCCCTTCGGTCACGTATGACGTGATTTCTTGAGCCACGTTCCGCAGTTCGGCCAGCAGTCCCGCCAGTGTCTCGTCGCGTGGAGGGCGAGCGGGGATGGGCCGCAGGCTGTTGGCCCGGTGGCGCTCCATCCACTGCCATATGCATGTGGCCCGGTTGCCCTGTACCGCGAGCTGCAAGCCAAGGCCGGCCGCCGCTCTGGCGTGGACGGACACGTGGGCCCGGAGCTCGGTCGCCATCAGGCTCGACTGCTGTTCGTCGACTACGGCCAGGGCCCGGTTCATGGCCGTCATGGCGCCCCGCCGGTCTCCGCGGGCCAGGCGGGCCCGGCCCAGCGCCTCCCAGGCGGCCAGCCGGCCGGCGGCGGTGCTGCTTCTCCGCCTGGAGCCGGCCCGCTCGAGTTCTGTCGTCCCCCTGGCTTCCTGCCCCGCCGACAGCCAGAGCTGTCCTGCCACTGAACGGGCCATGGTGGCCTGGTCGGCGAGCCGCATCTCGTCAAGGTGATCGGCGGCGTCAGACGCCAGCGCAGCCATGGAGGCGGTACCAAATCCCTCGGCCAGGCCGGCCCGAGCAATGGCGGCGTGCGCCAGCGAGCACCAGGCTGCCTTCTTTTGTTGCTCGAAGAGCCGGCCCGCTTCTTCGGCCGCGGTCCGGGAGGCGGTCGGGCTGTCGCTCAGGAGGGCGATGTCGGCCAGGAGCACCAGGCCTTCGGCCAGGTAAGACTCGTCTCCTCCTTCCCGGAACTGGGCCACCGTCGCCTTCGCCACTTCGCTGGCCTCGGCCAACAACCCGGCCGATGCCAGGGTGCTGGCTCGGGTCAGGGCGCGCCCGGTCGGGTGGACGCCCAGGTCCCGGCAACGACGCTCGCCTTCCTCGAGGAACGCCAGCGCGGCAGGCAGGTCACCCTTGCGGGCGGCGGCGAAGCCGCGGTTCTGGCATATGGTGGCCGCCTCCGTCAGGTGGCCGATCCGGGTCATGATCTCCTCTGCCCGGGCCAGGTCAGCGTCCGCCTGAGAAAAACGACCGGTGTAGACGTGGAGCAGGCCGCGGTTGCCAAGTGCTCTCGCTTCGCGGGCCTTGTCCCCCAGGCGGCGAAAGCCCGAGACGACCGGGCCGTAAGCGCGACGAGCTTGTTCGTAGTGGCCCAGCATCCCGAGAGCCATGGCCCGCTGAGAAGCGACGAGGACGGCCGTCTCCCCGGTGGCGTGGGTCTCGCCCAGGATGGCCATCGCCTCTTCCGTGGCGCCGGCCAGCATGAGCACCCCGGCCAGGCCGAGCCGCGCCTCCGCCACCAGGTTGTAGTCGGAAGTGCGCTCGGCTACCTCGACCGCGGTCCGCATATAGCGCAAGGCTTCGGGGATCTGGTGGAGGCCGCGGGCGGCCAACCCCATGGCTCGCCACGCCGTCGACTCGGCGGAAAGGTCGCCAGCCCGGGCCGCCCGGTCGCGGACCTGCCTGGCCTCCCGTTCGGCCTGCCGGGGATCCTCTCTTGCCAGTCGAAGTACGGCAGCCGACTCTTCAATGAGGACATCGGGAGGCGGGGTCACCTTGCCACAGCCCCCGGGGCGCTTGAAACAGGCGGGACCACGTGGTAAACGCGGCACATCAAAGACGGGCGATGACCCAAACGCGACAAATATGGCCCGGTCACCCTGTCACCGTGCACGTAGCCAACCGGAGGAGCCAGCGATGTTCGAGTGCAGCACGTACCCGCAAACACAATATTTCTACCGGCTCTTGAGGGGACGTGAAGCCGCCGCTCCTCCTACCCCGTCTATTGCGGTCTCGCCGTCCAATGCCCTCGAGTCGGAAGAGCCGCCCCGCGACCTTTATTTCTACCGGCCCGGAGAGCTGCTCGTCCCGGGCGAGCAAGCTGAGCTGTTCAGGAGGACGGCGCGTGCCCTTGAGCAGTTCGAGTTTGCCGAAGGCTCGGACAATTGTGCCGTCCCTCGCGGACAAGGTCACGAGAGGGTCGAGGAACTTGAAGGCATATTGCTGACCGGATCAGCCCGGTTTACGGATGTCAGTTATAGAGGCCGGTTCGAACCGGAGGAGGTCATCGACGCCCTCCAGGCAAAAGTGCGCGACGTCGAGAAACCAGGTATCACCCTCCACGTGACGCCTAACCATGTGCTCTTCGCCAGTCAGCATTGGCTGATCGAACCGTGCGGCGATCCCAGCCTGCCCGCCCCCCGGCCGCACCTCGAAATGCGACGCGGTGGCAACGACATCGTCGTGGCCGTCTTCGACAGCGGTCTCCCGCAGGGTTACGCCGCCAACTCTCTAATGGCGCCGCTCAATATAGACGGCAACCAGGAGCTCGAACCTTTCCCGTACGAAGGGCCGATGCCTGACGACGAGATGCTCCAATATGCGCAAGGCCATGGGGCTTTCGTTTGCGGCGTTGTCCGCCAAAATGCCGAAGACGCTCAAGTCTGGTCTTTTCGCGTTCTCGACAATGTTGGTACCTCCGACGAGTGGGCGCTCGGTGTCCAGCTGGCGTCGGCCGTACACGAGCATCACCCCCGAGTTATCAACCTCTCACTGGGAGCGTTAACGCGGCGGGACCAGCCGCTCCTCGGGCTGACCGCTCTCGGCCGGTTGGCCACCAAGACGGATGGTTCGGCGCCGATAGTGGTCGCCGCCGCCGGCAACCTCGGCTGGGCCCGGCCTTTCTACCCCGCCTACGACAACTGGACCATCAGCGTGGGGGCGGCGGAGCACTGCGCGGGTATCTGGAAGCAGGCATGTTTCAGCGACCACGGGGACAAGAAGTTCGGCTTCTGGGTGGACGTCTGCGCCCAGGGGGTCGGGGTGTACAGCTCGTACGCCATACAGCCCTACATGCCGGAATACCCCCCGCCAGACCCCATCTCGTTCCAGGGGTGGGCCAACTGGAACGGGACCTCCTTTGCCACCCCTCATGTATCGGGCCGGGTGGCCCGGATCCTGGCCGCCGCCGCTCCCGCCCGGCCTCTCCGTGCGGCTGTCCTCCACGACCTCCGCACGCAGACCTTCCGGGTCGGGCGCATCGGCTGGTTCGTGCCATAGCCGTCGCTTCCGCGGCGGCCGGCGCAAGTGGCACCTGTCGCAGGTTGACCCGGGCGCGTTGCGCGGGCCTGGCTGACCGGCCAGAATCCACGTACCAAGGATCGCGAAACCCCCTGCGCTCAGAGAAGGAGCGCGGCCGATCGTGCCACCCCGCCTTGGCCAGCAGAAATGCTCTGGAGGAAGGCACGAAAGGCCGCTATCTTCTCGGCGGGTAGTTTCGCGGGCCTCTGTAATTCAACTCTGGGAGGAAATTTGAAAAAGCCAGCTGCCGGAGCGCTCGGCGTACTCTTGTCGACGTCAGCCCTCCTGCTGGGGACCGTTTCCACGGCCCCGGCATGGGCGTCGGTACGTAGCGCCAGCACTACCGGGCGCACTCTCGTTATAGACAATTCCTTCGTCCTCGTGACCGCCGACCCGGGCCATGAGTACGAGCCCACAGGCAACCTTGTCGACTACGCGCTGTACGACTCGCTTTTGACGTTCAAGGGGGGCAACCTGAAATCGGTCGTGCCCGACCTGGCCACGTCGTACCAGGTCATGGACGGCGCCCGGAAGTACATTTTCCACCTCAACCCGAAAGCCCGGTTTTCCGACGGGACGCCGGTCACCTCGGCCGATGTGGTGTGGTCGCTCAACCGGATGATAAACCTCAAGGGCAACCCGGCTTTCATGCTGGCCGGCGAGAACATCACGGCTGACGGGCCCGAAACCGTCGTCATGACGTCGAGCGCGCCAACCCGGGCATCCCGTACATCGTCACCAACCCGGCCTGCGGCATCCTCAACGAAAAGGTCGTGGCCGCCCACGGGGGCACAGACGCGGCCGACGCGTCGACCAAGGACACGGCCGAAAACTGGCTGGACGCCAACTCCGCCGGCTCAGGGCCGTACATTCTCAAGTCGTTCAGCACCGTTTCGCAGGTCGTCCTGACGGCCAACCCCAATTATTGGGGCCCGAAGCCGGCATATTCGACCGTGGTGCTGCGCAACACCGCTACCGCCGCCATTGAGCGCCTCGACGTCCAGCGGGGCACCAACGAGATCGCCCTGGACCTCGACCCCAGCCAGAGCCAGGGGATGACCAACGTCCAGATCCATGCCGGCCCGTCGCCCAACGTGCTGTTCCTGCTGACGAACGATAACCCGAAGATCTCCAAGATCACGTCGAACCCCGATTTCCAAAAGGCCATTCGCTATGGGGTCGATTACGCCGGGCTGCTCGAGTTGGCCGGCGCCGGCGCCGTCCAGTCGCCGGGTGTCGTGCCCACGGTCCTGCTCGGTGCGCTGCCGGCCAACGCCGACCCCAAGTACGACCTGGCTCAAGCCAAGTCCTGGCTGGCCAAGTCGGGCCTAGGCCACCCCTCCCTGAAACTCACGTACCCGACGGGCATTACCGTCAACGGCCTGACCTTCGATGACGCCGCCGCCCGTTTGCAGCAGTACCTGGACCAGATCGGCATAAACGTGACCCTGCAGCCTCAGTCCATCCAGGTCGCCCTGCAGACGTACCGCGATGGCACCGAACCGCTTGGGCTCTGGTACTGGGGCCCGGACTACCCGGACCCGGAGGACTACCTGGCCTTCGCCCCGGGCCATTTGGTGGGGTTGCGGGCCGGCTGGACCACCGCGGAAGCGCAAGCGAATGCTCCGAGCGTCAACTCCCTCGCCAACGAGGCTGCGACTACGAGTGCTGTGTCCGCCCGGCAGGCCGTGTTCGAGAAGTTCCAGACCGCCCTCAATAAATATGGGCCGTTCATCCCCCTGGTCCAACCGGCGGAGGTCATCGTCGGGACCAAGAACATCAAGAACCTCCAGGCGAACGGCCTCTGGCTGGTAGACCTGCGCAACCTCGGCTAACCGGCCGGCGTACAGCGGGCACTTCCCGAAAGCCTTTCCAGTGCTACGACAGGTTGCGTTCGCCCGGTTGGCCGTCAAGCTGCCTGTTCCCTGACAGGGGTTGCACCGGACGGCAACGGGCAGAACGTTCCTGGAGGCAGTACTAGTTGGCCGCAGTCACAATTCAAAGTACCGAACGGCGCCACGCCCGGCGGGTTACCCCCGCCGGGCTTGGCCGCTTCCTCGCCCGGCGGCTGGGGATCGGGGTCATCCTCGTCATCGGTATCACCCTCGTCGCCTTTATCCTGACCCACCTGATCCCGGCCGACCCCGCCGCCGCCAACCTGGGCCAGTCAGCCCTGGGCGACCCGGCCATAGTCAAGGCCTTTTACCACGAGTACGGGCTGGACAAGCCGGTAGTCGACCAATACTTGATTTACTTGTGGAAACTCCTCCACGGGAACCTGGGCATTTCGGAGCACACCCATAGGGCCGTTTCTTCGGACCTGGCCCAGTATTTCCCGGCCACCATCGAGCTGGCCCTTTTCGCCATCGTCGTATCGATCATCCTGGGGGTGGGCCTGGGTGTGTACGCGGCCGTCCGTCGCGGTCGCCCCGTCGACGGCGGCCTGCGCGTCGTCAGCCTCCTGGGCGTCTCGATGCCGACGTTCTGGGTGGCCCTCTTCGCCTACTACTTTTTCTTTTACCGTCTTGGTTGGCTCCCCTCGGGAGGGAGGTTGAGCCCCGGCCTCAACCCGCCGGGCACGATAACCGGGATGTACACCGTGGACGCGTTGTTGCACGGCCAGTGGTCGCTTTTCGTCAACGCCCTCCAGCACTTAATACTGCCCGGGCTGGTGCTCGGGATATTCACGGTGGGTGTGGTTATGCGGTTTACGCGGGCGGCCGTGCTCGAAGTTATCAATAACGATTACGTACGGGCGGCCCGGGCCAAGGGCCTCTCGGAGTGGACGGTGATCCGCCGGCACGTGATGCGCCCGGCCCTCCTCCCTATCGTGACGGTGGGGGCTCTGGCCTTCGGGAACTTGCTCTCGGGGACCGTCCTGGTGGAGAACATCTTTTCCTGGCCGGGGATCGGCCAGTACGCCTATCAGAGCGCCATCAACCTCGATCTTCCGGCCATCATGGGCGTGAGCATCGTGGTCGCCATCATCTACATAGTCATCAACTTGCTGGTGGACTTGACCTACAGCATCCTCGACCCGCGGATCGAGCTGCGATGAGCACGGCGGACGCCCCCTCTTTCGAAGCCGGCACTGGGCTGGCCGGTAATGGGCGGGCGGCTCCGGAGACGGACGCCGAGCGTCTTACCCGCCAGGACCGGGCCGCCCTCCGCCCACCCTGGCGTCAGCCCCTGGCCCTCATAGGTATTTCCATAATTGTGGCGTGGATCCTGGTGGCCATCTTTGCCCCCCTGCTGGCGCCCTACCCGCCGAACCTCCAGTTCGGGCCGCTCACCGCCGCGCCCTCGCACCTTTACCTGTTCGGGACCGACGAGCTTGGCCGCGACGTTTTCAGCCGCGTCCTTTATGGTTCTCGCCTGTCCCTGCCATTGGCCGCGTTGCTCGTGGCCGTGGCCATGTTCCTCGGCTCTGTCCTTGGCGCTATTGCCGGATTTTCCGCCGGGGCGGTGGACTCCGTCATTATGCGCATTGCGGATGTGGTTTTTGCCTTCCCCGGGATAATCCTGGCCCTCGCCATTGCCGCCGCCCTTGGCGCTCAGCTCCGCAACGCCGTCATCGCCGTGATAATCGTCTCTTGGCCGTCTTACGCCCGGCTGTCCCGGGGCCTCGTGCTCGGGGCGCGGTCGTCGGAGTACGTCACGTCGGCGAGGTTGCTCGGGTCATCTGGCTGGCGCACAATGTGGGTCGAACTCCGGCCTAACATCGCCGGCCCCATATTGGTATTGGCGGCATTGGACATCGGCAACGCGGTGCTGTTGCTATCGGGGCTCTCGTTCCTGGGCCTCGGCGCGCAGCCGCCCACCGCCGAGTGGGGGTCAATGGTGGCCGAGGGCGCCCAGAACTTCAATAGTTGGTGGATCGGCTTGTTCCCCGGGCTGGCCATCCTCACCGTTGTCCTTGCCTTTAATTTCCTCGGCGACGCCTTGCGTGACATGCTCGACCCGCGGACGGCCAGAATGATACGGAAATGACGGTGTCACCAGGCGCGAGCCCAACTGGGCCCGGCCTCGCTGGCCCCGCCGCGCCGGCGGCTGCCCCGGCTACGCCCGCCTCACCGCTGCTCGTGGTCGAAAGCCTCACTGTGGCACTGCGCACCTCGCGCGGGATACGGCGGGCCGTGGATGGCATTTCCTTCTCGATTGGCCGGGGCGAGATCCTCGGTATAGCCGGCGAGAGCGGTTCCGGCAAGACGCTGACGGCGCTGTCCTTGCTCGGTCTTTTGCCCATGGGGGCCAGGACATCGGGCAGTGTCCGTTTCGAGGGACGGGAACTGCTCGGGTTGAAAAAGCGCGAACTGCGTGATGTCCGTGGCCGGCAAGTAGCGCTGGTTTCCCAGGACCCGGCCACCGCCCTCCACCCTTTGCTCAGGATCGACGTCCAGATGACAGAGCACGTGCGGGCGCACCTCGGCCTGTCGAAGGAGCAAGCCGACGAGCGGGCCATAGAGATGCTTACGGCCGTCCGCATCCCGGACCCCGGCTCGGCTCTTTTCAGCTACCCGCACCAGTTTTCCGGCGGTATGCGCCAACGGATCGCCATCGCCATGGCCTTGGCGTGCGAGCCCCGTCTGCTGATTGCCGATGAACCGACAACCGCTCTGGACGTAACCGTTCAGGCCGGGATCCTGCGGCTTTTGGACCGGCTGAGGCGAGAACGCGGCGTATCCGTCATGATCATCACCCACGACCTCGGCGTGATGTCCAGCATCGCCGACCGGATCTGCGTGCTCTATGGCGGGCGAGTGGCGGAGTACGGGGCCACGCCCGACGTGCTGGGAGGGCCCCGTCACCCTTACACCTACGGGTTGATGCAGTCTTTGCCGAGCGCATCGGCCGCCGGCGCGGCCATGGTGCCCATCCAGGGCGCCCCGCCCAGCCTCGACGCCATGCCCGCCGGCTGCGCCTTCCACCCCCGCTGCGAATGGGCCGAAGAACGTTGCCGCACTGTCGTCCCCACGCTGAGGGCCCTCGATGACGGGCGCCGGCTGGCGTGCGATGTCGACCCGCTCGTCGAGCACGAGCGGCCGCTGGCCGGGGCCCCGGTGACGCAGTCATGAGCGTCACCGCCAACGACGGCGGTCCGAGCGGGCGCTCGCTGCTCGAACTCGAGGACCTGGACGTCTCGTATGCCCGGCGGGGCCACACCCCCGTACGTGCTGTCATTGGCGCGTCACTGACGGTGGGAGTGGGCGAGATCGTGGGGCTCGTCGGTGAGTCGGGGTGCGGTAAATCGACGCTTGGACGGGCAGCCGTCGGTCTGCTGCGCCCGAGCGCCGGGGAGGTCCGCTACCGCGGCGAACCAGTCCAGGCCCTCTGGCGTGGCCCCCGGCCGGCGAAGTTCCGCTCGCTGCAGATGGTGTTCCAGGACCCGTACTCGTCGCTCAACCCCAGGCGCCGCGTCGGCCGGCAGATCGCCGATGCCATCCGGCTCGGCACCGGCGCCCGGATCGACGACCGGGCGGCGACCGCGCGGGTGGGCACCCTGCTCGAGCGGGTAGGCCTATCGGCCGCGATCGCCCACCGCTACCCGCACGAGTTCTCCGGCGGGCAGTGCCAGCGCATCGCCATCGCCCGGGTACTGGCCTCCGAGCCGAGCTGCATCGTGGCCGACGAGCCGATCAGCTCGCTCGACGCTTCGGCCCAGGCGCAGATCGCCAACCTCCTGGCCGGCATCGTGGCCGAGTCCGGCCTCGGGATGCTGTTCATCTCCCACGACCTGTCGGTTGTCCGTAAGATCGCCGACCGCACCATCGTGATGTACTTCGGGCGGGTCGTCGAGAGCGGCGTCACCGAGCGGATCTGGTCCGACCCGGCCCACCCGTACACCCGCGGTCTGATAGGTGCCATACCGAAACCGGGGGCGGGGGGGTCGCTGCCGTCAGAGCTCACCGGGGACGTGCCCGACCCGGCCCGGCCGCCCACTGGATGCCGGTTCCATCCTCGCTGCCCGGAAGCGATCGACCGTTGCCGCACGGAGGACCCGCCGCCAGTGGAGGTCGAGCCCGGCTGGCAGTCGCTCTGCCTGCGCAGCGAGCCGCGTCGCGCTGGCGTCCGATGAGTTTCCAGGAAGAAATCGCCGGTCTCGATGGCCGCTTTTGGAAATGGCGGGCGGCCCAGGCGCCCCGGACGAGAGACGACCTGCCGAGGCTCGACCGGCCGGCTGGTTGGCGCCCGGCCTGGTCCACTGCGGACATTGCCGGTTACCGGCGCAAGATCACGACGTTCGAAGCCGAGCACCGGGCGCTGGTTGCCGCCCTGCCCGATGTGGTCTCCGCCGGGAAAGCTGAACGTGGCGACGAGGTCGACCTCCGCTTGATCGGATCTGCCATGGCCCGGGCCAGGTTCGAGCTCGACGGTATCGCCTCCTGGCGCCAGGACCCCTGGTTCTATCTGGACCAGACCCTCGGGACGGTTTACGACCTCCTTCTCCCACTGCCGCCCATAGACGAACAACGCAGCACGGAACTGCTTGTCCGCCTGGAGTCTTTTGGCGCCACTCTGGCCGCCGCCAGGGACAACCTGGGAGAGCACCTGGCCCTCGAGCTGGCCGAGGCCGCCGACGAGGTGGCGCCCACAGCTGGAGCCAACCTTCTCGACAGCCTCGGCGAACTGGCGCCGGTCGTCGGTCCCCGGTGGGCGGCCCGGCTCGACCGGGCGGGGAGGGTGGCGGCGGCCGAGTTGGACTCTTACGCGGACTGGCTGGCCGCCGCCCGCCCGGAGGCTCGACCTCTCGGAGGGGTGGGCGAGGGCGTTTTTGCCCGCTATCTCTACGAGGTTGCCTTGCTCCCGTTCACCCCGCCCGAGCTCCTGGCCGCCGGCCGGCAGGAATGGGACCGGGCCGTCGGTTTCGAACTGTTCGAGGAGCACCGGGCACCCGATGCTTCGTGGCCTCCTCTCCCCGACAGCGCCGAGGACCAGGCTCAGGCCGAGGTGGCGGCCGAGGGGCAAGTCCGCCGTTACTACGAAGAACACGACCTCTTGAGCCAGCCCGCGTCCCTCCGCCACTACCTGAACGCCCCTCGGCCGGCCTATCTCGAACCCATCCGTTGGCTGGGAGTAAGCGACGACCTGACCGGCCCGGGCCGTCTCGACCAGGACGGGGTCAGTTACGTGCCGGTCCCGTCGCCCGACCTGCCGTACTTCTACCGGGCCAATGCGGCCGACCCCCGGGCCGGGATCGTCCACGAGGGGGCGCACTACCAGCAGCTCGCCCTGGCCTGGCGTCACCCGCGCCCCGTCCGGCGCCACTTTTACGACTCCTGCCCCAACGAGGGTCTCGCCTTCTACAACGAGGAGATGCTGACGCAGGCCGGGTTGTTCGATGATGCGCCGGTCACCAGGCGCATCATTTACAACTTCATGCGCCTGCGGGCGCTCCGCGTCGAGGTCGACGTCCGGTTGGCCCTCGGCCACCTGACCGTCCAGGAGGCGGGGGCGCTGCTCGAGCGCCGCGTGCCTATGGACCGGGAAACGGCCACATCGGAAGCGGCCTTTTTCGCCGCCATCCCCGCTCAGGGGCTCTCGTACACGGTCGGCAAACTGCAGCTCCTGCGGCTCCTCGCCGACGTTAGGACCGAAGAAGGGCCGTCATTTTCCCTGCGTGAGTTCCATGACTGGCTCTGGCACAACGGCAACGTCCCGTTCGCGTTGCTCCGTTACGAACGCCTCGGTGACCGCTCCGACCTCGACCGGGTCGACGTCCTCGGGGCCGCCTCTCGCGCCCATTGACAGTTACCGGCCCGCCCTGGCTTCCCGTACCGCCGGCAGCACCATGGCCCCCAGCAACTCGAGACCACGGTCATCGCTCATCCCGTGTGGAGTGCCGAACTCGACCCGGGCCGCCCCCGCCTGCAGCACCGCGACGGCGTGCCCGGCCACGGCGCCCGGAGTGCCGGCGAAAGCGAAACGGTCGAGGACTTCGTCGGGAATGAGCCTCGCCGCCGCCGCCGTCCCCGACGCCCGGAGCTCATGGCGGATCTGGTCGAGCAGCCCCTTCGGGAATTCGAAGGTGGGGTCCAGGGCGCCGACGACGTCGAGGTACATGACCACCTCCTGACGGGCCTTGGCCCGGGCCAGTGGGCCGTCCTCGTCCACCACCGTCACTGCCCCGACGACGATGCCGGCTCTATTTTCCGCCCGGCCCGAGCTCGTGGCGCCCTCGTCGGCCCACCCCCGCACGACGGGCACGAGGTCGGCGTTGGCCGTCCCGCCGATCTTCACCTCGTCGGCAATCCGGCCGGCGATGTGGGCCAGGCGTGGCCCCCAGGTGCCTATGAGCAGCGGAACTGAACTACGCAGAGGGCGTTGGCGCAGCGCCGCCCCGGGCGGGAGGACGAAGTGCGGGCCGGTCACGCCAGCCCGGTCGCCCTTTAGGAGAGCGGCCACTATGGCGGCCGCCTCCGCCACCGTCTCGGGGGCGTGGCGCTGGTCCACTCCGAGGTCGCCGAGCCAGCTGCCCCGGGCCAGGCCGAGGAAGGCCCGCCCGCCGCTGGCGGCGTCGAGGGCGGCGATCTGCCCGGCGATCTCGACCGGGTGCAGCGTGTAGGGGTTGAGGCACGCCGGCCCCAGCGTGATGGCCGAGGTGGCTGCGGCCATGGCCAGCAAAGCCGGGAGCGGGGGCTGGTAGTACAGGTCCCCATAGACGCTGACCACGTCGAAGCCGTAATGCTCGGCCCCGGCCGCCAGGCGCTGGTAATCAGCGGGCCGCTTGTCGGCCTGAAAGCCGAGGCCGACCTGAGGCCAGACCGGGCCCGGGCCGGGCGCGGTCACGTCAGCTCGCCAGGGTCGAGTGAGACGCGCCGTACCCGTTCGACCCGCATGACCAGACGCTCCTCCGGGTCCGGGCAGCAGGCCAGGGGTTCGCGTTCCAGCCAGTCGTCTTCTTCGAGCGCCCGTTGACTGGCGGCGAGCAGCGGCAGCACGGCGGCCAGGGCATAGACACAGAAATGGCGGCCGGGCGGGATGCTGAGGTGGCTGGAATGGGTGAGGTCGAAATAATCGCCCACGGCCAGGCCGCAAACCGAACGCCCCTCGATTGATTCGACCCTTACCCTGAGGTCCCAGAGGTCCATCAGTTCTCCTGTCTTCCCGCCAAGCCCAGTCGGCGCAGTTGAGGGATGACGTCCCGGCCGAGAAGTCCGACCGCTGTCAGGGGGTCGGGGCCGAGGGGCGGCCCAAAGGACAGGTGGGTGGCGCCTTGGGCGAGGAGGGGCGCGCATCTGGCCACAACCTCTTCAGGGGTGCCGGCGATGCCGAGCCTGAGCATGGCGGGAGTGATCAGGCGGGCCGCCTCGTCCGGCCGGCCTCGTTGCCGTGCCGCGGCGGCCGGCTCGAAATCCTCCTGGGCGAGCCCGGCCCGCTCGAGCAAGTACGGGGCCAGTTCGGGCCCATAGAAGACAAGTTTGTGGGCCAGAGCTTCGCTGGCCGCCTCCCGGTCTTTGTCGACCGAGACCCAAACGCAGGCCGGGACGTCAACGGCCCCGGGCGGCCGGCCGGCCCGGTCCCGGCCCCGAGCGACCTGGGCTCGGGCGACCGGGTAGTGCTCGGGTGGGAACAACAGGGCCAGGACGCCGTCCGCCAGCTCGCCGCCGAGGGCCAGCATCCGCGGGCTCATGGCGCCGAGGTAAATGGGTACCCGCAGCGGCGGGGGGGCCAGGAGGTGAGCACTCCGGCCCCATGGCCCGCTCCCGGCGGTACCGGCCGGGGGAGCCCCGTCGAGCAGGGCCCGACAGGCCAGCAGTGCCTGACGCGTGCGGGCCAGGGGTCTTTCCTGCGCCACTCCGGCCTGCCCGAGGAAACCGGGTGCTCCGGCGCCAATGCCGAGAATGGCCCGGCCGCCCGAAAGCTCTTGAAGAGTGGCGGCGTGCATGGCCAGTTCCACGGGGTGGGCCGAGTACGGGTTGAGCACCCCCACGCCGAGCCTTACCCGGTGTGTCCTGGTCGCGGCGGCAGACAGAAGGACCGGCGAGGACCGGAGGAACAGGTCGTGAGACACCCAGACCTGGTCGAACCCGGCCTCTTCGGCCCGGGTGGCAAGCTCGACGAACGTCGTAACGGGGAGGTCGTTGTTCAAGCGGAGGCTGGTGCGCAGGGCCGCGGCCAGTTTTGCCCCCCTCGGCTACCGCTTTCGGAATGACCGGTCACCCCGCCGGCTTGTACGGCCGAGTGGTGACGGCACCCCCGGCCGGCCCAGAATTGTGGCCGCCGGAACTTGTTTGGCTGCGCTGGGCGACGGTGCAGAAAAATAGAAAGAAAAAGGACCGGGATGGCCGCGACGCAAACCAACTGGTTGGTAAACGCAAAAGTTGTGGACGTGGTGGACGGGGAAGTGCGTACCGGCCTCAACGTCGAGATCGTCGAAGGGAAAATCCGGTCCATATCCCCGGCCTTGCCTCCCAACCAGGCGGACGTCATCGACGTCGAGGGCCGCTTCGTGCTCCCTGGGCTCATTTCGTGCCACACCCATTTGTCGATCGTGTTCCCCATGTCCAGCACGGATCCTAGGGAGAACCCGGCCGCCACTGCGCTGCGAGCGGCCAAGCGGGCCCGCGACGCGCTGGCCGCCGGCATCACCACCGTGCGGTGCGTCCATGAGCAACACCGGGTTGACTTGTGGCTCCGGCAGGCCAAAGAACTTGGCTGGGCCGAAGTCCCGCGCATCTTCGGCGCCGGCCAAGCCATCACGACGCCGAAAGGCCACGGGGCGGGGGCGGCGTGCGTCGAGGCCGAGGGCGAGGACGAGTTTTACCAGGCTGCATGCGCCGAGCTCGAGGCCGGGGCCGACCACATAAAGATCTTCATCAACGGCGGTCTGGCCCGGGAGGGCGAGGACCCGTCCCGTTCGGAAATGACCGACGAAGAACTATCGGGGACGGTCCGGGCGGCCGGCGAGCATGGCACGTACGTGGTGGCCCATTCGGGCGCATCGCAGGCCATCCGCCAGGCCCTGGCCCGTGGGGTGCGCTGCTTCGAGCACGCTTACGAGCTGGACGCGGAGACGGCGGCGCTGCTGGCCCGCCAGGGGGCCTACGTGACGCCGACGCTCATCGTGACCCGCTGCGAGCCATGGATGCGAGCGAACAATTTCGCCGAAGCGACCATAGAAAACGCAAAGGCGGCCGCCGGTCCTCACCTGGAGAGCATCAAGAACGCCATCGCCGCCGGCATCCCGCTCCTTTGTGGCACCGACCTGCCGCCGGCCGACGACGTGGGCGGCCTGCCCGCCACCGTCGCCGAGTTGCTCTTGCTGGAGGAGGCCGGGCTTTCCCGCCCGGCCGCGCTGCGAACGGCGACGACGACGCCGGCGGCACTAATGGGCGGGGCCGGCGAGATCGGCCAGGTGCGACCCGGGTTCCGGGCCGACCTGGTCGTCGTGGACCAGGACCCGCTCGACGACCTGGCCGCCCTCGGGACGGTCAGGGTGGTCCTGCAGGATGGCCGGGCGGTGGTTTCGGCATTTTGATGCGGGCCGTGGGGCGCCGGGCGCCGGGCGCGGGAGCTCTCGGGCGGGAAGCGTTCAGGTTTGTCGGGACCCGTCTGGTACTGCCCTCAGCCTGGCGGCGAGGGCTTCAAACCTCGGTAGGAGGGCCTCAGGTGGTCTTTCTTGGTGCAGAACGGCGTTCCTGTCGCGCTTTGATGCTGTCTTTGCATTGGAACGCGACAAGAACGCCGAATTGCACCGAAAAGGGGGGCTCGAGCTGAAGGGCCGGCACCCGCCTGGCCAGTGCCCACAGGGCGAGGTACGCCGGCCACCAGCACTAACACCGCCGGCATCCAAGTGGCGCAAACGCTTCCAGATGAGCCTCGAGATCAGAGCGCTCCGGGGCCTTGACTAGAAAACCAACCTGACCGTTTTCGGTCCCCGCAACACCACTCCGCGTCTGCATTCAGGGTTCGCGCCGGGCGGGCGGCAAGGTGCCCGCGCCCGGCAAAGGGGGCGCCAGGTTTGCCCGCCCGGCGGGCGCGGGGACATAGTTCCACTAGTGAGATATCCTCAGGCAACAGAGGTAATAGCCGCGAAAAGGTAAATCTCCACGAAGCGGGATATGAAGCGGTACAAGCGGGCTGGGGGGCCAAGACCGGCGCCTGGCCCCGGACCTGGCTGCAGGGAGGCACGATGGCAACAGTGAACCTGGAAAAGGTGACCAAGGTCTACCCCAACGGCAAGCCCGCCGTACTGGACCTGGACC
>DATJUH010000270.1:0-5157 GCA_035502515.1 Acidimicrobiales bacterium
TCGCCCCGACTCCAGCGCCTCGTAGGCAGTGCCGTTGAGCACCACCTGGCGGAAGGAAGGATGCTTCACACCGAGCTTGGAAAATATGGCGTCAATTATGGGTTGGTCGCTCGGCACCCCGAACCCACCATAGAGTTTGCCGCTCAATTGAGCCGGGCTTTTATAGGGGGACGACTTGAGCACAGCCAGTTCTATCGTGTTCTTCTGGGCCAGGCCGGCTACCGCCCGGTAGGCCAGGCCCGAAGCACGGTAAGCGGGGATGCTGGGTGGGTACGTAAAGGCCAGGTCAGTTTTGCCGGCGGCGATCAGAGTTTCGCCCGCCGTACCGGAATAAGGGATGATTACCGGCTTTATGCCCTCCTTCGTGAAATAGCCATTATTGATAGCGACATATATCCCGAGGAAATCGACGTTGGGGGTCCAGTCAAGGGCAATGCGCAGCGGCTCGAGGGTAGCGGCGGCGGATGGGGCCGCCAAGACGGCGGCCGGCGCCACCGCCGGCGCACAGGCGAGACCTGCCAACAGCAGCCGCGAAGCGGCTCGGCGGGCCGATGCGAACATACGATTTCCTCCTGGTCTTTGGCACGAGCCCCGGCCCGCTCGCTCGGGCGCATAAGCCGGCACTCAACCTGTCCGGGGTGACTCTACTAGAACCCTATTGAATTGATAGAAATTCACCCCCCGCTAACATGAGCGCTCTGTGGCCCTCACCGTCGCCCCAGCGGACAGCGCCGTCCAAAATGCCAGTGCACCCTCCGGGCCATCTCCCCGGCCCCCGGGGGCGCACGCGGCGGCACGCCGGCTACGCGTCGTGCTGCCACCTTTACTGTTGATCCTTGCTGGTCTCGCCATTTGGCAGCTGGTCGTCAGCGTCAACCATACCGATCCCCAACTGCTCCCCGGCCCCTGGTTGATCCTGCGCTCGACCTGGGACAACCGGGCCAACATCTGGCCGGCCATAGTCGTGACGACGGAAGAGGCCGTGCTGGGCATGGCCGTGGCCACCGTTACGGCGGTGTTGGTCGCTGTCGCCATCGACTCTTTCCGGACGGTTCGCAGCAGCCTGTACCCGGTCATCATCGCGTCCCAGACTGTACCCATCATCGCCCTGGCTCCTCTCGTCTTGGTGTGGTGGGGCTTTGGCCTTTTCCCCAAGGTCGCGCTCGTGGCCCTGTTCAGCTTCTTCCCGATCGCGGTTGGCATGGTGCAGGGGCTTGGTTCGGCTGAGCCCGACGCCATCAACCTGCTGCGCACCATGCGCGCTGGACGCTGGCAACTGCTGACACGGGTGAAACTGCCGAACTCGTTGCCCCAGTTCTTCACCGGCCTCAAGATTTCGGTCACGTACGCGTACAGCGCCGCCATTGTCGCCGAGTACGTCGGCGCCACTCAGGGGCTCGGTTACTACATGCAGTCCGCTGTCAACAACGCGCCTGTACGTATGGACCTGGTCCTCGGCGCCGTCTTCGTTATTGCGCTGCTCACCATCCTGCTGTTCGGCATGGTGGGCATCGTCCAGCGTTTGGCCATGCCGTGGCGACCCCGGCCATGAGCTCCGACCGCGACGGCGACCTCGTTATAAGGGGGGTGACGAAGCGGTTCTCGCACGGGGGTGATGACGTCGTGGCCCTGGACGGGGTCGACCTCACTGCCGGTGCGGGCGAGTTCGTATCGTTGATCGGGCCGAGCGGTTGCGGTAAGAGCACGCTGTTCAATATCGTGGCCGGTCTCGAACAGCCCTCGAGCGGCCTCGTGCTGATCAGCGGGGAAGAGCTCCAAGACCGGCTCGGAGCCAGCGCATTCATGCCCCAGCACGACGCTCTGCTCGGGTGGCGCCGGGTGGTGGACAACGTCGTACTGCCGCTCGAGCTACGAGGGGTCAAACGGGCGCGGGCCCGCCGGCAGGCATTGCCACTTCTGAAGCGTTTCGGGCTAGGTGACTTCGCCCGCGCCTGGCCCTGGCAACTCTCAGGTGGCATGCGCCAGCGGGCTGCCTTCTTGCGCACAGTTATCGCCGGTCAATCGCTTATGTTGTTGGACGAACCGTTCGGCGCCCTGGACGGGATCACCCGGGCCGACCTCCAGGAATGGCTGAGCGGCGTCTGGGCTGAGTTCGGCAGTACGGTGCTGCTGGTGACCCACGACATAACCGAGGCCGTGTTCCTGTCCGACCGGGTTTATGTTATGACCCCTCGGCCGGGGCGAGTGGCCTCCGTCCTCGTCGTCGACTTACCTAGGCCCCGGCGGCTTTCCCAGCGAGAGGACGAACCGTTCCAGGCTCTCGAAGCCGAGCTGCGCCACCGGCTGGGCGACGCCATGGCAACGTCCCTCCATCTGCCGGTCGTCCCCTGATGAGCCAGCGGCGTCTGCTCGTGCCCGGCCCCGTCGTGGTCCGCCCCCCATTCGCCGGCCGCACCACGAGGGTGCCAATGACGAAGGTAGCCGTGCTGGACGATTATCAGAAGCGTGCCGCCGGGTACGCGGACTGGGGTTCTTTGGGACCGGACGTCGAGGTCGTGTTCTTCCATGACCCGATCAGCCAGGCGGCGCTGGCGCAGACCCTGGGCGACTTCGAGGTGCTCGTGTTGATGCGGGAGCGGACCGCCTTCCCCCGAACGGTGCTCGAAGCTCTGCCGAAGCTTCGCCTGCTGGTAACTACAGGTATGCGCAACGCTTCGGTTGACATCGAGTACCTGAACGAGCGGGGCGTGGTCGTCTCCGGGACGGGAGGGCTCGGCGGCCCGCCCCCGCCGGGTATCCCGAGCACGGCGGAGGTCGCATGGGCGCTCATCTTCGCTGTATCCAAGCGGGTGACCGTCGAGGACCGGGCCATGCGCGAAGGCCGGTGGCAACTCGGGCTACCGACCGTCCTGGCCGGAGCCACGCTCGGTTTGGCCGGGCTCGGCCATCTCGGTTCCGCCATGGTGGGGCCGGCCCGAGCTTTCGGCATGGAGGTCATTGCCTGGAGCCAAAACCTGACCGAGGACCGCGCCGTAAAGCTCGGAGTCGGGAAAGTCGCCAAGGAGGAACTTCTCTCCCGTTCTGACGTCGTGTCCATCCATTTGGTGCTGAGCGAGAGGACCCGTGGTCTTTTCCGAGCCGGGGACCTGGCCCTCATGAAACCTACGGCGGTGCTCATAAACACGTCAAGAGGGCCGATCGTCGACGAGCAGGCGCTCATCGCGGCATTGCGCAACGGCACCATCGCCGGGGCCGGCCTTGATGTTTACGACGGGGAGCCGCTCCCGGCAGGCCACGAGCTGGCCTTGTTGGACAATGTCGTGTTACTACCGCACCTGGGTTACGTCAACGAAGCCGGTTTCCGCCAAATGTACGTGCAAGTGGTGGAGGACGTGGCCGCCTTTTTGCACGGTTCGCCGGTCCGCGAGCTCCAATAGGCGGGCCGGGGACCGACCTGCGACTTCCCTACTGCGGCACAATCTCGAGGCCGGCATCTGACGCATGATCGAAAAGGTCGTCCACCAATACGGGGACGAGGCCCTCCCCCGACAGCATCGACGCGGCTATAGCGGCACGATAGCCGGCCGAGCAGTGGACCCAGATTTCCTCGCGGCGCGATAACGAAGGGGCAATCACACCGATTTCCGGGAGCGGCACGTTGCGAGCCCCTCTAATATGGCCCTTTTCCCACTCATAAGGGAACCGGACGTCGAGCACATTGGGAAAAGACCCGTCCTTGCTCCGCTCGCCGAGGTCACTAAAATCGCGCACTTCATAACTGCGACATTGGTTTTCCGCTAATGATGCCAGGACGTCGGCCTGAGCCCAGCCCTTGGCTTTTTCGCGGCCAATTCGGGCCAATAACCGGCGGGCCTCGCCGACCTCGCCGGGGGTTGGCCCCAGGAGGACGAAGTCATCCTCGATCGGTACCAGCCAACCAAGGTAGGTGGAAAGGTTCGGGCCCAGCTCGATGTTCATAGAGCGTCGCAAATGGCCACCAGCGAAGTCCCGGCGGGACCGGATGTCAACGACAAAGTCCCCGCGCCCGATTAACCCGGGTAGCGCCTCGGGAGCGACCAGGGGCAGGCGCTCGTAACGCGGCTCGGGCGCCCCGGCCCGGTTGCGGGGGGCCATGTGGCGGTAGTACGCAGGCACAGGGAGCGATTGGTTGGCCAGGGCATCGATGAAGTCGGCTAATTCGAGCTGAGCCACCGGGTTACGTTGCCGCTCCCTTCCGATCGTGGCTTCCGCGACTGCCGAGGCTTCAACCGGCCCGACAGAACAGAAGCTCCCGAAGCCGTGAGTGGGGAGGACAACGGTGCTCGGCGACAAGTCGGCCAGCAGGCGCCTGACCGACCGCCACTGAGCTTCGGCCAGGCTCCTGGTCGCGCCCGGGCCGAACAGGTCTGTCCTGCCGGTCGTCCCCACGAGGAGAGACCCACCCGTCATCACGACTTTTGTCCCCAGAGCATCCTCGATGAGGAAAGAGAGATGGTGCGGGGTGTGGCCAGGCGTCGACAGTACGCGTACACTGAGGTGGCCGGCGGTAAGGACATCACCATCGTCCAGTGCCTGGCAATCCGCCGCGAATTCGACGGGCTCTCCCGACGGGACGGCGTATGTTGCCTTCGCCCGGCGAGCCAGTGCCAGGCCCCCGCTCACGTAGTCGTTGTGGATATGCGTCTCGAGGACCAAAGTGATATCGACACCGAGGCCTTCGGCCGTGGTGAGGTACGGGCCCGGGTCACGCTGCGGGTCGACGACGACCGCTTTGCCGCCGTCGTGGAGGAGATAGCTCCGGTCGCCGAGGCCCTGGGCGTCGTACGAAACGATCTCCAGTCGCTGCCGAGTGGTCACCGTTCCGCTCACCCTATTCCTCTCTACGCAGTATTTGGTCCGGACAGTATCTGGATCCGGACCAGTATTCGGCGTCCGCGGTCTCATCCGGCCGTGAACAATTCTAACTAACTCTATAGCGACTGTGGCGTCATTTCGCCATCGGCCAAGGACGAGCCCCGGCGCGCCACAGGACGGCTCAGTCCCGTCCGGCGCATTACGGTTCTGAGTCATGATCAAGCTCGCAGAGGCTATGTGGTCGCCAAACCCGTCGAGAGTGAACACCATATGCCGTCAGGCCGGCGTCGAGCACGCCGTCGGGGGCCTGCCCGCCAATGAGGCTACGCTGCGGGCGGGCGA
>DATJUH010000271.1:0-4632 GCA_035502515.1 Acidimicrobiales bacterium
GGTGCGGCATATAAGCGACGTGATCTCGGTCATGTACCTGGGCAAAGTGGTCGAGTCCGGGCCGTACGCCGACGTCCTGGGGGCCCCCCTCCACCCTTACACCCGCGCCCTGGCCGAGGCCGTGCCGCTGCCCGACCCCGAGCTCGAAGCGAACCGCCGGCGGGCGGTGGCCGGCGAGGCCTCTCCGCTATTTGCAGAGCCACAGCGGGGGTGCCCGTACCACCCTCGTTGCCCTCTGGCTGAGGAGCAATGTCGGGTTCGTGCGCCCCAACTGCTCGCGCTCAGGCCGGGCCATACGGTGGCCTGCCATGTAGCGGCGCGGGAAGCCTCGGTCACAGGTGCGCCGGTCACAGGCCCAGTCACAGGCCCGGCGGTCACAGGCCCGGCGGTCACAGGTGCACCCGTGCCGGGCGCACCGGTCACAGGTGCCCAGGTCGAGCGGGGCCCGGCCGGGGGCAGGAGCGGCGACGGCATCCCGGGACCGGCGGCGGGAGAGCGGGGGCCGCAGATCGAGCAGTAGGGCCCGGACGGAGGGGGTAAGGCCCAGGTCCAGGTGCGACCTGTGCGCGTCAGGTGCTCTTACCGTTACACCAGCGCGCACAAGTCTGGCTTAGGGGTACATCGTCAGCTCAAAACGTTTGCCCACTTCTGGGGGGCTCAGTTCTCTGCGGGAGCGGGGAACGTACGGCGGGGCCGGCTCCGGAGGACGCCGAGGAGGGCCTTGGCCCGTCCGGCGAAAGAGGAACGAAGCTCGTCCATGGCGGCGGCGAGCTCGCCGGCCATCCGATCCGTGCCCCGCTGCTCGGCTTCGGTCAAGGAACGCTCGGCCTGATAGAGCTGGTAATTGCTGAACGGGATCATGTCAGCCCTCCTTCTCGCCTTGCGGCTCATCGTCTGACGCCATTGGCTCTTTGGCGCCGTGTACCAGGGCGACGAGCGGCCGTGGCCCGGATGGACAGCGAAACAGGCATTTCCCCGAAATTTGTCCGGAAAGATTCTTTGGGCTGGTGAGCGGCCGGTACGGGCCGGTGGGCCGAGGTCTAAAAGGCCCGGGACCGCTGGACCGGGAACGAGGTGGACGGTGTCCCGCCCTGAAGGCATGAGAAGACCCATGGCTTCAAAGCCCTCGGCTCCAAAGAGTGCAGGTTACTAATGCTGAGCCGGTTACTGCTCCAGGAGGGCCAGCACCTCGTCGGCGCTCTTCGAGCCAGGAGCGACCCGTTCGCTGGCCATCTGGTTGGCCAGCCGCCGGACCAACTCGTTCACGGGCGTCGGAACGCCGAAGGTCCGTCCCAGGAGGACTATCTCGCCGTTCAGGTAGTCCGCTTCGATGGTCCCTTCGTAGCGAGCCAAGCTCTGCCAGGAAGAACTACCGCCCCTCGGGTAGCCGCTGACATCGTCTCCCGGGCGCAAGAGGTCATCCCTGCGGATGCGGTCTTCCTCGTCGGACGCGAACTCTATCCCGGCCGCCACCAGGCAGGCCTGACCTTCCTCCAGCACCAGCTTCGCCAGCTGGGTGCCGCGTTGCCCTGGCCCGCAGATGGCGTCTACAGCATTGCCCAGGTTTCGGAGCAATTTGGCGTATTTCCACCGCATTATGTCCGGCCGGACGAGCGACTCCATGGTGCTCTGGTAGAGAGCTGCGGCTATCTCTTCCGCCCGCTCGTCAACGCCGGAGGGGTACCGGCCGATATCGAGCAACGCCGTTATGGGCGAGGAGCTGGCCACGACGACGCCTGGCTCGAGGTGGCTGGCCGGGCACATGACGCAGATGCCATAAACGTTGGCGAAGCGCCGGAGTGCCGTCGGCTCATTGGCCACCCCGTTCTGCATGCAGACAACCGGGACGGACGACGGCGCGGAGCCACTCAGCTGGCGCAGCGCCATTTCCGTGTCCTGGCTCTTCACTGCCATCAAGACCACGTCGTCTTCACGCCAGTCGACGTCGTAAGGCGAGACCGTGACCGGGACCGGCAAAACAGCCACCCCCGACGCCGAGGCCAGGGTAAGGCCCGTGTCGGCGATTATCTTGGCGTGCTCGCCTCTGGCGATCAGCAACACATCGTAGCCGTGCTCAAAAAGCCGGCCTCCCACCACGCCTCCGACCGCACCGGCTCCAAGCACGACAAAACGCATACCCAAAGCCTGGCACATTGGGCGCCATTGTTCGACAACAGCCCCGTCCAACCCCGATTGCCGGCCTCTGGCTGGCGGCAAGTGCGGTAGGGAGCGCGGCGTGAGCTACTTTGCAGTTCATGATCGGAGGAAAGGTGGCAAGCCGCAATGGCAGCCGCCGTACGCAAACCGAGGGCAACGGAAGCGTTCCTGCGGCTCCTTCGGCGAACGCCGCTCAGGCCGGTGGCGGTGGCGCAAGTGTGGCAACGGCCCTTGGGCCGGCGCCCAGTGTGGCCGAACGCGTCGAGCCGCTGCTCGAGCAACTTTTCGACGGCGGGCCACCCGTCCGGTTTGCGTTTTGGGACGGGAGCACGACCGGGCCACCGGACACGGCCGAGTGCATCGTCGTCCACTCCGTCAACGCCCTGACCAGGATGCTATGGTCGCCGAACGAGCTGGGCATGGCCCGGGCCTTCGTGGTCGGTGAGATAGATATCGCAGGGGACCTGTACCTGGTCATCGAGGCCCTGCGCAGCCGGTCCACCGTTACCACCCGGCCCAACCCGCGCGCGCTGGCCAGTGCCTTCAACGCAGCTGTCCAACTGGGAGCGGTACGCCTGCCCCCGAGGCCCCCGGGCGAGGAGGTCCACCTTTCGGGGTGGCGCCACTCCAAACAACGGGACTCGGCTGCTATACGGCACCACTATGACGTGGGGGACGAGTTTTACCGGCTGGTCCTCGGACCGGCAATGACATACTCCTGCGCCCGCTTCGAGACCGACGACGCGTCTCTCGAAATGGCGCAGCGCTCCAAGCACGACTTGACCTGCCGGAAACTGGGTCTTGCCGACCGAACGGGCCTGCGCCTCCTGGACGTGGGGTGCGGGTGGGGGTCGATGGCCGTCCACGCCGCCCGGGAGTACGGGGCGAAGGCGGTGGCAATCACGCTGAGCCCGTCGCAGTCGAGGTCGGCTCAACGCTTTGCCCAAGACGCCGGATTGGGCCAAGAAGTCGAGGTGCGGCTACAGGACTACCGGGATCTTCGGGGCGAGAAATTCGACGCCATATCGTCGATCGGCATGTTCGAACACGTAGGCCGCGCCCACATGGACGAGTACTTCACCAAACTGTTCGCGCTACTGGCGCCGGGCGGGCGGATGCTCAACCACGCCATCTCCAAGCCAGGCGGGAAGAAAATGAAGGGAGCCACCTTCATAAACCGGTACGTATTTCCGGACGGTGAACTAATCGACGTGGCTGATGTCGTCCGGGCGATGGAGCACGCCGGGTTCGAGGTCCGGGACGTCGAATCTCTGCGCGAGCACTACACGCGGACGCTTCGAGCCTGGGTGAGCAACCTGGAGGGGTCGTGGGACTCAGCCGTGAAGCTGGTCGGCGAAGCCCGCGCCCGGGTCTGGCGCCTGTACATGACGGCGTCTGCGAACGCCTTCCAGCACGGCGCCATTGCGGTCCACCAGGTGCTGGGCGTGCGGCCGACAGCGGACGGGGCCAGTTTGATGCCGCCGACCCGGGTGGGGTGGGGCTAGGGCTGTACAACGGCCCGGCGCTGGACCGGGGTGCGCGCCGCCTCCCGTCCTTTTTGCTGCCAGTTGTTTCGCCCGTTCGACTCGGTCCGGCCGTCTTCGTGGCCGGTCTGGAAGCGTTGTGGCCACCCCGCGGAAGCGTCCTCGTGCTCACGTCACCTGCGGGACCAGGAGCTCACGCAAGGGCAGCGTGCCGAACAACACCCGGGTAAAGGCGCTCACCGGGGCCCGTTCGAGGTCATCGAACGCCCACCAGGCCACTGCGCTGGTCTCATCACCGTCCGGGTTGGGTTCTCCCGAGATGACCGTGGCTTCGAAGACACAAGAAACATACGAGACGACATCGCCGTTCGGGTAGGTGATGTCGAACCCGGGCCCGCCCACGGCGTCGACCAGCCGGCCTAGCTCGACGACCACCCCGGCTTCCTCGAGCGCCTCCCGGAGACCCGCCTCACGAGGCGACTCGTCAGGTTCAATGGCGCCGCCTATCGTCTGCCACTGCCCCGTATCTATGGCCTCGACGAGCAGCAGCCGTCCATTCGGGTCGATGGGCAGGACACAGACGGACGGCAAGACCAGGAGGTCATGGCCTACTTTCTCACGTAAACGGCGGATATGAGGAGACATGGCCACGTCCACAACGTAGCGGTCGCACTACTGCCCACGCGGGGGCCACATTGGGCCACCCCTTGTGATTTGCTACCGCCCGCCTGCCTCCAGGCAACTGGCTAGGGCCTCGCCGGCTCACCGGAGGGCGCGAATGTGCTCGTCGGCGGGCGACGAGTTGGTCGGTGCGCAGACGCCGCGGCCACGCGAGGACGCACTTTGGGCAAACGGGGCCACACCATCAGCCCGCAGGAGACGCCAAGGAACAGACGGCCCGGGCCAAGAACAACGGCCCGATGGTCGGGATGTGCCGGTAGCCCTCAGAGCTCCAGAGGTGGAAATGCAGGACAGCAGAGCCGGCCAATAG
>DATJUH010000272.1:0-19767 GCA_035502515.1 Acidimicrobiales bacterium
GTACACGACCGGGAAGTCGATCTGCGACTCGGTGGCCCCAAGGTCGATGAACAGGTCGTAAACGGCGTCGAGCACCTCGGCCGGTCGGGCATCGGACCGGTCGACCTTGTTGACCACCACCAGCACCGGCAGGTGGGCCTCGAGCGCCTTGCGCAGGACAAAGCGGGTCTGGGGCAGAGGGCCTTCGCTGGCGTCGACCAGCAAGAGAACCCCGTCCACCATCGTCAGGGCGCGTTCCACCTCGCCGCCGAAGTCGGCATGGCCCGGGGTGTCCACGATGTTGACGGTGAGGTCGCCGTAGTGGATGGCGGTGTTCTTGGCCAGGATGGTGATGCCCTTTTCCCGCTCGAGGTCGGTCGAGTCCATGACCCGGTCGGCCACCTCCTCGTTGGCGCGGAAGGCTCCGGACTGGCGCAGCATGGCGTCCACCAGCGTCGTCTTGCCATGGTCGACGTGGGCGATGATGGCCACGTTCCGTATGTCAGCGCGCTGCATTGTTTTCATATGGTTGCTTTGGGGTCGCGTGCGGGAGATTGGCAGCCCGCCTCGCTCTTTCCAGGGTACCGGGTGAGGCCGGCGGCCCGGGTGCACACCGGCAGGCAGGGCGACGACAGGCAGGGCGACGACAGGCAGGGCGACGACAGGTAGGGTCGGGGACCGGAAGCCGAGACGCCCCCCATTTGCGAGATGGGCCGCGGTCGAACTATCGGTCGGCGCTCGTCGACCTGAAGGCCAGGCGGGCGTTCAGCTTTGGGCGGGGGGCCGGCGCCGGCCGAGCCACCCCCGCCGGTTCTCGCTGCGCCGGTGGTGCTCTTCCATCCGCCGGCGGATCAGCTCGCGCCGGGCTTGCAGGTCACGGTACGTAAGGGTCTCGACCTCGTCGCCCACCCCGACGGCGGCCCGCACGCCACCCATGTCGACCGGGCGTTGCCTCGGGTCGATCCCGATGTCATGGGCGATCCTGTCGCCGTACCGGCTGGTGAAGTAGTTGGAGATGACGATCACTTCGGCGAACAAGTCCACGTCGGGCGCCAGGGTAGCCAGGCTGCCGTCGATGAACAGCAGGTCCTTCACGAACAGCATGAGGATCTTCGGGAACTTGGCCCCGTACTCGAGCAGCCGCTTGGTCAACTCCCTTACCTCGGCCAGGAGCGCTTCGGGCGCCAGCGTGAGGGGATCCACGACGGGCTTGTCGAGGCCGAGGTCGACGGCCAGCGCGTCGAGGTCGGTGTCGGCCGGCACCGCGCCCATGTCGCGAAGGGCGGCCAGCTGCAGCCGCTGATCGTTCAACGTGCCCCCCATCAATAGGCGCAGAAACGCGACGCGGCGTACCTCGTCGAGCCGGCCCGTAATGCCGTAATCGAGCAGGGCCACCCGCCCGTCGGGCTGGACGAAGAGGTTGCCGCCGTGGAGGTCCCCGTGGAAGACACCGAACAGCGTGGCCCCCTCCAGGAACACGATCAGCAGAGCGCGCACAACCGCCGAGGTATCGATGCCGGCCCGGCGCATACCGGCCACGTCGTCCCAGCAAAAGCCGGACAGGCGCTCCATGACCAGTACCCGGCGGGTTACCAGTGTGGGGTGCGGGCGGGGGACCACCACCGCCCGCTGGTTGGTCTCCGCCAATACCCGGGCGATATCGAGCATGTTCTCGGCCTCGAGGCGGAAGTCGAGCTCCTCCACGATCGTCTCGGCGAACAGCTGTACCAGGGCTGGCGGGTTGGCCAAGGTGGCGACCGGGATGCGCCCGATCAAGTAGGGCGCCAGCCAGCTCATGGCGGCGATGTCGCTCCGGACCAGGCCCGCCACCTGCGGCCGCTGCACCTTGACGACGACGTCTTCACCGGTGCGCAGCCGGGCCGCATGCACCTGGGCGATGGACGCCGCCGCGATCGGCTTGGTGTCGAAGTGCTCGAACACCTCGCTGAGAGGCCGGCCCAGGTCAGCCTCCACCACATCGCGGACGACCTCGAAGCTCTCGGCCGGGACATGGTCGCGAAGCAACCGGAACTCGTTGACCAGCTCGGGCGGGAACACGCCCTCTCCGGAGGAAAGGATCTGGCCCAGCTTTATGTACGTCGGGCCCAGCCGCTCGAAGGCTTTGCGCAGCCTCCTCGACAGCCCCGCCCGCGAGATCTCCCGCCGCCCCAGCTTGTTGGCCCGGGTCCTGTCGACCAGCCGCCAGCACAATATGGCCCAGCCCAGCCGGAAGGACGTGGTCAGCACTCGCCGCCCCGGCGGCAGCGTCTGGCGGTGCAACAGTTGGGGGACCTGACGCCCGGTCTGCGCCCTGAGGACGTCGATGCCTTCCCGCCAGGGAAGCTCCTTGCCGGTCAGGTCCCAGGGAGCCGCTTCGCTGAACGCGCCAATGGCCAGGTCAGGCGGCCCGTCGGGCGCCCCGGCAGTGTGGAGATGGGCTTGCTCCTCGGCTGCTCCGGCTAGGCGGGCGGGCGGGGGAGGACCGACGTGTTCACCGGCGGCAGTCATCAGCGCTTCTCCTCGACCCTACCGGGCCCGGTCCGTTTGGGCGCCGGCGTATGCTCGCCCTCATGAGTGATCGGCTCAAGGCCGGCGACCCGGCCCCGGACTTCACCCTCGCGGACCAGTCGGGCCACGAGGTCTCGCTGGCCAGTTTCCGTGGCCGGCGAGTGTTGGTCTACTTCTACCCGAAGGCGGATACGCCCGGCTGCACGGCCCAGGCCTGCGCATTGCGGGACGCCCTTCCTTCGGTGGGGACGACGGCCGTGCTCGGCATCAGCCCGGACCCGCCGAAGAAGCAGGCCGCTTTCGACACCAAGTACGGCCTCGGGTTCCCGCTGCTTTCGGACGCCGGCCACTCCGTCGCCGAGGCCTATGGTGTCTGGGTTCAGCGCAGCATGTACGGGCGGTCGTACATGGGCATCGAGCGTTCGGCCTTCCTGGTCGGCGAGGGCGGGAAGCTGGAACAGGTGTGGTACAAAGTGGCGCCGAAGGCTACGGCCGAAAACCTGTTGCAGGCGCTCGCCAGTTAGCGGTCCGCCCTTACGCCGGCACCAGCAACAGGCAGCCGTTGTGGCCGCCGAACCCGAACGAATTGGACAGCACGGGGCCGGGTTCCCAGTCCCGGGGGCCGTCGAGCACCACGTCGAGCTGGAACGCCGGGTCGACATTCCTCGTGCCCGTCGTCGGCGGTATTTGGCCGTGCTGCATACTGAGGGCGACGGCCACCGCCTCAATCGCACCCGCCGCTGCCAGGGTGTGGCCTATGACTCCCTTGACCGACGTCACTGCCGGCCCGGGAGCGCCAAAAACCTTGCTGATTGCTTCCGCTTCCGCGGCGTCGCCCGGCGGCGTCGACGTGCCGTGCGCATTTACGTGGGTTATGTCAACGGGAGAAAGAAGGGCGTCGGCGAGGGCGAGCTCCATGCACCGGGCCGCCCCGCTGCCATCGGGCGCAGGGGCGGTTATGTGGTGCGCGTCGGCGGTGCTGGCCGCGCCGGCGAGCTCGGCGAAGATGTAAGCGCCCCGTTCGATGGCCCGAGAGCGCTCTTCGAGGACGATTACACCGGCGCCTTCGCCAATGACGAAGCCGTCGCGGTCGGCGTCGAAGGGCATGGAAACGCCTGACCGGGTGAGAGCGGTCATATTGGCGAAGCCGGCTATGCCGAGGTCGGACAAGGGGGCTTCGGTACCGCCGGCCACCATCACGTCACAGCGGCCGGTGGCGATGAGCCGGCCGGCATTGGCGATGCTTTGAGCCCCGGCGGCGCAAGCGGTCACGGTAGATTCGCACGGCCCGCGCAGCCCGTACCTCATGGAAATGTCGGCCGCAGCGCGATTGCACATGATCATCGGCACCAGGAAGGGGCTGACCCGGCCGGCACCTTTCTCCAGGAGCACCTGATGTTGTTCGCAAATAGTGTCGAGGCCACCGACACCGGTGCCGATTATCGTCCCGCACCGGTCCGGGTCGCCCCGCAGCGCTTCGATCCCCCCGGCGCTGACCACTGCCTCGTCCGCCGCCACCGCCGCCAGCTGGACGAACCGGTCGGCGCGACGGACTTCCTTCGGCCCGAACAAGGCGCTCACGTCGAGCCCTTCGACCGGGCGCGACCTTCCCACCGGCGCCCCGCCGAGCAGGCCTCGCCAAAACGGCTCCACCCCGATACCGCACGAAGCCACCACTCCGAGGCCGGTGACGACGACGCGCCTCCCGGGCACGGCTCCGGTGCCGTCCGGGCTACTGGTTACCGCCAGCATTACAGCTTCGACGTCACCAGCTCGTAGGCCTGACCTACCGTCTGGACACCCTCGAGCTCGGACTCCGGCACGTCGATCCCGAAGCGCTCTTCCAGCGCCATCACCAGTTCGACCAGGTCAAGACTGTCGGCGTCGAGGTCATCGGCGAAGCGGGCTTCAGGGACGATCTTCGACGGCTCGACCTGCAGGACCTCGACGGCGCATTGCTTGAAGGCGTCGAAAGACTCGTCCTCTCGAATCGGATCTGCCATATTTCCTCCGTTTTCCGTTCTGGTGTTGGTTCTGGCGTCTTCGTGATCAGGCAATCGTTTCGCGACCCGGATTTGCACACTCTAATGGCCGGCTAAAACAAGCTCGGGGAACTGCGTGAGAGTTGGCAGCCCACTCAGCGGGCCGCGCCCGCGCCCCAGCGCCATACCGCCGAGGCCCACGTCATGCCGGCCCCGAAGCCGGCGAACAAAACGACGTCGCCTTCGCTCAACCGCCCGTTGTTCGCGGCATCGGTGAGGGCGATCGGGATGGAAGCCGATGAAGTGTTGCCGGTCCGCTCGATTACCGACGCGATGCGGCCCGCCGGCAGGCCGAGACGCTCCGCCACCGCGTCCATAATTCTCATGTTCGCCTGGTGAGGGACGAAAAGAGCGACATCGCCGGGGGTCAGCTTGGCCCGTTCGAGGCTCTTGGTGGCCGAATCGACGGTCACCCTGACCGCCTTACGGAACACCTCCTGGCCCCTCATGGCCATCCCGGCGCCGCCGTAATCCGCATAAAACAGCGGCTGCAGAGACCCGTCTACGCCTATGTCCCAGCCAAGAAGCGAGGGCTCGCTGGACGCTTCCACGACGACCGCTCCGGCACCGTCCCCGAACAAGAACGCGTTCGTCCGGTCGGACCAGTTCGTGATCCTGGTCAGCGTCTCGGAACCTATAAGGAGCACTCGCTCGGCCCCGGCGCCGATGAACCCGGCCGCCGTCACCAGGCCGTACGTGAAACCGGCACATGCCGCGTTGAGGTCCATACCGCCGCCTTTTATGCAGAGGGCATTGGCGAGGGGAGATGAAGTGGCCGGGACCATCTGGTCGGGCGTCGTCGTGCAGAGGATGAGCAGGTCGATGTCGTTACCGGTCAGGCCGGCCATGTCGAGGGCACTGTTCCCCGCTTCCACTGCCAGTTGCGCCGTTGTCCCCATCCCGCACGGAGGCGAGACCGAGGGCTTCGGGTTGACGAACGGGCCGTCAGCGGCGCGCCGCTGCTTGATCCCGGTGCGTTCCACGATCCATTCGTTGCTCGTGTCGAACAACGTCATGATGTCCTCATTGGTAACGACGGTGCGCGGCAGAGCGCTCGCCCACCCCGTTATCGAGCACCCGGCCGGCATCAGCGGGCCCGCAACCAGGCTAGGGGTTGGCCAGGTTGGACCCGTTCCCCGGGATGAGCCAGCACGCCCATGAGGTCCCCGGCGAACGGGCTCCTGACCTCGGTCCCGGAAACGAGGCCCACCAGGTCACCTATCTCGATGGGCGTCCCGCCTGCCGGACTATCACCGGGGGCAGAGGCGCCGGGCGCCAGCGCCCCGGCTGGTGCCCCCGGATGGAACTGGAATATACCGGCGCACGGGCTGATAATCAGCCGCTCCGAAACGTACAGCCGCTCACCCTGGTGGCTCTCCGCCCCCAAGGGAGCAGAGTCACCGGTCAACGTGGCCACGAGGACGTCGAGGTCGTCCGGCCCGCTGATGGGGATGGTGGCTGCCTCGGGCACGGTGGCTCTGAGCATCGCCGACAGCTGCCCGCCGGGGCCGAGCTCGCAGAACAGGTTGTCGCCCTCCCGCTCGCCGGCGCGCATGATCGCCGCCAGCGACTCGGCGCTCTGGCGCCAACGCACCGGGCTTCGAAGCTGGGCGGACAGCAGCGTCCGCCACTCGCCCACCTCGATGTGGGGAAGGGCGTCGACGTTGGCTACCACCGGGACGGCCAACGGGAAAAAGGTCGTAGTTTCAAGCGCTTTTCGCAACCGGGGCTGGGCCGGGGCCATCAGCGGCGTGTGGAACGCCCCGCTCACAGCCACATCGGCAACACGCGTGGCGCCAAGCTCCCGGGCGATGTCGACCGCCCGGTGGGCTTCGGCGGGGCGGCCGGCGATGACGCACTCGCCGGGGGCGTTGGAATTCGCCAACCAGACATCGCCGTCGGCCCGCCGGCAGGCGATGCGGGCCAGCTCGTCGTCGATGCCGTTCAGGGCCAGCATGATGCCCGGGTTCTCATCGGCCGCCTCTTGCATGGCCTCGCCCCGCTCGGCCACCAGACGGACGGCGTCCTCGAAGCCGATGGCGCCCCCCGCCACCAGGGCGGTGTACTCGCCCAGGCTGTGGCCGGCACAGGCGGTGGGCTCGATGCCTAGCCGCTCGACGGCGTCCAGGACGACGAGGCCCATGACGAACGTGGCCAGCTGAGCATTACGGGTCTCGGCCAGTTCTTCGGTGCCCGCGTCCAGGAGGAGGCTCTCGATGTCCCGGCCAGCGACATCGGACGCGTCCTGGACCACGTCCCAGGAGGGGTGGTCATGCCAAGGACGTCCCATCTCTGGCCGTTGAAATCCCTGGCCCGGGAAAATAAACGCAGGCAACCCTATTGGCCCTCCTTCGGTCTTGACATAGTTTGACCTGATTGGGTCACCGAAGGTAACAACCGGATGAACTGCCTGGGTGGACCGGCCTAAGCGGCTCCATCCGCCCACGTAGTCACGCTGCCCGCCTCGGCGTAGCCGCGCCCTTCTCCCGCGTCCCGGTCCCGCCAGGCCAGCATGAGCTCGCGCCGGGAGCCCACCCCCAGCTTGGCGTAGGCGCGTGAGAGATGATGGTCGATGGTCTTGGTCGAGAGGTACACGGCCTGAGCGATCTGAGCATTGGTGAGGCCTTGCACCGCCAGCCGGGCCACCTGGTCTTCTTTGGCCGTCAGCTGGCCCGCGGCCCGGGCCCGCCTCCGCCTCCCGCCCGCCCCCGCCAGCTCTTCCTGCGCTATCAGTTGCAGCCGCCCGGCTCCGGTCGGCTCCAGCACCAGCAAGGCGCGATGGAGGATCTCCCGGGCCGCGCTGGGCCGGCCGGTTTGGCGCAGGAACCGCCCGTACGCGACCAGTGTTTCCGCTTCCGCCAGCGGCATCGGCACCCGGGCATTGTGACCGAGGGCGCGCTCGAACCCGGCCTCGGCATCGTCCGTTTCGCCTTGCCTCCAGGCCACCGTGGCTGCGCCCCAGGCCGCCACGGCCCGGGGGGCCTGGCACGGTAGGGCCCGGCAGGTCTCCTCGAGGAAGGCCGCCACTTCGGCCGCCTGCGCCAGCCGTCCCGCCGCCACCTGGGCTTCAATAGCGGCGGCGTGCCAGGGGACGATGCAGGGCTCGACTATGCCGGAGCTCTGAGCCGTGGCCATCGCTTGCTCGGCCACCTCGACGGCCTCGGTGAACCGGCCCGCCCGCAGGTGGTAGCGGCAACTCAGCAGGCAGAGCCACAGCCGCAGGTACGAAGCCTGCCCGCCTCGGCTCAACGCCGCTTCGACCCGGGCCGCCCACGCCTCGCTCTCCTCGTGGGCGCCCTGCTCGTGGCAGTTGTAGGCCAGCCCCGCCCACGCCAGGGGGGCCAGGGTGGGGACGAGGTCGGCGAGGTCGGCCGCCTCCAGCAACAAGGCCCGGCCTTCTTGCAGTCGCCCGAGCCGCCAGAGGGTATCGGCATGGGAAATAGCCAGCGTTTGAAAGTTGAGCGTGGCCCTGTGCGCCTTCGGTTCGCCCATCAGCGCCGCCACCATGCTGAGGCAGTCCTCGAAACGCTCGGAGATTTTGGCCAGGCCGGTATAGCCGAAAACCAGGTCCCAGCCCCACGGGGAAACGTGGTTCCGCAGCTCCAGATCGGCGCGGGCGGCGCCGGCCATGAGGTCGAGGTCCGACGGGTCGCCTCCGATGCAGGCCAGGTTTACCTCGGCGTGCAGGGCGCGCCGCCGCAGCGCCTCGCTGGCCGTGCTGGAAGTCTTCACCATGCCGATGGCTTTGCTCACCGTGCCGGTGGCCTCACGGGGGTCTTCGAAGAGGTAACCCATGAACGCCCCGTCCAGGAGGATGGCGGCGGCCAGGTCGACGTCCGAGCGAGCGGCCAGGTCGCTCGCCTCCTCGAACCGTCTCTTGGCTTCCGGGTAGCGAGCGCCGGCCAGCAGGGCCCGGCCTTGCAACCTGATCCCTGCCACCCGGTCGCCATCGCCGAGCCCGTCTCGTGACAGGAGCCGGCTCAAGGCTTCGAGGGCGACGTCGACTTTCCCGGTGAGCAGGCAGGCCCGGGCGAACTCGATCTGGAGGCCCGGCTCGGCCAGAGCACCGGCCAGGGCCAGGGCGGCCTGGAAATGTTCGGCGGCCGTGGCCGCCGCCCCCGCGGCCAGAGATTGACGCCCGGCCGAAGCCAGGACGGCGATGGCTTTGGGGTCGCCCTTCAGTTGGGCGCCGAGGGCATGTGGGGCCGCCTCGGCCGGGGCCGCGCCTTCTTCTAACAGAGCCATGAGCGCGCTGGCGTGCAGCCCTTGCCGGGTGGGGAGGGCCATGTCGTCGTACAGCGCCTGACGGAACAACGGGTGGACGAATTCCGCCGTCCCCCCCGGAATGCCCCTGAGCAAACCGGCGGCGCACAGTGCTTCGGCGGCTTCTGACGCTTCGGCCGCCGACTGGCCGGCCAGCCGCCGGACGGCGTCCGGCCTGAACCGGCTCCCGAGCACACTGGCCGCTCGTGCCCAGCGCAGCGCCGGCCCGCCGACACCGGCGAAGCGAGGCAGGAAGACCCGCTCCGCCAGCGTGTTGGCCGAACCGCCCACGAGGTCCTCGCCTCGCACGCGGGCGTCTGCCACCTCGCTCAGCAACAACGGGTTCCCGGCACAGGCCTGGCCCGCCGCGTCCAGGAAGCTCGAGGGCAAGCCCGGCCCCAGGCGGTGTTCCAACAGAGCACCGCTGGCTGCCCCCGAAAGGGGCCGAAGGCGCTCGAGGACGGCCAAACGGTCATGGGCCAGCGACCGGGCTTGGTCCAGCGCCACAGGCGGCCACGGCCGGGTGGTGGCCACCACCGCGATTCGCAGCCCCTCCAATCGCCGGCACAAAAGGCAGAGCAGCTCGATCGAGTCCAGGTCGCCCCAATGAAGGTTGTCTATGGCCAATAACAACGGCGACGGGGCCGAGTTGCGGAGCCAGCTCAGCAGCCCGGCATAACGTGTCAACCGGGCTTCCCTCGAGCCTTCCAGATAAGTCCCCGTGGTTTCGGCCGGCGCACCGAAACCGCCCAGCAAACGGTCGAGGAGCCCGAACGGGATGGCCTGTTCCAGTTCGGAACAATCGGCCCGCGCCACCTTGAACGCCTTGGCGCCGGTACAGCTCTCGGCCAGAAATGCGGTCTTCCCGAGGCCTGGCTCCCCAATTAAAAAAAGGACGCCGGGCCGGCCCTGGGCCGCCTGACGTAGCACCTTTACTGCTGCTTCCATAGCCTGTTCGCGCTCGAGCAGCTTCATGACCAGGGATAATACCGACCGTCACAAGCTGCGCGCGGATTGAGACCGTGAACGCTGTCCGCCTCTGCGCCGCCACCACCGAACAGTGGTCGTCTACGCGCTAATGGCGCAAATAGCATTACGCGTTTTCCCTGTAAAGCAAAAAATGGCGCTGCTAATTGGGATCAAACGCTAAGCGCGTTCTCTGCCGGATGTTCTAAAAACCCGCTAACCGTGGCTTAGAGCACACCGCGGGTGCAAAAGGGAGAGCCGGACGCCTTAGTTATAGGGAAAATGCCGGTCACGAATAAGGGGAGCTCCCGATGTTGCCGTCGTAGCCCGGCGCGACGCTCTCCCCGGCAAAGCCGCAGCAAAACCTTTCCTATCCGACCGCGACCAGAGAGCAGAGCCTTAGTTGGGTGGCGCCAGGTTGACCGTGCACGTGACCATAGAGCCGGGCGAAGGGCTTTCGGGTTCCGCTGTCGCCCACATGGGCGACGAGGTGCTCGCCTTTTCCGGCTGGCTCGGCCTTGTCGAAGCTATAAACCTCCTTCGCCGGCGGGCCGGCCAGGTCAACACTTCTCCCGTGGCTACGAATGGGCCGGGAACGAAATGAAGAACAGACGGCGGCTGCTCGCTCCACTAGGTTTCGGGAACGCGCCCGCCGGCACGGCTTTTCGCGGCGATGACAGGAGCGGGCGGCTGCCGTCCCTCTCGCGCAGTTGCCAAAGCCTCTGTAGTCCCGGGCCCGGCTCGGACGAACCGCTTTGAGGACACATTTCCGACCCCTCGGCCACAGGGTGAGAAACCCGCCCGGTTCTGGCCCTGGCTGAGCCCGGCGATGGAAATAACCCTTATAACCGAAGGCACGTACCCCTACCATCTGGGCGGGGTGAGCGTCTGGTGCGACCAGCTTCTCCATGGAATTCCCGAGCACCGCTTCAACGTCCTCGCCATCGGTGCCACCGGCACAGAGAAAAAAAGGTACGCGCCGCCGGCCAATGTGGCCCGGGTCGACACCATCCCGCTTTGGGCGCAGGTGCCCCGGCGCAAGGCCGGCCCCGTTCTGAGCAAACGCTTCCGGCCTTTCCAGGAGGACTTCTTCCGCAGCATCATTGTGGAAGACCACGCCGCCGCCTTCGTCGGTTCGTTGCAGATGCTGTCAAGGTACGCTCTGGCGGGCCAGCTCGCGGCGGCCATGTACACCGAAGAAGCAGTGGAAATGCTGCTGGCCCTTGCTCCGGTGGGCACCAAGGGCCGCGGAGGCCAGGTCCAGGGTCGTCTCAGTGTGGCCGACGCCATTGACGTATTAGTTCTGCTCGAGCATTTCCTGCGGCCTCTGGCCACGTCACCTCCTCGGGCCGACCTGTGCCATTCGACGGCTAATGGTCTGGGGGCCCTCCCGGCCTTGATGGCCAAGTGGAACTGGGGCACGCCCTTCCTGATGACGGAGCACGGCGTTTACCTCAGGGAGCGTTACCTTTCTTATAAGCCCGGCAGCCTGAGCCAGCCGGCGCGCGCCGTGGTCTTGCGGTTTTTCAACTTGCTGACCCGGGTCGCCTACGAGCATGCCGACCTGGTTGCTCCGGTGTGCAGGTACAACCGGCTTTGGGAGGTGGCCAACGGCACCCCTCCGGCCCGGATCCGGCCGGTGCATAACGGCATCGACCCGGCCTCGTTCCCGGTTATCCGGACAGAACTGCCGGTGCCCACGCTCGTCTGGGTAGGACGAGTGGACCCGCTGAAAGACGTGGAAACGCTGCTCCGCGCGTTCGCCAAAGTGAGAGAGGAGGTGCCGGACTGCCGCCTGAGACTGTTCGGGCCCGGGCCGGAAAGCGGGGACGAGTATTTCCGTAAGTGCGTCAAACTTTCCGCCGAGCTGGGCCTCGATAACGGGGCCGCCACGTTCGAGGGCGCCATCAGCCCGCCGGCCGAGGCCTACCAGGCCGGCCACGTCTTCGTGTTCACGAGTATTTCCGAGGGTTTCCCCTACGTCGTCATCGAAGCAATGGCCTCCGGCCTGCCGGTGGTGGCCACCGACGTCGGCGGCGTGGCCGAAGCGGTGGGCGACTCCGGCCTCCTCGTGCCGCCCAGAGATGTCAACGCCGTGGCGGCGGCCTGCGTCCGGCTGCTGGCCCATACAGCCGAGCGGGAGGCCCTGGGCGCGGCCGCCAGGTCCCGCGTCATGCAGCAGTTCACGACCGAGCGTTGTTTTGCCAGCTACCGGGAACTGTACAGGGAGCTCGGGGCCCGGTCCCCGGACGTTATCCATCTGACCGACGCGGACGGCCCCGTCTATGGGCCAGGCCGTTGGCCGGGCCTGGCCGGCGGACCGGCGTCCTACGACGAAGAGCTCCAACCCGTTTCTGCCGATCGGGGTAGCACCGCTTCCGGACCCGGGGTACTGGCATGAGGCACGCCCGCCACCTCTCTCACCCGTCGACCGGCCTGGAATCGCCTCCGTGGCCGAGCACGAGACGGGGCCGCCATTTTCTTGACGCCTCACCGGTGGAGGAGGGATCACCGTGGCGCGTCAGGTACGGCCGCCACTTTGCCGACTCGCCATTGTTGGCCGAGGGGGCCTCCCGAGATCCTGGTCCACACGGCCTGGGGGTACAAGATCCGCGGGCACGCCATCTGCCGGCCCGGGCGTCCCGCCATCTCCGACGCCCACCGGAGATGTCGCTGAAAGAGGTGGTGGACCAGTTACCCGGTTCCTTGCTGGCGGTTATAGCCGCCGCCGTCGACCCCCTCGAAATCGCCGCTTCGTTGGAGACTCGTGGGTTCAGCAACGCCGTCGTGCACGACCGTTTCGGCCACAGGGACACTTTCAGCCTGGCGGACCAGTTGTACGCGGGGGTCGAATTCAAGCCGGCCGCCGCCACCGCGCCCGACCGCAACCGTCCCGGCGGGGTCCACGACCTTGGGCGTGGCCTCGTGTTTGCCACGCCGACGCTCATGTTCACCGGTGCCGCCGTCGCCCTCCACTCCGCGCTGGCCCATTCCGTTCTGGCATGGTGGACCGCACCGCTCGCCTTGGTATGCGGGTGGGCCTTTAGCCAGTTCGTCGCCTACCTTGGCTTTTCCAGAGAAGCAGTGGCCGAACCGGGTGGGGCGGCAGTGGTGTGGGGCCTGCTCGGCGCCTTGTTTTCCTGCATTTGCCTGGGCCTCCTCGGCGAGGCGGTACTGGGGGGAAGCTACCTGGGTGTCGTTTTCGCCGCCGGCGCTTGCGCTTTCGCCACTGCCGCGGCCGCGCTGGTCGTAGACGCGCAAGAGCGCCTGATCGCCATCATGATCATGCCCGGGGCGCTGGCCTCGCTGGTCTTTATAACGGGCGAGCCTTTCTCTTTACCGCCGGCGTTTGTCGTCGTCCTCGTTGCGGGCAGCATCGGGGGCACGGTCGTTGCCGCGCTGAAGCACGTCCCCTCCCTGTGGTGGCGACTGCCCGCGGTTACCCGGACGGAGGCGCCGGCGGCCGCTCGCGCCTTCGCCAATGGTTGCTGCTGCGGCCTTTTCCTTTCCATCCTCGTGGTCCTCCAGCCCGGCGCCGGCGATGTGGCCAACTGGGGCTCCCATAACTGGCCCGCAGTCGCCGCCTATCCCATGATCCTGTCGCTCGGAGTTATGGAGTGGCAGGTGCGCTCGTTGCGAGCCGGGACCCGTCGCGCCCTGTCGTCCGTGTTCGACCTGTCCCGTTTTCCCGCCGTCGTCCAGCGAAAACTGGGGCGTGCCACCGGTATTTACCTCCTGGTGCTGCTATCCCTGACTGTCGCCGTCCGGGCACTGGCCTATGCCCATGGTGTGCCCGTGCTGACCTCGCTGCTGGTGGCCAGCACGTGCCTTTCCGTCGCTTTCTTCCTGGCCCTGGTGGTCACCTCTTATGGCCGGGTGGACCTCGTTTTGCCAGTGTGGCTGGCGGGCCTGGCTGTTTTCGGGGCGCTGCGCCTTTTCGCCGTGGTCGCCGGCCGAAGTTGGCCGGCTCCCGATGCCCAGTTCGCCCTACTGATAGCTGCATCGGTGGCGGCCGTCGGCCTTGCGCTGACTGCGCGCCGCGTCGTCCTCGACCCCGTCTGCCATGGATGATGCCGCCAAGGCGTCGTCCCTCCGATTGGAGGCCAAGTGAAAAACCGTAAACTCTGGGCAAGAATGGCCCTGGCCATCACCGCCTCCGCGGCGATGATGAGTACGGGCCTCTCGGTCCCGGCCAGCGCCGCGACGACGACGCCGGCCACCCTCGACCTGAGGGTCCTGCTGATCGGAGAACCGCCCACCGGGACAGTGGCCGACCCCACCACCGCGGCCTGGGAGTCGGCTCTCGCCACGGACGGCGTCCAGTACACGGAGGTGGACGCCGCCGGGACGGCGCCAAGCCAGACGGTAACCCTGCCCCCATTGTCGTCGGGGACGACCGGCTATTTCAACGGGGTGGTCTTTGCCGACAGCCCGCTCGACTTTGCTTCCGGCCAGCTGAACCCTCTTTATACTTACGAGTCCACGTTCAAGGTCAACCAGCTCGACGGCTACGCCTTTCCCAGCCCCACCCTCGGCGCCACGGAGGTCACCGCCGGCGCCCTGGACGGCACCACAGGGGGCCTGACGACGGCCGGTCTGGCTGATTTCCCTGAGCTGGCCGGGCCCATACCTTTCGCTACCGGGACGTACGGCTATGGCGCCGCTATTACCGCCGGCGCACCGTACACGGCGATTATTACCAACAGTGCCGGCAATGCCCTGGCCGGCATTTACCAGCACCCGGCCACCGACCCTCAGGCCGGTGTGGCCGAGCTGACCCTCTACTTCGACTACAACGCGGCCCAGCTCCAGTGGTTGCTGCTTGCTCCCGGGCTCATCAATTGGGTCACGCAAGGCACGCATATCGGGCAGTACCGCAATTACGTGGAGATGGACATCGACGACACCTTTACACCTGACGACGCCTGGGACGCCACCACGCATGAGATCGACTACACCGACACCGACTCGCTGCGGATGAACCCCGAAGACGTCATCACCTCCGCCGAGTGGTCGAGGGCAAATAACTTCCGCCTCGACCAATTGTTCAACTTCGGGAGCACGGTCGCCGATCAAAATGGCGAACTGGCCTACAACGGAGCGACGAGCGCCATCGGGCCCGACCCGCTCCTGGCCCAGTTCCAGGCCACGGACCCGGCCACAGGACAATCGTACGCCGACGATTTCGGTTGGATCAGCCATACGTACGACACGCCCTACCTGGACGTAGGGTGCGCCACCCAGGACTACATCGAGGCCGAGCTCAACCAAAACTCGTCTTCTATTGCGGCCGCGCCCGGGGCCACACCGGGCACCGGGGGGCTCGGCCTGACCGACAGCACCGACGACACTTTGACGTATGGGGCCGAAGATCCTCAGGTCTTCGTGCCCGGCAACCACTCCGGCTTCGCCGACCTCGTACCGGGCAACCCGGCGACGGTCGATGAGCCCGACCTCGACGACGCCACACCCGGCACCGATGGCGGCCTGGTCGCCGGGTACTACGAGTACGCGGTGACCGACCAGTTCACCGCCGCACCGGTGTCGGCCACGGCCGGCGAGTCAGCCGCCTTCTTGACCGGGCCGGTGAGCGTGGCCGCCAACGGTTCGGTCACGCTAACGTGGCAGGCCATTTGCCACGCCGCCAATTACAACATTTACCGCCAGCAGTGCGCTGACAGCACTTGCACCTCGGGCAGCGGGTGGATGTTGGTAGGTAATTACTACACGCCGGCCGAAGCCACCCTGCCCGACGATTCGTCTGCCGATGCCAGCCCGGCGTCCACGACCAGCGTCACCGGCGCCGGGGAGCAGGAGCTCACGTTTACTGATACCGGTAGCACTGGCGCTGAGTGCGACGGGTCTGCACCGGGCGGCGGCACCTACTGCGTGACCGTGGGTGCCGCGCCCTGGACGGCGCCTCCGATAACCGAAGGGGCGGTCGAGTCGGCCTGGGAACAAAACCCTTATTTCATCCCGGCTATGGAAGCCGTTGGCATCACCGCCGTTGGGGCCGACGCCTCCAAGCCGTACCCTGACCCGCCCACCGACGAGTTCGGTATAGGTACGGCCTACACGGGGCCGGAGTACGCCGCCGGGCAGACTTTCGTCGACGGCACCGCCCAGGTAGTGCCCCGCCACCCGGTCAATATCTTCTACAACGCGTCGACCGAAGCGCAGGAACTCGACGAGTACAACACTCTCTACTCCGCCAGTGTCGGCACGTCGACTTTTGCCGGCGTGGTAAACAGCATCGTTTCCCAGATGCTGCAGTTCATGCTGACCAACAACCCCGAGCCGAGCTACGTCCACCAGACCAATCTCATGGGCCTCCCGCCCGGCTGTACCGACGCCACGTGGCCGAGCAACTGCACGGTCACGGCCACGACGGGTACTCCGCCCGCCACCGCAGATACGACAGGTGACGGGCTGCTCTATTCGGTGCTCGACCCGTTGTTGTCGGAATACCACAGCTATTTCAGTGCCGCTACCCCGTACGAACAGCTCACCGAGGGCCAGATCGCGTCCGTGCTGGCCAACCAGGCCGCCTGGTCGCCCGCCCTCACCGGTACCTCGCCGACGGTGACCGCTACGGACACCGGGGGCGTGGTAACGCTGACGAACTCGGGCACGTCGCCCGTCTCGGTACCCATAAGCGTCCCGACCGGTACAACGGGTGGCGCATCGTTCCTCGAGTCCTATGGTGGGCAGCTCTCGGGCTGGGTCAGCGTGGCCGCCGGTTCCAGCCTCACGCTCACCGAGCCGGGAGCCGTCGTGCCGGCGCCACCCACGACGACCACCCCGCCCAGCACCCCGCCGGGCTCACCCACCACCCCGCTAACCAGCCCGTCGGCCCCGTCCACCCCGACCGCCCCGTCGACTGCGACCACGACGGCCACGCCGGGGGCCCACTTCGCCCCGCTCTTCGTTACCAAGCCAAAGGCCACTGCGACCGCGGGCAAGAAGTTCTCCTTCACGGTTGGCACCTCGGGCTTCCCATTTGCCCAACTGACCCACTCGGCCCTGCCCGGTGGGTTGCACTGGACCGACAACGCCAACGGGAAAGCCACCATCTGGGGTGTACCGCTGGCTGCCGCAGCCGGTGCCATGAGCGTCAAACTGACCGCGTCCAACGCCCTCGGCAGTGCCAAACAGGTCCTGGTCATCGCCGTGCAGAGGCCGCCAGCGCTCGGCGCCTCCGTTCTCCCGATGGCACGGGCCGGTAAGCGTTACGCCGTCGCCATCACGGCCCTTGGTTACCCAACGCCGCTGGTTACGGTCTCCGGGCTACCGGCCGGGCTCGCCTTCGCTTTTAGCGGGGCCGGTAAAGCGACTCTGTCGGGCGTGCCCATGCCCGGGTCGGAGGGCATTCACCACGTAAAAGTGACGGTGTCCAACCCGCTCGGCAAGGCGACCGCGACCTACAACGTCGTGGTAGGGCAGGAACCGGCTATCACCAGCAAGGCCGGTTTTACCGTCGAAGCCGGCCAGGCCTTCTCGTTCCGGCTGAAGATATCGGGTTACCCCCACGCCGGCGTCGCTCATTCGCCACTGCCTCGGGGCCTCAAATGGGCCAACACGGCCGGAAATGCGCCGTCCATAGCAGGCAAGTTCGCTCCCGACCAGACCGGCACCCACCACATAACCATCACGGCCAAGAACCCAGTCGGCACGGCCAGGCAGGTCCTGACCATCGAGGTGACGTACTGACGTTCACCAGCCTCGCGGGGCCGAGAGGGGAGAGCGGCCAAGGTGCCACCGCGCCTTGACCGGCCGCAGTGCTGCACGGCTGGCCTGCTCCCGTCTCGGCCGTTGTTACGCAAACCCGGCCCAAAACAGATGCCGCGGCGGCGCTCGGAGCTAGCACGCCGGGCGCTGGCCGTATGGTTGGTGGTACAGCCCCTGGTGATGCCGTCATTGCCAGCAGGGGCGGGCCCGGCATTTGCACAAGTAGCTCCGCCCGGCGTGAGTGCCGGCGCCTCGGCCACTGCCCACGATATGGCGCCCGACAACGCAGTTCTCCCGGACGGCGGCGAGCCGGACGTCGTTCGGACCGGCGCCGGCTGGTGGCACCCCGGCCGGTTGAGTTCATGGCAGTACGACCTGGAGTGGCCCGTCGCAGTGCCGACCAATATCGGCCCGGTCCAGGTTTACGACATCGATTACGACGGTTCCGAACAAGGCACCAAAGCCCAAGTGGCTACGGTGGTGTCGAAGATCCACGCCGAAGGCGGCCGCGCCATTTGTTATATGGAGACCGGCGGCTGGGAAAATTACCGCCCGGATGCCGCCCGGTACCCGAAAAGCGTGCTCGGTCTACCCATATCGGGCTATCCCGACGAGCGCTACGTTGACATCCGCCGGTGGACGGCGCTGGCACCAATACTGGAAGCCCGCTTTAGACAGTGCAAGGCAGAGGGCTTCGACGGAGTGGAAACAGATATCGACGATTCTTATACCGACCAAACGGGTTTCCCTCTCACGCTGGCGGACGAGGTCACCTTTGATACCGAGGTGGCCAAAGCCGTCCATGCCCTGGGGTTGGCCTGGTTCCTGAAGAACGGCATCAACGACGATGCCTTTATAACCGACATGGAACCTTTGGCCGACGGCACGGTCAACGAGCAATGCTGGCAGTACCAGGAATGTGCACAGTTGGCCCCGTTCGTCAAGGCCGGTAAGCCCATCCTCAACGTCGAGTACGCCGGCCTACCTCAGGCCCCGACCTGCCGCCAGGCCGTCACCTTCCCGATGGCCACCATGCACACCGACGTCAACCTGGACGGGAAAATCGCCTGGGCCTGCTGGCAATTGGCGAAGCCGCGACGATAGCGGGGGCGGTCCGGTGCCGGCGGTAGGGGGGAGGTTCAATCGCGGAGGACGCGGTGAGCGTCTTTTATCAACCACTCCGACAGTTCGATCGCTTGGCGCTTTGCCTCCTCGTTCGGCAGGAGCGGGGGAGCCGTCTTGTCGGCTCGAAGCGCGATCGCCATCCGGATCACGGGGTGCCACCTGTCGTCGGCGGCCTCGAGGGCATACGAACCGGCTCCCGTCTTGCTCGTGAGCTGGAGTGTGTTGATGGTGTAGTGCAGGCGGGGAACACCGAGGACGAGCCACTGCAGGCCGTACTCATGCCGGACCCGCAGTTCAGTGGGTTCGAGGTCGCGCCAACGCTCGACCTGCCCACCCCAGTACCGGTCGAGGTTCTCACCGTTCCAGTGGCGCAGGACTTCCGGGTCGAACCAGACGTCCCTGTGCGTTTGTTCTCTCCCTCGGACAGTGACCGCTTTCGTCTGGAGGTCCCGCCATGTCACCGGATTGGCGGCGAACGCGCCTTCGCGGTGGAACGTGCCCGCCAGCGAGTACGGGCTCGACAGAGGGCGTGGGTCGCCTCGCAGTTCGTCTCTGGCGATGTACAACACGTCGACCTGGGGATGAGAGGGACGGTGCAGGCCGGCGAGGGTGTCGAGTTGCGTCTCCTTAAGGGGCTCGGGCGACACCGCCACCAGATCGACGTCGCTGATCTCGGGCCGAAAGTCGCCCATGGCGCCCGACCCGGTGACGTAAAGCTCCTCGATCACGCCCGGTAGAGCGAAATCGACATCCCGGAGGTAGGCGCCCGCTGCGTCCATCACGAGTGGATGAAGCGACCCCGGCTCAGTTTGACCGCCATTCAACACGAGGCGTGCTGCCTCCGTGGGGTTGCCGCCAACGTCCGTTCGGAGCCACCAAACGCCCCGGGTCCTCTCTTCATCGTGGTCTGCAAGTTGTGCCACCCCTCGGCCGCCGACGTGGTGTCGTTCGGGAGCTTCAGCCCAGGTAGGATAATTTCAGACGTCTGGACATGCTGCCTCATGCAGCGGTCCCAGAATGGTGCAACCGGACCTCGTAAGTGACCGGGACGTCGGTCCCTGGGAAGGTAGCACCGTTGGCGTTCAGGTCACTGACCAGGCCGCGTAATGCCTGCCGGTGCATTGGCGTGTCAGGTGGGTCGAGGCTGACCAGGACA
>DATJUH010000273.1:0-39409 GCA_035502515.1 Acidimicrobiales bacterium
GCCCAGGCGCCGTTCGCCGAGCATCGCCAGCATCCTGTAGGCGCTCGCCACCGGCGTAGGTATATCCGAAGCCGTAAAAAAGCTCCTCGTCCCTTCGAAGTAGCGGTCGCCTTCCATGTACCAGGCCCAAGCCGTTGCTAGGGACACCCCTTTGCGGCCGCCTGGCTGCTCGGACAGGAGGGCGCCCATGAGCTGCAGTTGGAACACGGGGTAGTACTCGGTATTGCGGAACTGGTAGTTCCGGTTGTCGAATACACCCATGTGAGCGGGGACCCCAGGGTCGCATTCGTCCACGAACACAGGCATCTCGGCCAATAAGGGGTACGACCGTACCAGGTCGAGGTTGGCCCTGATCTCCCGTAACATCTTCTCAGTGCTAGGCGAACGGTCCTCGTCGCCAGCCGCACCTTCAGGGCCGATGGGACCATAGGTCCGCTCGAACCCTGGTGCCCCCTTGGTATGGAAAGACACAAAGTCAGGCAACCCCGCCCGTTCGCTTCCCAGTGCGCCGGCCCCGCGCAGGCAGTGGTCTAAGAACCGCTCGAGGAAGGCTGTCCCCCCTCCCGTCGTCGCCGGCCCCCCTACTCGCCCACCGCGCAACGCCCGCCGAACAGCGGCCGCTGTCACGTCGTAGTAGCGGCAGTACTCTTCCACGCTGCCGTCCCAGTAAACGATGTCAGGCTCGTTCCAGAACTCCCAGTACCACTCTGAGGTCCTGCGTGCTCCGTAACGGCGGACGAAGTGCTCCGCCACGGCCTGCACCAGGTCGCCCCAACGCCTCTCGTCGCGCGGCACTGACGTCCAGCCCCAGCTCTCGTACTCCCCGTAGAGGGAGGGCGTCCCGTGGAAAGTCTTGCGGGAAGGCCTGCACAGCCGAACGGGGCAGAACCCAAGCTCAACTATCGGGACCATACCGTTCTCGGCCCATACGTCGAACGCGGCGTCAGCCTGGCTCCAGTCGTACACGGGGTTGCCCTGCCCGTCCTCGTGGTACACGTTGCCACTGCTCCAGTGCGGCAGGGCGCGTCCGCTACCACTTGTGAGCAGGTTGTGCGCCCGCACGACTGCCGGCCCCCCGAAGATTTCCCGCAATGCTGCAGTGTTAGCGCGTCCCCGCGGCGTTGCCGTCCAGTTGATCTCGTCGTACCCAAAGCTCATCCAGATGCGCTCTAGTGGACCGACATCGCATGCGCCCTCAACCGTCACCCTTACATCACCCACGACCCGCCCCCCAATGGCCGACGGTCGCCCCCACGGTCACGAGTCCTCGTGTGCGTACCTGATCCGCTGCCGCGGCCGCCAGCTGTCGTAATCGCGTCAACAGCACCGATCATTCTCTCCCGTTTGACCCGAACACACATCGACCGGGACGCCTCCGCGCTAAGGGATGCGTCAAGTAGATGATGAAGGCGCGATCGTCGACTACGACGACGTCGGCATGATGCCCTGGGCCGACGTCAACTCCCTCTCCCGGCGCCTCCCCGTCGGAGGCTTCCCACGCCACTCCGGCGCCGACAACGGGCTATTTGACGGCATAGTCGCCGAGCCCTCCGCGCAGGAGCCCAATCGCCTTCTCGGCTTCACGGCTGAGCTGACGGGCCAGGCGGCTGATTTCCGGGGTGCCATCGAGCAGTCGCCGGCGGACGAAATCGATGAGCGTGGCGTGGAGGCCGACCAGCGTGCTCGCGACCACCCACGGCCGGAGGTCGTCTGGGCCCGCTGCAGTCTCATCTCGGAGCAAGGAGGCGACCGACTCGGTGTAGCGGGCAAAGATCTGGCGCTCCCGGGCGCGCAGTGCCGGGCTGGCGGCGATCATACGGGTGACCGCGAGCAGTGTCTCCCGGACGGTCTCGTCGGTAGCAGCTAGGAACCCGCGAGGCCGGCTCACGAAGGCGCCGAAGGCGTCAAGGGCCGAGACGCCGGCGGGGCGTCTCCTGATGGCGTCGAGCAGCTCTTCTTCGAAGGCTTCCATCCCGTAGTAGACGAGGTCCTCCTTGGTGGGGAAGTAGTTGAACACGGTAGCCTCCGAGACCTCGGCCTCCGTGGCCACTTCGGCCACGCTCACCGCCTCGAAACCCCGCTCGGAAAAGAGCCGCCGCGCCGTCTCGGCGATGAGGGCGCGCGTCCGCAGCTTCTTGCGCTCCCGGAGCCCTGGTTCGGTCCCCACAACCTCATGTTACCAGAAACTTCTTGACACCAGCGATTTAGGGTTACAATAATTTTCTTGTAGCACTAGAGACGAGCACCCGGAGACGCCCGGGTAGCCCGCCATGGCCGACACGGCCCGCCAGCCCAGGCTGTCGACGAGGACCAGCACGGCGGCCAGGCCGAGGGCGACGGCCCCTGCTCCCTTTAGTGCGACTTGGCCTGGCGGAGGAACGAGTCGACCAGTACGGCGAAGGCCGTATAGTCCTGGAACAGGAAGGCGTGGCCGGCGTCGGGGTAGAGCTTTAGCGTCGCCCCGGGGATCAGCCGGGCCAGCAGGTGGGCGTTGGCCACCGGGTCGAGCCGGTCAGCGGTCCCGTCGGCCAGGAGGGTGGGGACGGCGATCTGGTCGACCAGCCGGCCGGTCGGGTCGGCCCCGGCCCACCACTGGTGGACCGCCTGCAGCTGGGCGCTGTCGGTGGCCTGGGGGGCCGGTGGCGCCTTCGGGTAGCTCGAGATGGCCAGGTTGTAAGCGATCTCCGCGTCGACCTGGTTGGCGGGGAAGAGGGCGGTCGGGTCGTTCGTCGCGTCCAGGATGCTGGCGGGGGGGAGCACGACGGCGCCGGTCCCCGGGTACGGGGCGCACAGGACCAGGGCGCCTACCTCGCTCGGGTAGAGGACGGCGAGGGCCTGGGCGACGGTGGTGCCCATCGACCAGCCGAGGACGTCTGGCCGCCCCAGGCCCAGGGCGTCGATGAGGGCGGCGGTCTGGTCGGCCATGGCGTCGACCGTGAGCGGTGCCAGCAGGCTCTGGGTGCGCCCGATGCCGGCGTTGTCGAAGATGACGACCCGGTGGTGCTGGGCCAAGGCATTGACCAAGAGAGGGTCCCATCCCTCCATCGTCCCGCTCCAGCCGGCGATCATCACCAGCGCTGGCCCGTGGCCAATGGCCCGGTAGGCGACGGTGCCGAGCGTGGTGTGCACCGTCTGTACCGGAACGGAGGCGATCGAGACGCTGTCCGGGACCGGGGCCGTCGAGCCGGTCGTGGCCTTGGCCACTGCCGCCCGGGCGAAAGCTGTCACGGTGGGGACCGACAGAGGCCCCGCGTCCAGGTAGGACAGGTACCCGTAGTAGCTAGCCGTCCGGAACAGGACGAGGTCGACGTCGGACCCGGCGGGGGCCCCGGCCTCCCTGATGGTCCATGCGTAGGCGGACGAGCTATGGCCCAGGTGCGTGAAGGCCAATGGAGCCCCGGTCGCCGTGACCTTGGTGCCTTTATAGACGAACGTCGCCGCCCGGCAGCCGGCCAGGGTAGCGCCCAGGCGCTGCCATGCCTCCTCGGCCTGTGCGCCACTGGCCAGTACCTCGCTCAGGCTCGGGAGCCCGCTGCCCTCGATGAAGCTCGCCGTGGCGTAGGTCGGTCCCAGCGGGCTCTGCGCCAGGCCCAGTGCGCTCATCACGCCGGCCGGGTCCAGCACCGCCACCAGAGCCTCACCGCATGGTGAGGTCGTCACCTGGACTTTTGTGCTAGTCACCGGTGCCACCGACCACCCGTACGGCAGGTCACCCGCCGACAGGAGGTGGCCCCGGAGCGTGGCGGCGAGCGTGGCCGCCTGGCTCGCGCTGGCGAGCCCTGTCGCCAGCAACGCCGCCGCGGCCAGCCCAACCCGAGCCATGACGCCCGGGCGTCGTCGGCGCAGCGCTTGTCTTACCTCGTTACCTCCGCCACGGCTCGGCCAGGTCAGCCGCACCCCTGCTCTGCGTTTGTTGCTCATGGAAGGCTCCATTGCCCGAGCCGGTCACACCGGCTAGCTCTATCATTTCATAATGATATCACATTGATCTCAAAAGGGCAACCGGCAACTTCACAGAGCGCCTCGGGGCCGGCGGCGGCCGAGAGCCGAGCCGCCGGCCTGGTCGAGGGCGACGGGCGCGGCGGGCCCGGCCACGTCCCGTGCAAATGCGGGGCGGGACACCCGGCCCAGACCGGCCCGGTCGTTCACGCCCTAACCGGGGGTGCCGTGGTCGGCCGTTTCGCGGGCCCCCTTGTGCCGGCGCACCGCCTCGCGCAGCAGCCACTCGACTTGGGCGTTGACCGAGCGGAGGTCGGCGGCGGCCCAGCGTTCGAGCTCGGCCCACAGCTCCGGGTCGATGCGCAGCAGGAACTGCTTGCGCGCCGTCACCCGGCCCTCACTGGTACAGCGTCCCGGCGTTGACGATGGGGCTGACCTGGGATTCGCCGCACAGCACGACCATCAGGTTGCTCACCATGGCCGCCTTCCGTTCCTCGTCGAGCTCGACGACGTGTTTTTCGCTGAACAATTGCAGAGCCTGGTCGACCATCCCGACCGCGCCCTGCACGATCTTCTGGCGGGCCGCGATGATGGCCTCGGCCTGCTGGCGGCGCAGCATGGCCTGGGCGATCTCGGGCGCATAGGCCAGGTGGGTGAGGCGGGCCTCGTCGACGGCGACGCCGGCCTTGACGAGCCGCTGCCCGAGCTCGGCCTTCAAGGCCTCCGAGACCTCGTCGATGTTGCCGCGCAGAGTCACCGTCGTCTCCTCACCCTCGCCGTGGTCGTAGGCGTAGGAGGTGGCCAGGTGCCTGAGCGCGGTCTCGCTCTGCATGTCGACGTACCCCTCGAAGTCGTCCACGTCGAAGATGGCCTGTGCGGTGTCCTCCACGTGCCAGACGACCACCGCCGCAATGTCGACCGGGTTGCCGGCCCGGTCGTTCACCTTCAGGCGCTCGCCGTTGAGGGTCCGGGCACGCAGGGAGACCTTGTAGCGGGGCACGCGCCGGGCCGCCTGGGCCGTGCCCGGGTCGCGCCGGCCCAGCGGGCGCGACCGCCTGCCGGTGGAGCCGTTGCTGAAGAACGGGTTGCCCCATAAGAACCCGACCTGGCGCGTCGTGCCGTGGTAACGGCCGAACAAGATCAGCACGCGGGCCTCGTTGGGCTGCAAGGTGAAAAAACCCAGTGAAAAGAGCACCGCCAGTGCGAGCGCGCCCAGCCCGGTCCACACCTCCCACCGGGCGCCGCGGGCGAGCATCACCGAGCCGAAGACGTACAGCGCGATGGTCAAGGCCAGCATTGGCAAACCTGGCCACACCCTTGCTTCGCGTTCGTTATTCATGGGTCCTCCATGGTCCGTGCCGGCGCCCAGCCGGCTAGCCGTAGAATCTTAACGATAGCTTAATGATACCATCGTTCGGTGGACTTCAGCCCCATAGGGGTGCGCCGACGGCGACGCGCTGGGCCCGGTCGGGCGGGCTTGTGACATGCCGGGCTGGTAGCCAGATGGGCACCCGGTGAGCGACTCCCAACCGTCAAGCCCACGTGCAGCCATGGCCCCGCGACCTCGGACGACGGCGCACGGCATGGATACCCTCGTTTCACTCCTCGGAGTGGCAATCGCCACTCGTCTGAAATACGGACAGGCCCGGTGGTAGAGGACACCTCCCTAGCCGGAACCCTCTCGGACCCCGACTTCACGGGACGGTCACAGGCTGGGCGCGTCGAGGGTGCGACACCACTGCTGAGTCACTTCGTCGCCAACTCCCGGCGGTGACGCTTGCCGCTTCCAGGCATCGTCTGGACCAAGACGGAAGGCGCCGTCTCGCCGAAGCCCGGACAGACCTTTCGTCCTCGTTGAACGACTTCCCGGCTACGGCCCGGTCCTACTACGAGTTGTTGGTGCCGCTGGCGGACGCTGCTCTTGGCTCCACTGGCTGGAACACGGTCGAGTTACCGTTCCTTGGCTCCTGACTCGCGCTCGTTCATGACGGACCAAAAGAAGCCGATATTCGCGCCCCAGTCGACGCGCTCGAGCGTCGCCACCGACGCCGTCCGTCGGCGCGCTACCGCGAACTAACGTGGTCGCCGATGGCAACCGACGGATCTGGCACGGCCACGACCCAGTCGCGGAGTGTCGTTCGGCCACCACCCGGTACCGGGCGGAGAGTGGTCATCCACACCGAGCATCTGACCAAGGTCTACCCGGGTGCTGACTCCGCCGCAGTCGACGTGCTCGACCTCGACGTCTACGCGGGAGAGATTTTCGGGCTCCTTGGCCCGAACGGCGCCGGGAAGACGACAACTGCGGGGATGCTCACAACCCGAGTCGTGCCGACGAGCGGTCGAGCCCTCGTCGGAGGGGTAGACGTGGCTGCCCATCCGGCGCTGGCGAAGCAACTGACCGGGATCGTGTCGCAGCAGAACACTTTGGACCGCCAGCTCACGGTGTGGGAGAACCTCTATTTCCACGGCCGCCTGTTCGGGATCGGGCCGAAAGAGTCGCGGCGCGTCGCCGACCAGCTGCTCGAGGAATTCCAGCTCTCACGCTGGGCTAAGGCCTCGGTGTACGCACTGTCCGGTGGCATGGCGCAACGCCTCATGGTGGCCCGAGCGATCTTCCACCGCCCGTCCGTGCTCTTCCTTGACGAACCTACAGCGGGGCTAGACCCACAGAGCCGGCTGGCACTGTGGGACCTGCTCGGCGAACTCCACCGAGACGGCCAGACGATCCTGCTCACGACGCACTACATGGAGGAGGCCGACAAGCTCTGCGAACGCGTGGCCATCATGGACCACGGGAAGATCCTGGCCCTCGACACACCGGCGGCCCTCAAGCAGAGCGTCGGAGCGGACACGGTCGTAACTGTCAGGACAACCGGCGACCCTGGAGAGCTGGGCATGCTCCTCGGTGCCGAGGTCTCTGGCATCACTCGCACCCGGACGAGCGACAGTTCCCTCCAGCTTCATGTGAAGGGCACTAGCCGACTTGTGGCGACGATCGTCAACGCGGCCGAGCGCGGCGGTTTCGATATCCTCGACCTGTCGATCGCAGAGCCCACCCTGGAGACCGTGTTCATCACCCTGACGGGCAAGGAGCTACGCGACTGATGGCGGTAACAACTGTTGCTCCTCCGGGCACTGCACACATCGGCGACCGGCCGCTCAGGCCGGTCGCCGCCGCCAGTGCAACCGCGCTGGGCGCGCTGATGCTCCGGGACGTCGTGGTTTTGCGTAAGCACCTCTGGGAGTTCGTGCTGCGCACTCTGATCCAGCCGTTCTTACTGTGCTTCGTTTTCCTTTACGTGTTCCCCAAGATCGGCCAGGGCATCGGAGGCCAAGACGCGGCCGAGCAATCTGCCTTCGCCACCATCCTTGTGCCCGGCGTGGTCGGCATCTCGATCATGTTCCAAGGGGTGCAGTCGATCGCGCTGGTAATGGCTCAGGAATTCGGCTACACGCGCGAGATCGAGGACCGGGTCCAGGCCCCTTGCCCCATCTGGCTCGTCGCGGTGGCCAAAGTGCTGTCGGGGGCGGCCCAGGGGGCGCTCTCTGCCGCCATCGTGTTGCCCATCGCCTCTGTCGTCCACGCCCCCGGAGTGCAAGCACAGCTGTCGATGCATTGGGGCATCATCCTCACCCTCGTCCCCATCGCGTGCGTTGCGATGGCCGGTCTCGGGCTTGTGCTCGGCACGAGTTTCGAGCCGCGCAATATAGGGCTCATGTTCGGTTTCATCATCCTGCCCATAACTTTCCTTGGTGGTACCTACTACAGTTGGACGCATCTGGCGCCGGTAACGGTAGGCGGCTTCCACTGGCTCCAGACGCTTGTGCTCATTAATCCCTTGATCTACGTCAACGAAGGCATGCGGGCGGCCTTCACCGAGGCGCCGCACATGCACCTGTACGTCGTCTATCCCGTCGTCATCGGTTTCGGAGTCGTGTTCTTGGCCCTGGGGCTGCGCAATTTCCGCCGACGCGTATTGTCCTGACCAGTCGAGCCGGCCGATAGAACCAGCGAGGTGACCGGCGACCGGCGACCCCCCAGCCGTAGCCCGGCTGGGGCTCAACTGATCGGCCTATGTGTGGACCATCAGGGTGGCCGGCGCTGCTATTGATCGAGGGGTACAGCGCCACGATGGAGGTCCGGGGGCCTCTCGTGGTCGACGCGTTGCCCCCGCCCTTCAGGGCCATCACCTTCGACAACGCCGGCATCGGCCGCACCCAGAGCCTGCCGGCACCGCTCACGATCAACGCTAGGGCCGGCCCGGATCGCCTGGGAGCGGCACGACATCGCTCCCAGGATGGACCTGGCCCCGAAGCTTGGGCGACCAGATAAAGGCCTAAGGTCGGAGGGTGGCAACTGAGGTCCTGGTTCGGCGGGCGCTAACGATGGCGCCTGGCACCCCCTCCTGGCATACGACGAAGAACTGATCGTCCACAAAGAGACCGACCCGATGCAATTGAGAAACCGCTTGGCCACTTTCTTTGCCTCCGTGCGAAGGTGGGCCAAACCGGCCGCCGTTGCCCTCGCACTGACCACGGTGGCCCTCGGGGCAGGGCTGGTGGCGACAGCGGTGCCTGCCTACGGGGACGTCACGACCAATACCTACACGATCGGTGCCCCCGGCGGAGCGGTCAGTGATCTGGCGGCTTCCCCGACCTCAGTGGGGGAGGGCGCGCTGACGGACTTCGTCGTCACGTTCGACCTTCCCGCCGCTCTGTCCGGGCCGAGCGACAACTCCGTCACCGTTACGCCCTCCACCGCGCTGGCTTCGGTCCCGGCCAACATCGACATAGTAGGTGGCTCGTGCATCCAAGCCGGTACGGCAGGAACGGGAGGCGCGGGCGGCGCCAGCACCACGGCCCTGACCATCGAGCTGTCGAGCGGCTGCAGCCTGAACGCCGGCCAGGATGTGGCAGTGGGTTTTACGGCCGATGCGCCCTCGACCACCGGCACGATGTACTTCGACGTGTCGACATCGAAGAACGCCACGCCGGCTAGCTCCAATTCCGTCACCATTGCTGTCGCCGGGCCGCAGCTCTCGGCTGCTTCGGCCCAGTTCGGCGCCAATACGACCTACTCGGTGACGGGTGTGCCCGTGACCAACGTAAGCTCGGGCCAGACCACAGTGAAGCTCGCCGTCGGGCTCGCCGGCAGGGCTAAGGCAATAACCCTGTACGGCGGGACAGCGGGCTACACCGTCACCTACACGCCGGCCTCTGGCACCGCCACTAAGGACGCAGTGACCAGCGTTGCGATGAGCTCGAGCAACCACGCAGCCACCTTGACATTGGCCACCGGGGTGGCAAATGGCGACGTCCTCAACATCACCGCTAAGGGGACCAACCCTGGCGGCCCCGGCGCCACCCAGTCCGACGAAATGACCGTGGAGCCAGGCAACGGAACGTCTGAGACATCAAACGCCATTACCTTCGGCCAATCGGTAACCGGGGTGAGCGTTTCACCGTCGAGCCTGGTAGCCGGCGCCTCGTCGGACTACTTCGTCGGTTTCAAGGCCTCGGACGCTATCCCGGCCGGCGGGGCGATCTTCCTCACCGAACTGGCCGGCCAGACCGGTTTTACGACGGTGACCTCGATCGAGGTGACCGACGCCACGCACGCCTGGCACTTCGTCGCCGAGGGCCTCACGCTGGCCAATGGGTTGGCCAAGATCCCGTTGTCCCACGGGGTCAAAAGCGGGGATTCTCTGGCGGTCTTCGTCGTCGGGGCCACGAACCCTCCGGCGGGCACCGTCAGCGACTTCGCCGTATTTAGCTCCTTTGACACGGTGGCGGTGGACGCCCCGCCGTACGCTATCGGCGCCGGCGTCGGGGTGAACGTGAGTGTCAGCCCGAGCTCGGCTGGCTCGCTTGCCACCTACGTCATCTCTGACCTGTACGCCAGCACCGCCATGTCGGCGGGCTCGAGCGTCATAACTCTCGACGCCCCCGTCGGCACGAAGTTCCCGAGCAGCCCGGCGGAGTACTCGGTCCAAGACGCCACCACCCCGTCTGGCTCTGGCCCGGTAACTTCGGTGGCGACGAGCGGCAGTCCCAACGACGTCAGTTTCACGGTCCCGGGCGGCATCAGCCCGGGCGACCGGCTCACCGTCACCGTCGTCGGCGTCATAAACCCCTTTACCGTGTCGAGCACTTATACCATCGGCTTGGCCGGCGCAGTGACGGGGCCATCGACCGCGGCGGCACCGTTCCCTCACGCGCCCGATACCTATCCCAATGGGGCGATCGTCAATTTCGCCGGCAAGGACTACGTCCTCGGCGGGGGGCACGCCTTCCAGGTCACCTCGTCCAAGATAATGACGGCACTGCAAAAAGTCGACCGTGCCACTGTTTTGACCGCCGTGGCCGGGGCCAAGCCGCCGGGCGGCGGCCCGCGCCAGGGGACGTTGCTGTCCACTCGCCCGGTGAACGGCGCGGCAACCATCTATGTGGCCGGCGCCGACGGAGAACTGCATGGGTTCGTCAGCCCCAAGCAGTTCAAGGACTACGGCTACGACCCCGCCCTGGTCGTCACGGTCCCGAGCCTTGGTGGCCTGAAGATCGGACGGAGCGCCGGTGCCGTAGGCGCCGCCGGCAACGCATTTGGCACCACTTCAGACGGCGCCATAATCAACTCGGGAGGGACCTATTACGTGTTCGGAGGGGGCAGGGCGTTCCTTGTCCCCGACGCGGCCGAACTGGCGAGCATTAGGATGGCCGACAAGGCCCAGGTGCTTTCCGACCATGTGACGGCGGCACAACAAGGCGCGGGCATCGCCGGCGGCGTCGAGCTGAGCGCGCCGGGACGGGTTTACGTCGCGTACCAGGGCAGTCTGTACCCGTTCAAGTCGATATCCCAGCTCCGCGCCGATGGTTACGGCGGGACGGCAGCGGTGCAGGTCCCGGGCACGGCTGGCTTGCCCGTGGTGGCCAGTTATTCAGGTTCATGACGGTCGTTGCCGCACAAAGCTTGCAAGCTCGCCGGCAGCCACGGTTCGTGCGGCGACGTTGAGGTGCGAGCAACGTAGAAACAGGCAGGACCAAAGACAATTCCGCTGAAGACAGACGGCGCAGGAGGTCTCTAGTGCCACCGACTCTCAAACAGATAAAGGAAAATTGTCAAAAAGCCCGGCTCAGCATGCAGCGGGCTCGCCATGAACACTGGGCCTTTGGGGCCTTTAACTTGGACGACGAACAAACCTTAAAGGCTGTCGCCCGGGCTGCTCACAAGAAGCAGGCCCCCGTACTCGTTGAGGTCAGCCAGGGCGAGGTCGATGACCTCGGGCTCGATAACGTCCGCGACATGGTCGACAACTTTAAGAACGATTACGGCCTCGAGATGTACGTCAACCTGGACCACAGCCCGAGTGTCGAAAACGCCATTAAAGGCATTGACGCCGGTTTTGAATTTATTCATATTGATGTCTCCCAGGCCAATCACGACGCGTCCGACGAAGAGATTGTTGGGGCGACCAAGCAAGTCGTCGAGTACGCCAAGTTTACGGGTGCGTTAGTCGAAGCAGAGCCACACTACTTTGCCGGCAGCTCGACACTTCACGCCGAGCATATAAACTACGACGAGATAAAAAAGACTTTCAGCACGCCAGAAGGGGCCAGAGCCTTCGTCGACGCTACTGGCATCGATACCTTTGCCGCCGCCGTGGGTAACCTGCACGGTAAGTACCCGGTCCCCAAAGTGCTTGACGTTGAACTCTTACAGCGCATCCGGCAGGCCATTAGTTGCAACATCTCGCTTCATGGCGGCAGCGATACGCCCGGGCATTACTTTGTCAGGGCGGTTGAAATCGGGGTAACGAAGATCAATATCAACTCTGATATGCGCTACGCCTATCGGACTACTCTGGAGAAGGTACTGAAAGAACACCCTGATGAATTCTCCGTCGCCAAGCTAGTCAGCGGGGATGTGGTCGATGCCGTCCAGGCGGTGGTGGAGAGTAAACTGGCAATGTTCAACTCGAGCGGCAAGGTTGCGTAGATAAGCTTAATGGGCCATCACGGCATAGCGGGGCGCCACTCCCAGCACCCGGTCGAGCGCCGACGGGAGGGCCATCCTGGCCGCCCATTCCACGTCGGACAACCTTTCGACCCGAGCCGGGCCCCACGGTGTCGACTCGACCAGGGCGACGACAGTCTCGGGCGCAGCCCCGCCACTGAGCGGTAACTGTGACCTGAGGGCGGCACCGTACTCGCCATGGTGGTCGGGCGGCGCCTTGCGTAGGCGTCGCAGCGCGGCGTGGCCCGTTCTTCGTAATTGCTCGGCCCTCCCGCCGGCCTTGCCCCACATGCCTTCCAACAGCAGCAACCGGCCGGCGGGGGCGGACCGGTACCAGGCCCGCAGAGCCGTCTCGGGGTCAGGGAGGGTCCATAGGAGATGCCGCTCCACCACCGCCTCAAACCCTCCCACAGGGGGGTCGGCGGCATCGGCGTGGACGGTCGCCACCCCGAGCCCCGCCTCCCGGGCTTTTTCTTGCAGCCGGCCGAGCATGCCCGAAGACAGGTCGAGGGCGGTGACTTCGTACCCCTGGCGGGCCAGCAGGAGAGCGACGAACCCGGTGCCCGACCCGACGTCCAGCACTCGGGCCGGCGGTGGCGGTAGGAGCCGGCGCAGTGCCCCGCTCCAAACTGCAAGCTCCAGCGCCGAGGTCGGGTTGTGCCCCGCGGAACGGTCATAAGTGGGCGCATCGAGGTCCCAGAAGGACTGCACCTGATCAGTGATATTCGACATGTGCTGGCCACGATGTTAGCGTTCCTCGCCAACGTGTATTTGCGAGGTCGACGAAGCACCCCGGGTCGTCAGCCCTCCGTCGGGAGCTCTTTTGGCAACGGCTAGCTTCTCCGCCACTCCTGCCCACCATGACCCCAAGCCTCCTCCAGGCTCGTAGTCAAACGGTGATGGAAAGATGGCCGGCCAACGAGGCGGAGTTGATAACAGAACAGCTCCGCCTGGCCCTCGCCGCCCACGCCGAGCCGTCGTGGGAACTCGGTCCTTCAAGCGCAGGGCTCATCGTCGGCGGGTGTTTCTTGGCCTTCGCCCGAGGCGAAGCCGGACCAGGCGCCCCGGGCGACCGGGGGTGGGCGGCTGCCGTCGCTTGGCCGCTGCCTTCAACCGTCGCCGGACCACGCAAGGTCCGGAACGCAGACTCGGTGCTGAAGGGCTCGGGGCCGGCGCTGCCGCGCCATTCCACGGACGTGGCCGACCAGTCGGTCATCACTGGCAGGGCGCCGGCGCCTTACCAGCCCGGGCTTTTGGCCCTCCGTGAAGGGCCGCTGCTCGAAGAGGCGGTCCGTTCGCTGGCCGATTTGCCCGATGTGCTCCTGGTCGACGCCACCGGTCAGGACCACCCTCGGCGAGCTGGGCTCGCCGTTCATCTCGGCGCCAAGATGGGCCGGCCCAGCGTCGGGGTGACGGACCGCCCCCTGCTCGCCCAGGGCGACCGGCCCGCACCGGGGCGCGGTGCCACATCACCGCTGTCGATCGACGGCTCCGTAGTGGCATATTGGGTGCGCACTCGCAGTTCAGCCAGACCGGTTGTAGCCCACGCCGGCTGGCGGACTACCGCCGCAACGGCCTCCGATCTGGTCTTGGCGTGCTCGACCGAGGCGGGCCGCACTCCGGTCCCGCTGCTCGAAGCGCGCCGAACGGCCCGTGAAGCGCGTGCCGTCGCTGAAGGTCGAGTACAGATCAGGGGGTCTGAATAAGGCCGCCTTCTATTACATAATCGACGCCTGTGATGTTGCTCGCCCGGTGGCTGGCCAGAAAGGCGAGAGTCCTGCCACCTCTTGCGGTGTAGTGAACCGCCGCGTGCCGCTCTCGCTTACCGCGCTCCTAGGAACCAACCTTCGCGATTTGGTTTTCGGACAGGGTTACCACCGCCGGCGGGAGCGGCTCGAACTTGACCGCGCTCAAAAAATGGCTGGACGAGCCGCCACTTTTAGCCACCGCCCAGTACAAAAAGGCCCGCACGGCCGCCGCCACCGTAGAGCTTTGCTCTTTCGCCGGCAGTATCCCGTACTCGTAGTTGATTATCGGGTACCCGTTGGGGGCGGAGTCGTCGATCATGGAAAGCGTCTCATTAGGGGGCGTCTTGTTTTCCAGTGAGCCGTCGCACGCGTTCCGCTAAGCAACCCCGGTCTAATTGGCCCGGTCCAGTGGGCCCCGTAATTTGGATGGCCGAGGTGGCTTACGCTTTCGTGGAGCTGGCCGGCCAATCGCCGGCCGCGCAGAGCTCGGTCCACGTGGCCTCGGTGAGGTCGGTCACATACAGCTCCGTCCCCCCGCGAGGGTGCACAGTCACACGTTCGAGACGGAAGCCAAGCTTCTCCATGACCCTTCCCGACGCCACGTTCTCGGGCTCATAGACGCTGACCAGCCGCTCGAGCCCTAACTGCCGGAACCCCCAGCGGACCCAGGCGGCTCCCGCCTCGGTCGCGTAACCCTGCTGTCGAAAGGCTGACCCGAGCCGCCAGCCGACTTCGACGGCGGGCAGGACCTCAGGCAGGAACGCCGGCACGGCCAGGCCGGCCCACCCGGCCAAGGCGCCGCCGGCCCGCTCGATTACGGCGTGGAACCCCAGACCGTCCTGCTCATAGAGGGCCAGTTGCCGGTCCAGGAACTCTCTTGTCTCCTCGGGGGTTTGACCCCGCCGGAGCGAGTACCACCAGAACGAGGGCTCAGCGTGAAGGACGGTCAGGGAGTTCAGGTCCTCGGCCGTGAAAGGGCGTAGGACGAGCCGTTCCGTTTCCAGGTTTGCCACCATGACCGGGTAACAAAGTACCGGTTGGTAGGCGGTCCATGCGAACTCGGGCCCCCATGAACAGCCGGGTGCTCAAAGTGGCCCAGAGAACCGGCGGCGAAGGTCGGCCCTGGCCGGAGCCCCGGCTTGACCCAGGTACCGCTACGTTTGTCCGTCGCACCCCGCCGTGCCATAGCGATAACCCCCGAGGCCGGCTGATGCGACGCACCGGACGCTGCTCTACGTCGATACGGCTACTGAGCGGTTTCTCGGCCGGCTTGGTCTTCACCGTCCGGTCTTTAACCCGCTCGGTCTGACGGCCGGGCGATAGGGCGGCCGATGGGCCGCACATGGTACCCTCCACACGATGTACGTCGTGCTCGGCGCCGACCATGCTGGTTTCCCGGCCAAGCAGGCTGTCTTCGACCACCTGGTGGCCGCCGGTCACTGCGTTGAGGATGTGGGGGCAATGAGCGACGACCCCGTTGACTTTCCCGACGTCGCCCTCCAGGTTTGCCGGCACGTCCTCGACCAGGACGCTGAACGCGGTCTCCTCATATGCGGCACCGGGATCGGCGCCTCCATGGCGGCCAACAAGGTGAACGGCATCCGGGCCGCCCTCGCGCACGATGTGTATTCGGCCCATCAGTGCGTCGAGCACGATAATGCCAACGTGTTGTGCCTGGGTGCCCAAATAGTGGGAGGGGCACTCATGCGTGAACTTATCGACACTTTCCTGCGGGCCAAATGGGAACCCGTTGAGCCGTTCACCAGCCGGGTGGCCAAATTGGAGGCACTGGAGGAAAGGTCGCGATGAGGACAAGTACAAATGTCAGGATAGGTCTGCTCGGCGCCAGCCGGATCGCACCCAACGCACTCCTCAAGCCGGCATCGGAAATCGGCGGCGTCGAGATAGCGGCCGTCGGGGCGCGCGATAAGGGACGGGCCGAAGCGTTCGCCGCGGCTCACAACATCCCCGTGGTCCACGACAGTTATGAAGCACTTGTCGCCGACGAATCTCTGGACGCCATATACAACCCGCTCGTCCCCTCTTCACACGCGGAATGGTCGATCAAAGCACTCGAGCACGGTAAGCACGTCTTGTGCGAAAAACCCTTTGCCCGTAATGCGACAGAGGCGGCAGAGATGGTCCGGGTGGCCCGTCTCCAGGAGCGCGTTCTGATGGAAGCGTTCCACTGGCGCTACCACCCGCTCGCCGATGCCATGCTCGACGTCGTGGCCAAGATCGGCCCGCTGGTCCGGGGCGAAGCGGTGTTCACCTTCAACCTCGAGGACAAAGAGCGCTGGCTCTTCAACCTCTCGGCGGGCGGTGGCTCGGCCATGGACCAGGGTTGCTACCCCATCCACTGGATGAGGACGTTGTCCGGTGAAGAGCCCGAGGTGGTCAGGGCTTCCGCCGTCGCCCAACCTGACAACGTCGACGTGTCAATGGAAGCAGACCTGCGCTTCCCGTCGGGCTTTTCGGCCCACGTCCGGTGTTCGATGGTCAACCCCGGGGCCCGGATCTGGTACCTCGTTGTGGAGGGGGCGCGGGGCACGCTCCGGGTAGACAACCCTCTCGCTCCGCAGGAGGGTCACCGCCTTACGGCCGAGTTCGAGGACGGCACCCGGTGGGAAAAGACCTATACCCTTCGGCCCACTTATGCCTTCCAGCTCGACGCCTTCCTCGAGGCAATATCGGGCGGCCTGCAGCCTCCTACGGGAGGCGACGACGCCGTGGGAAATATGGCGACGATAGACAGCGTGTACCGTGCCGCCGGTCTACCACTGCGCTGAGCGGCGCGACGCCGTCCCATTCGAGGTGATGATGGCCCGGCTGCGGGCGGAGATGGGCCTCACGGGAACGGAGGGGGCTCGTAGCTGACGCCAAAAGGAGCGTCGGGGCGAGAGAACTCACCCATGAGCGCTCGGCGGAGTGGAGTCGTACGTTCGAGGAACTCTTCGGAGTTTTGCAAGCGGTCAGCCTGCCTGACCCACGGCGGGCTGTAGATGTAGTGCGCCGTGTAACGGTCACGGTCCCCATCGTGAGCGTACGTGCGGTGCCACACCGCGTTGTGGAACACCAAGACGGAACCCGCGGACGCCAAAATAACCTGCCCAATGGGTACGTCGCTCCCGATGCTGCGCACCTCGTCGGGAAGCCCTACCTGGCTGCGGTGGCTGCCCGGTATCAGCTCCATGTTGCCGGACCTCGGCTTGGTCTGGTCCGTCAGTAGATATGAGGCTCTCAGCTGGACCAGCGGCACGGGGTAACCCAGCTGTTTGAAGTCATAAGCGCTCGAACCGTCTTGATGCCACCGGCCCATTCCGGCATGAGCTGGTTGCATCGTGTTCCAGCTCGCTTGCAGAACGAAGCGGTCACCGTACAACCCGCGGATCTTCGGCAGGACAGCCGGGTGGTCAATGAGGCGTTCGAGGCTGGGCTCGACTTCGTAGCCGCGCCCCAACTGACCGAACTCCTTACCGCGCTGGGCGTGAAGGCGGGCCGACGCGTCGTAGCACTCGGCTACCTCATCGGCCGAGAGCACATCCGGGATGACAAAGTAACCCCAGGACTCGAAGATGAACTTGTCTACGGCGGTGAACTCCCCGGGAGCAACCGTCGGGCTCACCGCCGGGGCCATTGTCTCAATCATGAAATCGCTCCTTACGCCTTCAGTCAGTCCACAAAAGTTGCCAGCGGCAGGCTGACTCGGCAGCCTGTCGCCATCGATCGTAACCCGGCGTCCAATATTTCCTGCGTGTCGCGCGAGGCCAGCGGTGACACCAGGCCCTCGAAGGGCAGGTCATGGAGCAAGCAGTACGTGAAGTAGTCCGGGCCCGAACGGTAGTGCTCAGGAAGAGGTGCGGCGGCGACCACCTTCGCCTCCGTTGACACCCGCTCGCCTGCGGCCCCGACGTTTGCCAAGCGCACCTCTTCGGGCCCGGTGAGGGCGATGGAACCCTCCTCTCCGTAGATCATCGTCGGCACCGGAGCGGCCAGCGCCGGTTGTGTCCACGTACCTTCGACGACCGAATGCCCTCGGGGGTAACCCAGGATCATCGTCCCGTTGTCCTCAACTGTAAAGAAGTCCTTCGAAAAGCGGCCACCATGGGCGACGACGTGGCTGGGCTGGCCCATGAACCACCTCGACATCGCCGCGCCGTAAGAGCAGAAATCGACCGCCGCTCCACCGCCGTTGGTCTCGCGCTCGATCAGCCAACCCCACCCGACACGAGCGATCGGGCCCTGGGAGCCGTAGTCGGCCGGCGGCCCCCCATGTCCTGCCCGGTTGTAAATGCCGAGCAGCCGTCCGATCTCTCCCTCGTCGGCCAGCCGCTTGGCCGTGTGTATCCCGGCCCGCCAGTTCGTCGGCCAGTTGACCATCAGCCTGACGCCGTGACGAGCGGCGGTAGTCGCCATTTCCTCCGCCACCCGGACGTCCGCCGCCATCGGCTTCTCTTTCATTACATGAACTCCGCGGCCCGCCGCCTCCGCCACGACCGCCGCCGCCCGCCGGTTGTCCGCGCAGGTGATGATGGCCTCGGGCTGAGCCTTCTCGTAGAACTCATCGGAGTTGCCGAACGCGGGTACGTCCGGGTGGAGGTGCTCGAAATGGGCCCGGAGCTCGTCGTCGGCTACGGAGATACCCACCACCTCGGCAGTCGGGCTTCCGAGGGCGGCATCGAGCAAACCACGGAAATGTAAATGCTCGCCCCCGACAAAGCCGAGCCGAACCCTCTCTCGCGCTAAAGCCATCAGAAACCGCTCCTTTCAGTCTGAACCAAGTCCTAATCTCGATGCCGTCGCGGCGAGGCCGGCGGCCTACGCGCTGACCAGTGTGCTCCGCTCCAGCGGGAGGGTCACCGGCATCCCGGTCTCGGCAGAGCGGTAGACGGCCAGCACTAGCTCGAGTGCGTCCCGGCCCTCGGCGCCGGTAACTCTCGGGACCTCTCCGTCCAGGACGGCGTCGACGAAATTCGCCAGCTTCCTGTAGTGCACCTCCAGCAGAGGCGGTTCGACGGTCGGGATATGGCGCCAGCCTCGCAAATGGTCCGGCTCGTTGAAAGTCTTGCTGAACACGTTGATGCCGGGCGCCTCCCGGCTGGTCAGAAGCGACCCCAGCGAACCGTCGATCGACATTGAATGATGGCCGGCCGCCACAGCCCACGCTGCGTACCACGAGCCCATCGCCCCGTTATCGAACTGTAACGTCGCCATCACGGTGTCCTCGACGTCGACGTCGGTCAGCAGTTCGTCGCCCACCTGCACCTCCGGGCGGAAGATGGCACTCGTGGCATAAACCGTTCGGGCTGGTCCCATCAGCCACAAGATCGTATGGGCGGTATAGATGCCCCAGTCCATGAGGACGCCCCCGCCGGCGAACCGTTTCTGCAAGAACCAGGGGACCCTGTGGCTCGACGGTCCCACCCCTACCTGGGTGAGAGCCATCACGCGGCCGAGAGCGCCCTCTTCGATTATCCGTTTGACCAGGGGCAGCTCAGTACTGAAACGGTGCTGATAACCCATGGCAAACTTGACACCCGCCTGGTCGGCCGCCTCGACCATTGCGTCTGCGTCCTCCAGCACCGGCGCGATCGGTTTCTCGCACAGGACGTGCTTGCCTGCTCGTGCAGCCGCGATCACCGGCTCAGCGTGAGCGCTCGGCGGAGTGGCCACACTGACCGCTTCGACCTCCGGGTGACCGATGAGGTCCTCGTAGTTGTCATAGACGTTCGCCACCCCGAAATCCTCGCCCGCCTGGCGTGCCTTCGCCGCGTCGATATCACACACCGCCACCAGCTTCACCCTCGGGTTCCTGGCGTAGTTGGGCAGGTGAGCGAAACGGGCGATCCCTCCTGCGCCGATCACTCCGAGCCCAAGCCTTCGATCCGTCATGGCGCCGTCCCCTTACGTTTTAGGTCCGTTCAACTAGATAAATCGTTTGCTTGCTCTCATTTCTACCACAACCGCGGCCTACTCGGGTAGCCGGACCGATGGGATTTCGGTCGAACCCGCCATCCCTGGCGACGTGGTCTCCGGCGGGCTGGTTGCTTCTTTACCGTTGGTTGGGCCAGTCGAGCCGGGATTCGTGGCTACCGGCCCGTCGTCAGTGCTTGCCACCAGCCTCGGCCTCCCGTTGATGAGCTCGACGCGGTCCCGCCACCGCCTGTCCGGGTCGGCGACCGGGACCGATGCCACCAGGAGTTTGGTGTAGTCATGCTCCGGATCTGACAACAGCTTCTCCACCGGGCCCTTCTCGACTATCTGGCCGTGGTACATCGTCATCATCTCGCCGCCCAGATAAGCGACCGTCGAGAGGTCGTGGGTGATGAAGAGCGTCGTCATGTGGTAGCGCTCGCGGAAATCGCCGATTACTTCGAGGAAAGCCCGCCGAATGTGCGCATCCAGCATCGAGACCGGTTCGTCGGCGATTATGAAAGCAGGTCGCAGCATGTGGACCCGGGCCAGCATCAAACGCTGCCTCTGGCCCCCGCTCAACTGATGGGGGTACCGGCCGAGCACGTGGCCAGGGTCGAGCTTGACCGCCTCCAGCGAGGCTCGGATTATCTCGATACCATCGGATTTCTTCCGGGCCAGCCTGAACTTTTTGATGGCCTTCCAAAAGACGCGGTCGACCTTGTAAATAGGGTTGAAGATGGAGTAGGGGTCCTGGAAGACCGGTTGCACATCGGCGCGGAAGGCCCGGTACTCGGCCCGGGAGAGCTTCGATATGTCCTTTCCCATGTAGGTGGCCCGGCCCATCGTCGGTTTTTGCAGTCCCAACAGGATCCGCGCCACCGTACTTTTGCCACTGCCGCTGGCCCCCACCAGGCTCACGATCTCGGCCGGCTCGGACCGCAGTTCGAACGAAACGTTGTTGACAGCGCGGACCTTTGTGCCCGCCCGTCCAGGGAAGACCTGCATCACTCTATCGAGGCCGATCAATTTGACTTTCTCGAGCGGCTCCGGCCCGAGCGGCTCCGGTCCGAGCGGTTCGGCACTCCCCGGAGGCGCCGGTGCCCCGGCGGTCCGTCTCCGGCCCTGGCCGACCTCCAGGGTGGGGATGGACTGGATCAACTGCGTGGTGTAGTCGTGATGGGGCGCCTTGAACATTTGGTGTACGTCGCCCACCTCGACGACTTTTCCCTGGTACATCATGGCCACGCGGTCGACGAGCTGTGCGTGCACCCCCATGTCGTGAGTGATCACGACCATCGCCAGCCCGAACCTTTCACGCAGTTCAGCCAGGTTCTGGATCACGACCCGCTGAATGGTTACGTCCAGAGCCGTGGTGGGCTCATCGGCGATCAAGAGGTCCGGCTGCAGCGATATGGCCAGGGCCATGATGACCCGCTGCTTCATCCCACCCGACAGCTCGTGAGCGTACATCCGCCCTACCGACGGGTCGAGACCGACCTGCCCCAGCAACTCAGGTACCTTACTTTCTATTTCCTTTTGGTCGAGCCCCGTCATGTGCAGTTGCATTACGTCGAGGAACTGGTCCTTCACCTTCATTACGGGGTTCAGTGAGTTCATCGACCCCTGCGGCAGGTACGCCAGATGGCTCCAGCGAACGGCCCGCAGGCGGCGTTCGTCGGCGCTCAGAAGGTCGATCGGCTCGCCGGGAGTGGCAAAGAACCTGGCTGAACCGGCGGCCACGTACCCCGGAGGCCGTAGTAGCCGCAGGATGCTCGATGCCAGCGTGGTCTTGCCGCAACCCGACTCTCCGGCAATACCGAGGATCTCTCCTCGGTGCACGGTCAGGTCAACGCCGTCGACCGCAGTCGAGTCGCCGTTTACCGTCCGGTAGCGGACAGTCAGGTCGGCGACCTCGAGGATGGGCGTCACCTCAGACGCCCGCCACTACGCGCAGCCTGGGGTTGAAGACCTCGTCGAGACCGATGATGATGAGGTTGAGGGACCCGAACAACAGCACGATGGCTACGATCGGGCCGACGAACAGCGGCCAGGCCCCCAAGGTCAACGCGCCGCTCGAGATGGCCGAGTTGATGAGCAGGCCCAGGTCGATGAGGTTAGTCGGTCCCAGGCCGATGATCTCCAGCGCGATGAGCCCGAAAATGGCGCCGACGACCGAAAGCGCCAGCCCCAGCGCTATGTAGGGGAGCATGTTGGGTACCAGCTCCTCGAAGATGATCTCGAACGCATTGAGCTTCGTCACCTTGGCCAGGTCGACGTAGCCCCGGGTCCGGAGGCTCAGCACCTGGGAGCGTATCGTTCGGGCGGCGCCCGCCCAGCTGAACACGGCCAGGATAATGGCGATGTCGACCAGGGTGACGTTTTTGGTGAACCCCGTAAAAGCAATCAGCAAGGGGAGAGCCGGCACGACAAGGAAGGTGTCCGTCACGGTCCGCAGGGTGGAGTCCATAAAACCCCCGATGTAGGCGGCAAAAAACGCGATTGTCACACCTATGAGCGTCGACAGGACACCGGCGTAGAAGCCGACCTTGAGCGACGTCCATAGCCCGGTGACAGTGAGGGCAAGGATGTCACGGCCATACTCGTCGGTCCCGAGCGGGTTGGCCCAGCTGGAATGGGCGAAACGGGGCCCGAACCCCACCGATATCGGGTTTTGCCCGTGCCCGATCAAATCGCATATCTGGCCGCTGAAGACGCCGACCAGGATGACGAAGAGGAGGACGGCCAGGCCCACTGAAAGTTTTTTCCGGCTACGAAGGGCCGCCAGAGACTTGCGGATGGTGCTCATCGGCTGCTCGTCATCGGGTGTACTTGATGCGGGGGTCGAGCAGCGGCATAAGGAGATCGAGAATGAAAACGGCGGTCAGGACGCCGAAGATGGCCAGGACACTCACACACATGACCGTGTTGAGGTCCAGGACCCCGATGGCTTTGACGAGGGTGTAGCCGACGCCAGGGTATTGGAACAGCTCTTCGATCAGCACATTGCCGGCGAAGATGGCCCCGAACGAGATGGCCAGCGCGGTGACCTGCGGCAGATAGCAGTTCGCCATAGCGTAGCGGGTCAGGATCCGCCTGGGTGTTAAGCCCTTGGCCTGGGCGAACGTCAAGTAGTCCTCCCCCAGGACGCTGACCATTTGTTGGCGCATACCGAGCAGAGCCGCCAGGGCGGTAACGAAGACGATGGAAAAGGCCGGGAGGATGGCGTGGTCGAGGACGCTCCCGATGAAGGGCAGGTTGAAGCCCTGGTGAACATTGGCCGAGAACGGTTCGCTAGCGGGGAATATAGTGAGCTTATAAGCCAGCAAGAACACCATCACCAGCGCGATGAAATAAAAGGGGACGGGGGCCATCCCCACCGAGAACCATGTGGCCGCCTCCGATATTTTGCTGTTCCGCCGCCAGCCGGCAAAGGCGCCCAAGAGTGTCCCTATTACCCAGGCAATTATGGCCGAGGTGAACAGCAGACCGATGGTCCAGGGCAGGGCGTGGGCGACCACGTCCTGGGCGGGTGTGGGGTATTCGAGCAGCGATGGGCCGAAGTTCCGGTGGAGGACCAGCTGGCTTATGAAGTGGCCGTACTGCGACAATAAGCCGCCATCGAGGCCGAAGACGGCCTTGTAGTGATTGATCACTGCCGCGCTGGCGCTGGCATTTTCGGCGTACTGCGACCTCAGGTTCTGGATGTAGGCACTGATCGGGTCGCCCGGGATGAGGCGGAAGAAGATGAACGTGGCCGAGATGGCGGCCCATAACGTGAACACGTACAGGGCAAACCGCCGGGTGACGTATGCCGTCATCGAGTGACGGGCGAAGTACCCCCGCACGCCCTTCTGCTCCAGGACCTGAGGGCCGAGTTCCGGATCTTCCGGGGCCCCCAGGTCCGGGGCCGCGTCTACTTGAACGCTGTGGAACGACACTCTCGCCTCGTCAGGAGGTAACGGGCTTCAGCCTGCCGATGACGAAGAGGTACTGGCCCCACCAGTTGCTCGGTATCTGGTACAGGTCCTGGTCGGTGGGCCAGCCCGTCCAGTACTGGCTGCTGGTGATGTGCGAGTAGACGGTCTGTATGTACGGGATGGCGGGCAGGTACGTATAGAACTGAGTGAGGGCCTCGTTGAAGGTCGGCATCGAGCTGGCCGCAGTGGGGTCCTCATTGGCCAGCTTCTTGATAGTCGCGGCGAAGGCCGGCTCAACGAGGCGGGATGCGGGCCAGTTGAGCTCGAGTTGGCCGATGGGCTTGTAGTCCTGACTGCCGAACAGGTAGTAACCCTGCCAGGGGTCGAGGATGGTGCCTCCGAACCACTCCGAGCGGAGGTCGTAGTTCCCCGACTCCCAGGCTTCCGAGTACACGGCCGAGGTCTGTGCCTTCAGGCTGGAGGATATGCCGAGCTGCTGCAGCTCCTCCACCAGCAGCTGCCCGACGATGTACTCCGGGTCGCCCGGCAACGTGGGCGTGATGATCTCCAGCGTCAGCGGCTTACCCCGGTAGTAACGCTTACCCCCCGAGCCCTTCTTGATCCCGAGCTCGTCCAGCAGCTTGCCCGCGGCGGTCGGGTTGTACTCACGGTACTGGGCGAACTTATCCGCAATCTGGCTGTTTTCCCAGGGTTTCAGGTTGGGGTAGTTGGGCCACGGGTAGACGTCGGTCACGGTGGGCACCGGCCATACGTTGGCGATTATCTTGGGCCGGTTGAGCAGCATGGAGATGGCATAACGGAACTTCGGGTCGGCCAGGGCGCCCCGCGAGGGGTCGTCGTTGACCAAGATGCAGCGTTGGTCGGAGTCCAGGAAGTTGCATATGACGACGTTCTTGTCCCCGCCGTCCTGCAGGATGGTTGCATACTCGTAGCCGGTCGACGATTGCAGGCCGTCTATGAGGCCCTCCTTGTACTCCTCGTTCTCCTGGTCGGCATCGGTGGGCGCGTTGCGGAATACGACATAAGGCGGGGCAGGGTTCATGACCGCCTTGTTCCAGTAGTTCGGCGACTTCTCCCATATGAAAAGGCCGAGGTCCTGGATCGTCTTTTGCAGCGTGTAGGGCCCGGTGTAGATCGGTGGGTCGAACTTGAAGGTCGTGATGTCCTGGCCCGACCAGACGTGCTCCGGCAACACCAGCAGCTGGGCGGAAATGATCTGGCAGATGAAGTTGTAATGGAACCTGGTATTGCGGCTGGTCAACTTGAACACTGCTGTCGTAGCGTCGGGAGTTTCGACGGAAGCCACGCCCGGCGTCCACGTGGCGTTGCCCGAACCACCGATGACGGAAGCATTTTTCTTCATGAGCTCGGTCGTGAAGGCGATGTCCGAGGACGTGAACGGTTTGCCGTCGCTCCACGTTATGTTGGGTTTTATCTTGAGGGTGCACTCGGTGAAGCTGGCATTGTACGACCAGCTCTCTCCCTGCCAGGCCTCCAGCTTGCCGGTGGCCATGTTGAGGTAGAACAGGAACTCCTTGGCCAACTGGGTGACGCCGGCCTGGTACTGCTCGCCGTTGGGGATGAGCGGGTTGAAACTGTCGTACACGCTGAAGACGCCCTGGTCGATGATCACCGTCTGGTTGCGAGGCGTGGGCGCCAGGCTCAAGAAGTTGGACTTCGTCGCGGTGGCGTCCCTGAAGAGGACGCGGTTGCCGATCATTACGCGCTCGGGCTCGTCGTGGCCGACGAGGTTAGCCAGTGGCCCGAGCGCTTTACGGCCCAACAGAGCAGCGCCGGCGGCGCCCGCCCCCATGAGCAACGAGCGCCTGCTCAGTTGCCAGCGGGTGAAGTCTTTAATGTCAATATCTTTAGAGTTCGGGTCCATGCTGCTGAAACGTCCTTTCTTTGGTCGGCGTGATAGTTTGCGGGGTGGCGGACTATCCCGGCGGGCCGCGCCCGTCCCGGCGGAAGTTATAGCTGGTAGTGGGCATTGATCTCGGCCTGGTAATTATCGACGGCCCCGCTCAGCACGTCGCCGACGGTCACCGGCGCATCGCGACAGGAGGACTCGAGCACCGAATAGGCCATGGCCAGGTCCAGGACGCCTTCGTCAGCACTGGCCTCCATCTCTCCGCTCGTCAAGCAGGCGCGACCGAAGTCGAACAGTTCCAGCGCGAACGGGTCGCGCATATTCCCGGGGAAGAACCGGGCCAGCACGTCGGGCGGCGCCTTGTCGTCCATCAACTCGTGGGCCGTCCCGAGGAACCCGTCATCGTTGAACACGTCGTGGCCTTTTACGCAGCCAAGGCTCCCGTAAATCACCGGGTTGGAGCCAAAGCCGGACCCTTCACCGTGGCCCGCCCAACCCGCAACGGCGCTCCCGACCGCACCGCTGGCGAACCGGAGCTGGGCCAGGAAAACATCCTCGACCTCGTTGGCCACCTCGGCACCGGAGCCAGGGTCGACCCGTTTGTCCTCCATTATGCTGGTCAGGGCGCTGACTTCTTGGACCGGCCCCATGAGGTAACGGAGCTGGTGCATGAGGTGGACGCCAAGGTCGATGGCCGGGCCGCCCCCGCCTTCGAGCTTCTGGTGCCGCCAGGGAGTGTGGGCCACGATGCGGTCGGGAGCCCACTCACCGCCGATGCCGGCCGAAAGCCACAGTTGCGGACGCCCAATAAGGTCCTCGTCCAGCACCCATTTGAGGGCGCGGGTCCTGGGGGCGTACCGAAGGCTCTCGGCTACGCCGGCCACGAGGCCCCGGCGCTTCGCCTCTGCGGCAATTGCTTGCCCCGCTTTTACTGAAATCGCAAAAGGCTTCTCGACGAGGACGTGCTTGCCGGCGGCAAGTGCGTCCAGGGCCACTTGATGATGGAGCGACACTGGCGTCAGGACCAAGACGGCGTCGACCAGATCTGATCGCAACATGGGGCGCCAGTCCTCGAATATTTCCGGCTCCACGTCGCCGTGGATATCACTCACGTAAACATGGTCTGCGCCCAGGGGGTCCGACTCATTGGTGGAGGCGGGAGGCCGTGGCGAGGGCCCCGCCCCGGGGCGCGTGAACATAGCCGCGTCCTCGGCCCGCCGTGCGCACAAAGCGGTCAGGCGGAACAGGTCGAAGCCGGCCGCCTGCATCGCGAGTATGCCCCTCAGGTGTGCGGGCAAAATGCGGGCGCAGCCCACGACCCCAAGGGCTAACGGGCGGCGCCGCGCTCCCCGACCTGTTGTGGTCATCTCGGGCGCGGCGTGGCGTTGGTGCACGCGTAAGGGCCCGGTTGGCGACAAACGAAATCGGACATCTGCCTCATCGTGATGCTCCCCCCACACAGAGTCTCTTTTCCCGTGGCCCGGCCTCGTCTTTTGACGACGGTTACCAGGTCGTCGACAGCCGGTGCCGAACAACAGTTGTACCGGAAGTGCCCGCCGCCCACCCTCCTTCGGTAAAGGCTCTCCGAAGGAAGAGAGGGGCTGCCTGCCATCAAGAACAGAGTTCAACGACAGGTGCCCCTGGTATATCCCCCTCCTTACCTGGTCGTCGCAGGTGCGTGCATTTACGACATTGTATGATTTACAACGTTGTAAAAGCGTATCTGAACCCGCTGAGCGTTGTCAAGAACTTGATGGGTCACCGATCAGGCCCAGAGGGGAAGAGGAATCCGGCCCCCGCGGCGCCTCCGCGTGCGGGATGTCGACGCGAGCACGTACCGTGCTCTGAGGTTCGAGTAGTTAGACCGCGCCCGCGCGGGCGATACGGTAAGAGGAGAGGTAGTGGCGGTAACGCTTAACGATGTCGCGACCCGAGCGAGAGTGTCGGTCAAGACCGTCTCGAACGTCGTCAGCGGCTATGTTCACGTATCTGTCGCCACCAGAAGGCGGGTCCAGCGGGCGCTGGACGAGCTCGGGTACCAGCCCAACCTTTCGGCCCGGAATCTTCGGGGGGGACGGTCCGGGGTCATCGCTTTGGCCGTCCCGGCGTTGACCGCGTACTTTGCCGAGCTCGCCGGTCTGGTCGAGCGGGCCGTCGGCGACGCCGGCTATACCCTGCTGGTGGACCAGACCGAAGCCCTTGCCGAACGTGAGATCCAGGTGGTCGGAGGGATCAGGCCTCAGCTGGTCGACGGGCTGATCCTCTCCCCTTCCGCCCTCGACGGTGCCGATATTGCCAACCACCGCAGCGCGACGCCCCTGGTGCTGTTGGGAGAGCGCGTCTCGGATGGGTCAGTCGACCGTGTTGCCATCGACAATGTGGCCGCCGCAGAGGAGATCGTCAACCATCTCATCGAGCGCGGGCGCCGCCGTATCGCCGCCCTTGGTGTCGTCCAGTCCGGGTCGGCGGAGACGGCCGACATGCGCCTGGCCGGCTACACCAAGGCGCTGGACGAGGCCGGGATTCCCCGTCGGCGGAACTTCCTCGTCCCGGTCAGCGTTTTTGACCGGGAGGAAGGGCTCTACGCCACTCGGCGCCTCCTCGAATCAAGAACTCGTCCGGATGCGATCTTCGCCTTCAACGACGACATGGCTTTCGGCGCCCTGAGAGCTCTGTACGAGACCGGGATCCGCGTCCCTGACGACGTGGCGGTGGCCGGGTTTGATGACGTCGTAGAAGCGCGGTTCTCCGTGCCCAGCCTCACCACGATCGCTCCGGACAAGCGGCTGATTGCTCAATGTGCCGTGGCCAACCTCGTAGAACGCATGAACGGTGAGTCCGGGGCTCCGCCCCGCGATGTCGTCGTGCCGTACCGCTTGGAACGTCGTGAAAGCACGCTCGGCCCTAGCCGGACGTCGGAACGGGCCGAACAACGAAAGGCGCCCGCAAGCCGAGGGAGGGCAAACGGACGAAGCGGCGCCGCTGGTGCGCACGTACGCCGCCAGGCGCAGGGCTGACTGTTCGTCTACGACCGTCGCGGTAGGCCCAAAACCGCTTGCCTGCAGACGACGGACAGCCGTGAAGGCGTCACCATGGGTCACATGGCTGTTCAAGCGGCAAGAGCGGTGGAGCAGGCGGGACGGCTCATCGAAAACCCGGTCAGTGGAGAGCGGATTGTCATCCGGCACCTCCCGGCCGGGAGCCTCTCCCGCCTTACCTGGGACTTGTTCTTGGCCCCGGGTGGGCGCGTGCCCAGCAGCCACGTGCACCCAGGACAAGAAGAGATCTTCCGGGTGGTGTCGGGAAGGGTGCGTTTCCGGCTCGGCTTTCGCCGGGTAGTAGCCGGCCCCGGCGACACGGTCCGCATCCCGCCACGCAGGGTGCACCATTTCGCCAACGCCGGCCAGAGCGAAGCCCACATCTCAGTCGAGACCGAACCGGCGTTGGGGACTGTCGAGATGTTCGAGGTCGCCGCGGCGATGGCCCAGGACCAGTACGCAGAGGTCCGCGCCTTTCCGCGCCTGGTCGACCTGGCCCTTTTCATGCATGACTTCGAAGCCGAAGTCCAGGCACCCTATGTGCCGGCCGGGTTGGTACGGCTGTTGGTTCACCCTGTCGTCTGGATCGTCCGCCAGACCGGCCACGACCTTCATTATCGCCAACTACTTCGGCGCCGGCTGGTCCGGCGTCAGCTAGCGCGGCGTCAGTTGATTGAAACCGACGCCAGAGCAGAAGGCGCAACGGCACCAGCCGGCGGCTCATAGGGAGCCACCTGCATGGCCCAGAACGTCATCGAGGTGCACGACCTCGTCAAACGGTACCGGCGCGCCGGTACCAACGCCGTTGACAGAGTGAGCTTCGACGTGCCCGAGGCCGGGTTGTTCTGCCTCCTGGGCCCGAATGGCGCCGGGAAAACAACCACCGTATCCATCCTCACCACGACTCTGGTGATGACCTCGGGTTCGGTGCTCATTGCCGGGAAGGACCTGGCCACCCAGCAAGCAATGGTCCGGGACCGGGTCGGTATCGTCTTCCAGGGAGCTTCGCTCGACCTCAACCTCACCGCCGAGGAGAACGTGCGTATCCATGCCGTCCTCTACGGCCTCTACCCCTGGCGGCCTTTTTTCAGGTGGATGCCGCGCCCGTACCGCCGGCAGGTCGACGAGGTGGCGGCCGTGCTCGGGGTCGGCGACGTGCTCGGACGACCGGTCCGGACGCTGTCGGGGGGGACGCGGCGCAAGCTCGAGATCGTCCGAGCCTTGATGCACCACCCGCGAGTCCTGTTCCTGGACGAGCCCACAGTTGGCCTCGACCCCCAGAGCCGCCGAAGCCTTTGGTCCTACCTGTCCGAGGCCCGGAAGAAATACCAGACCACGGTTTTTCTGACCACCCACTACCTGGAAGAGGCCGAACCGGCAGAGACGGTGTGCGTCATCGTCAACGGCCGGGTCGTGGAAATGGGCAGCCCCGCGGCGATCAAGAGCCGCCATCAGGGGCCGGCGCCCCCTCGCCTCGTCGAGCCCGGGCCATCTCTGGAAGACGCCTACGTCCGGCTCCTGGAGTCAGCCCAAAACCGGGCGGCCGAGCCATGAGGGTCTCCTCGTCCCTGCCCCCACGGCGGAGGTCCGAAGCCTCAGCTGTGCCGCCGCCGGCCCCGCCGTTACGGCCACCCGTCGCCGACCCGGTCCCGAGCCTGCCGCGGCCACTTCGGACCACGGGGCATGAGTTATCCGGCCTGGCCGCCATTGCTCAGCGTGACCTGACCAAGCTGGCCCGGGACCCCCTTCGCCTCGCCGTGAGCCTGGCGTTCCCGGTCATGCTGATCGCCGGCCTTGGCTACGTCCTGCAGCCAACGGTCGGAAAGGCCACGGGCTTGAACGAGCTCGAGGTCGCCTTCACGGGCGTACTGGCCGCCACCATGTTCCAGTCCGCGGCGGCGGGCATGATCTCCGTGGTCGAGGACCGTGAGAACGATTTTGCCCGCGAGCTTTTCGTGACCCCCGTCTCCCGCCTCACGCTGGTATCCGGCAAGGTCTTCGGCGAAACGCTGGTAGCCCTGGTGCAGGGTCTGTTTATCGTTGTGTTCGCCCTCGCCTTCGGCCTCAACGCCGGCGCCCGCCAGATCGCCGTCCTGATCGCGCCGAGCATTGCCTGTGGCCTGCTCGGGGCTTCGTTCGGTTTGGCCACAATGGCGGCGCTGCCCAATCAGCGTTCAGCCATGCAGATTTTTCAGTTCCTTATCATCCCTCAGTACGTCCTGGGCGGAGTGCTGGTCCCGGTGCATGGCCTGCCGGCACCCCTCGAGGCCCTTGCCTGGGCCATGCCTCTCACCTATGGGGTGGATTTGACCCGGTCCGTTTTTTACCAGGGAAAACCGGCCTACGGGGCCGCCGTCTCGCTCAGCCCGCAGTGGGCCATCGTGATAATGGCAGCAATGTTCGCTGTATTTGTCGTGAACGGAGCCGTGGTCTTCAATTACCGGGAGCGGCACCGGTGATAGTCGCCACCAGAGCCAACCTTTGGGGCCGCCGCTTCGAGCCCGGCCCATGTGGGCGGGTGCCCCTTCTCTTCCTGGCCCCCGCCACTGGGGGCGGCCATCGCAGCGCGGCGTTGGCTGTGAGTGACGCCCTCGAGCGCGATTACCCGGGCCGGTTCGCCCCTGTGTTATGCGACCCGTTGACCGGGCCCGGCTCACCCTGGGTTGTGCGTCGGCTGACCCAGATGTACGGGCCTATCACCCGGCGCGCCCCGTCCGCCTGGGGCGTGCTCTATCGCGCCTCGGACTCGGCCGCCACCATGCGCGGCCTGCAGTGGGCCTTTTTCTCTCGCAGCGACCGCTTCATCAGAGCGGCCATAGACGACTTGCACCCGGCGATAGTCGTGTCCTTTCACGCACTTACCAACGAACCGGCGGTAAAAGCAACGCGAAGATCGCAAAGCCTACCGGCCGTCGTAACCGTGGTGACCGACCTCGTCACGGTCCATCACGCCTGGCACAGCGGTGAGGTGGACTGCGTCACCGCCCCTTCTGCTCCGGCGGCCATGGCCTTGCGGCTCGACGGCATGGCCTCCGAGCGCGTTTTCGAGACCGGTCTACCTGTGGCCACCGAGCTCGCTTCAGGGCCGCTCGCCGGCCAGGACCGGGCCGGCCTTCGGCGGGCGCTCGGCCTCGGAGAAAAAACGTTTGTGGTCGTCGTTACCGGTGGGGCCGAGGGTACGGGCCACATTGCCCGGCAGGTCCGCGCCCTGGCCGGCAGTGGTCTTGAAGATCTGGAATTAGTGGCCATCTGTGGGCACAACCGGCGTCTAGTGGGCAAGCTCCGCCGCCTTCGGGTGGGGGCCGGAACTACTCGGCTGACCACGTTGGGTTTCGTCAGGAACATGGCCGATTGGCTGCGCGGCGCTGACGTGGTCGTCACCAGGGCCGGCCCCGGCATCCTCGCCGAAGCAACCTGCGCCGGCGCCGCCATCTTGATCACATCCCACCTTCCCGGCCAGGAGGAAGGAAATACAGAGCTGGCGGTGGCCGCAGGGGCGGCCCGGTACGCGCCCAAAGCGCGGGACCTGGTCCGCGAGGTGGAGCGGCTCCGCCACGACCCGAACGCACTGACCTCGATGCGCCGGGGCTCGGCTCGCCTCGGCCGGCCGGGGGCAGCGGGCGAAGTGGCGTCGCTTTTGGCCGCGCTGGTCCTTCCGGTAGCCGGCCAAAGCGACGCCATAGAGGACGAGGTTGTGCCGGCGTGAGGACGGGCCGGGCCGGCGCAGTGGCGGCCAGTGTGGCGACCAGTGTGGCGGCCGGGGTTGGCCTGGCGCTGGGCGCCGAAGCTCGGGTGAGGCCGATGCAGCGCCCGCTGACGGACCGCTGGCAAGAAATCCCCATCGTTGCCCGGGGGACGACGCGGTTGGGGATCAGCTTTCGCCCTCGGCAAGCCGAAGCATTTCATTTCGAACCTGGCGCAGCCTTGACCAGGTTGCTGGCGTTCCCGTTCGACGTCATACGCCTGGCGGCCTACTGGGACCGTTTCGAACCAGGGCGTGGCTGCTTCGACCCGAGCGAGCTGGACTGGCAGGTTGAGGCGGCCGGAAAGGCCGGCAAGTCGGTCATAATCTGTACCGGCGCGGTCAAAGCGTTCGGGTACCCGGAATACTTTGTACCCGCCCATCAGGCTGGGCGCCGGATCCGTGAAGGCTCATTGGTCACTGCCGTTTCGCACCCCGAGCTCCTCGCCGCAGCGGTCGGGTTCACCACGAAAGTGGTGGAACGCTACCGGGGCCATCCCGCCGTAGTGGCCTGGCAAGTAGAGCACGAGGCATTTGACCCTCTCGGCCTCGAGCACTCGTGGCGGCTCTCGGCCTCGTTTGTCGACGCCGAGCTCGAAGCGGTACGAGCCGCCGATCCCCACAGGCCGATCTTGATGAACGGTTTTCTGCCCACGTCGCTGCCCGTGCGTCTGAGCCAAAGCTGGCGCACTCGCCATCAGGGCGATTCGCTGGCCGGCGCCCTCCAGCGGGCAGACATTGTGGGTATCGATTTCTACCCCCGGCACGGCCTGGTCACCGCCGGTACACGCGCGCTGTACCTGGACGGCAGCACCATGCCCTGGCACCAGGGTTGGAAAAGACGGCTTTCTGGTTGGATGGGAAGCAGCCCGGGGGACGACGAGGGCCGGCCCCCGCGACGGGTGATGGTGGCCGAGGGTCAGGCCGAGCCCTGGGAAACCGTGACTACCCCGCCCAACCCACCGGGCCGAGCCATGTCCAGCTGCCTTCCCGAGCATCTGATAACCAACTACAACCAGTGCATGCGGTGGCAAAGCGACCAGCGGCAACCGGTCCGGCTGTGGTCGTACTTGTTTTGGGGCGCTGAGTACTGGCTGGCCCGCGAAATGCAGGGGGACGACCGCTATCTCGAGGCGTTCCGGCGGGTCCTTCGTCAGGCCTAATTCTGCGCCACCGCGCCACCAAGGTACAGCGCCCCGATTTCCGGGTGCGTCAGGACCTCACGGCCCGAACCTTGCAACCGGACCCGGCCGTTCTCCAGCACTATGCCCTGAGAGCTCAGCCGAAGGCCGGCCCTGGCGTTCTGCTCGACCAGCAAAATGGTAAGGCCGGAAGCGTTCATTTGGCGCACGGTCCGGAAGACCGCCTTCGCCGTCCTGGGGTCGAGGCCCATCGAGGGTTCGTCGAGCACGACCAGGCGCGGGCCCAACATGAGGCTCCGGGCGAACTCGACCAACCGTTGCTGGCCACCGGACAGACTGCCTGCTTTTTCGCCCGCCCGCTCGGCGACGATGGGGAAAAGTTCTTCCACCGCTCTCAAGCGTTCCCGGACAAGGGCCTTGTCCCGGAGGGTGAAAGCGCCCAGGACGACGTTCTCGCGAACGGTCATAGTACGAAACAGGCTGTGGTTCTGGGGCACGAGCACCACGCCGGCCGACAGAATTTCCCTGGGAGAACACCCCACCATATCCCGGCCATTGAACACGATTTTTCCTTGGCGCGGCTTCAACATCCCCGAAATGGTAGCCAAGAGCGTCGATTTGCCGGCCCCATTCGGCCCGACGATGCAGGTGATCGACCCCTTCGGGACGGCGAGGTCGATGCCTCTGAGCACGTCGCCCCCGCCGTAGCCGGCCACGACGCCTTCCACCACCAACAAGGCCGGCTCCCGGGCTTCGGCACCGGCCCCCTTTGCCGGTGACGGCTCAACCAGGGAAGCCATCGCCCTCATCGTCGTCCTCGTCATCGGCCGTGCCCAGGTAGGCGTCCAGCACCCTGGGGTCGTTGCGGACTTGTTCCGGCCGGCCCGACACGACAATGCTCCCGTGGTCCATGACGGCCACCCGGTGGCAGAGGCCCATCACGAACTCCATATTGTGCTCCACTACGAGAAAGGTCCGCCCTTGCTCGTTCAATGCCCTTATATGGTCGGAGATGACATTGAGCAGGGTCGGGTTTACGCCGCCGGCCGGTTCGTCGAGGAGCACGACCTCCGGGTCGGACATGAGGACGTAGGCCAGTTCGAGCAGTTTGCGTTGGCCATAAGAGAGGTTTTCCGCTCGCTCTTCGGCGTGGCGGGCGATGCCGACGAACTCGAGCAGTCCGTCGGCGCGCCGGCGTTCGCCGTGCGAACCGGCTCTGTGCCATGAAGTAGCCCACCACGAACGCCGGTGCTGGCTGGCCACGAGCATGTTTTCCATTACGCTCAGGCGTCCGAACACCCGGGTCAGCTGAAACGTCCGGCCTACTCCGCGGTTGAAAATCTTGTCGGGCAAGAGGTTCGTGATCTCGTCGCCGTCAAGGTGGACTGTACCTTGGCGTACTTTCTCGTACCCGGTGATGACGTTGAACAGCGTCGTCTTCCCCGACCCGTTCGGCCCGATCAGGCCGGCAATCTCGCCCCGGCCGACGGAGAGGTGGCAACCATCCAGCGCCTGTATGCCGCCGTAGCGCTTTTTGACTCCTTCCACTTCGAGCAGGCCCACAGTCAAACCTTTAGCTTCGAGGGTCGGGCCCGGACGCGACCAGCCCCCCACCCGGGACGGCGGTGGAGGGAGCCGGCTGGTCCAAGTGCGGACTGCCGGACGGTCGGAGAGCGGCCCGGCCGGCCGCCGCCCCGACCGCCCGGCGCGCCTTCAATCGCCGGAGCAGATCGCCGGCCGTAGGGATAACGCCTCGTGGCATCCACAGGAGTACGAGCAGGAAAAGCGCCCCGTACAGCACGAGGTACAGGTCATCGTTGGTGAACTGGATGGCGAAGTACTGCTGCAACGACTCCAGCACCAGTGCCCCCAGCAGCGGCCCGGTCAATGTACCGATACCACCGAAGAGGGCCATTAGCGCTACAGACAGGTCGAAGAGGGGGTTGAAGGCGAACTGAGGGAAAATCTGGCCCAGGAAGTAGGCGTACACGGCGCCGCACATGCCGACCGGCACCGCTGACAGGACAAACGCAATGAGCTTGACCCGCCCGACAGGGACGCCGAGCCCACGCGCCCGGTCTTCGTCATCGCGGATGGCCAGCAACTGCAGGCCGAACACGGAGCGCCTGAGCGCCCACGACACCAGCGTGGCGAAAATGACGATCCCCAGGCTGACGTAGTAGTAGGGGTTGTTATAGGTCGCCGCCGTCCAGTTGGGGCTGGGCACCTGGATGCCCGACGACCCATCCGTGATGCTCAAGTTGAAGGCCAGGAGCTGGAACGTGAAAAAGACGGCGATAGTGATAACCACGAAGGTGTGCCGTCTCGTCCGCAGCGCGATCAGGCCGAACGGGACAGCGACGACCGCAGCCCCCATGCCGGCCACGGGCACCAGGGCGAACATTGACAAACCGGCCGGGATGCCGAGCCGGACGGCCATAATCGCGAGGATGTAGGCGCCGGTGCCGAAAAAAGCGGCATGCCCGAGGGAAATGTAGCCGCTGTAACCGGAAAAGGCGTTCCAGGCGGTGGCAGAGGCCATGAACAGGAGGGTGAAGACGGCAATGGTGGTGACGCTCGGGTTCGTGAACACGAGCGGGAAAACGACCAGCGCAGCCAGCGCCACCACGACGCCGGCCAGCTTCGCCGTACCGGCACGCGTCACCGCGGGTATCACTGTGCCCGTGCGGCCGCCCGGCCGAAGAACCCTGACGGCTTGACGGACAACACGATGATGAGCATGGCGAAGAACACGAACGGCGCCCACGTGGGCGACCAAACGACGGACACGATATCTTCGGCCACGAGCACTACGACGGCGGCCGCGAGTGCACCACCGATGCTGCCCAGGCCGCCCAGTATGACGATGGCCAACAGCCGGGAGATGAGGTCGTACCCGGTGTTCGGGTTGAAGGCGTTAGTGGCCCCGAACACCATGCCGCCCGCCGCCGTGACCGAAACCCCTATCCCGAACGTGAAGGCAGCCACGCGGTCGACCTCGATCCCGACCAGCTGCGCGGCCCGGCGGTCCTGCATGGTGGCGCGTACGCTGGTGCCGAAGTGGGTGCGGTAAAGCATCAAGTACAAGGCCGCCATCAACCCGACGGCCAGCAGGAACCCGAACACATAGATGTACGGCAGGTAGAAACCAAAGACATAGAACGACTTGTTGACGTACCAGGCGTTCAACTGCACATAGTCTTCACCGAAAATGAGGCCCAGGACGCCTTCGATGATGATGGCCACCGAGTAAGTGGCCAAGATCGACATCGCCGTCCGCTCCCGCTCACCCAGGCGACTGATGAACACCCACTGGATGAGGACTCCCATCACGAACATCGCCGGGATGGTCACCAGCAGGCCGAGGAACAGGTCGACCCCCAAATCCACGGAGAGGACATAGCTCAGGTAGGCACCGAGCACGACCAGGATCCCCTGGGCGACGTTGATTATGTCCATGACCCCGAATATGAGCGTAAGCCCGGCCGCCATCAGCGCATAGACCCCGCCGGTAAGGACCCCGCTGATGGCGGCCTGGAGCACAAGTGTGCCCAACGGGGTTCAGCCTCCCCAGGCTGCCTTCGGGAACTGGACCTTGGCCGATCCGGGGTCGCCCAGGGGGAGCACCTGCTCGAAGGTCCCATGGACCCATTGGAAGACGAAGATCGTGGCCGATACGTTTTCGCCCAGGCTGTTGAAGTGGACAGGGCCCTGGACGCTCTGCAGGCTCACGTTGCTGTGAAGGTAGCTGATGATCTTCGACCCCTCGAGGCTCTTCGTAGCCGCCACCGCCTGGGCCGTGACTTCACCCACGGAGAACGCTTCGGCCACGTCCGCGTTGATGTCCGACGGAGTGCCCCCGTACTGCTTCATGTAGGACGCCACCATGGCTTTCGAGAGGGCATTGCTCGAGCCCCCGTACCAGGCATCAGGTACCATCACTCCATTGGTGTTGCCTGACCCCACTGCGGACACGAACGCCGCCCCCTGGTCCGGGCCGGCCGTGGCCACGAACGCCATCGGGTTGTAGTGCTGCTGGGCGAAGGCGTGGATAAACGCAGAAACGGTGGGCACGTCCACCGAACCGAGGAGGACGACCTGAGCGCCCGAGGCGGCCACCGCGTCTGCGATAGGCGTGTAGTCGGTCACCTCGTCGGGGAAGACCTTGAAGTACACCGTCTTCACCCCGGCTTTTTCAAGGATGTGCTCGGCCACCGGGAGTTGCGGCTCCGTAAAGGGGTCGTTACTGGTGGGGTAGGCGGCCGTTTTGGGGCGCTCGGACTTGGGTAGAGAAGCGATCCAATTCGCAAATGGCACCAGCGAGTTGGCCACCGGGGCGCTGACGTCGAACAGGGAGTGCAACCCCGACGCGAACGCCTCGGGCCCTCCTCCGGCGCCCTCGATCATGGCGTAGCCATACCGGTTGGTCACCTTGGCTGCGGGCACCGTAAGCAACGTCGAGAACGGGCCAAAGATCAGGTTGACGTGCTTTACGTTGATAAGTGTCTGGTAATTGGTGGCGACCTGTGTGGGGTCGCTGCCGTCGGAGAGGATGTCGAGTTGCACCTTGTGCCCGAGCAGGCCGCCGTGGGAGTTCTGGTAGGCGGCCCAGAGCTTGTACCCGCGGTCGAAGGCCTGGCCATCGGCCGAGAAGTCGCCCGAGAGGGAGAGCGAGGCGCCGATCACGATCGGGCCGCTCGACGGTACTCCGTTGCCGGCCGCCGCCGCATTGGGAGCGACGGCGCCGATCGACAACGCTGTGACTGACAACGCCGTCATTGGCAGCCCGCCGGCGAGAGCGGCCAGCCGGCGCCGCCTCTTCCTGCGCATCACGTCTCGTCCCCCGGTTCGTCTCTTCGCGAGCGACGTCCTCATTTAGTTACCCCCTTTTCTGGCATCCTCCGGTGCCGGAACCGTAATTTGACCTCGGGCGGCCACAGTTTGTGGCGGCTTCGCCGCCGTAAGTGCCGAACGTTTCTCCAGGTCGACACCAGCGGCCTTCGCCTGCATTGCTATCAGCGCAGCAAAATCCTGCTCCCCGTAGCCCTCACCCACAAGTCGCACCACGATCTGGCCCACCAGCGCGGCCACTGGCATCGGTACCTCGAGGTCGCGGGCGGCGGCCAGGCCCAGCTCCACGTCTTTTCGTAGCAGCCTGGACGTGAACGTCGGGTGAAAGTCGAGGTTGACGAGAGCCGGGGTCTTGTACCCCGTGAACGTCGAGCCAAGCACGCTGCCGTTCAAGAAGGACAGGAAGCTGGCCCTGTCCACCCCACCTTTTTCGGCCAGTAGTGCCACCTCGACCAGCGACTGGATCACAGACGCCAGGAACAAGTTGTGGCACAGCTTGACGAGACGGGCGGCTTCTCCCTCACCGCAGTAGGTGGCGTTGGCGCCGATGGCCATGAGAGCGGGTACAACGCGCTCGCAAGCACTGATAGGGCCCGAAACGGCGAACGTGGCCCGCCCGGCCCTGACCGCACCCGGGTTGCCGCTCGCCGGCGCGGCCACGACCGCCGTCCCGGACTCGGCCGCCTTCTCCCGCACGATGGCCGAAGCCTCCGCAGAGACAGTGGACACGTCGACGATTACCTCGGGTGGCTTCTCCAATGCGAGGAGCCCGTCTTTGCCGACCGTCACGGCCAGGAGGTCGTCGGAGGAAGAAACCGATATGAACACCACCTTCCGGCCGGCCAGGTCCGAAATCGACCGGGCCCGCACGGCTCCGGCGGCCATCAGGGGCGAAACCTTGGACGACGTCCGGTTGTACACGATCACAGAGTGGCCGGCCTCGAGCAGTCGCTCGATCATGGCGGCCCCCATTCGGCCGGCACCGACCCACCCGAGAGCATTGGCAGTGCTGTCCGCCTCAGGGCGGGGCTTCGCTCTGCCAACAAACGATTGCATCAATGCAGTCTCCTACCCTTTCGCCGCCATTGTCAAGGATGAGAAGAGCGATACCCCATCCCGTTGCTAATTGCACAATCGTGTGCAATGGTGCAGATATGACCGGTCCACCGGCGGCCAACGATCGACGGGCTGATCAAAGAGCGGGCGATCAA
>DATJUH010000274.1:0-4891 GCA_035502515.1 Acidimicrobiales bacterium
GGTGCCGGGCCCGTCGTTACAGTTAGGTTTTGGCACCCAAAGACGGTGGTGGCCCCCAGAACTGGCCGAGCTAGCTGTCCACTGGCCCATTTCGGCCTGCCCAAACCGTGAAAAAGAGACATTGGAACACGAAGAGAACCGTCCCTGCACCGAAAGGGGAGAAGGCGGCCAAAGCCAGACGACCTCTCAGCCGTTGACGCCTTTGGATCGGCGTCATTATGGGGGGTTTTTTACAAGCCTTCCGTTAGGTCGCCCCGTTGTGTGCAAAAACCGTTGCCCAGCGGGATGTTTTACCGACGCGAAGGTGGCCATAACCCTTGTTCCGCCGCACCTGCGAGGTGTTTACAGCTAAGCCGACCCGGCCCGAACCGGGAGGGACGGCGCGAACTACGAGAGCCAGAGGCGAACAAGATGAAGTGGCAACCGTGGTTAGAATTGCCCGTTGTAACCGTGACCAACGCCAACGACCGGTGGCTCGGCTGCGTTCTCGGCGGAGCTGTTGGTGACGCTCTGGGGGCGCCAGTGGAGTTCGATTCGTTGGCGTCTATCCGGCGCCAGGAGGGCACCGACCGCTTGACCACGTGGCCCGCGGGAGCCGGCGCGGTAACCGATGACACCCAGATGACGCTCTTCACCCTGGAGGGTCTGATCCGGGCATCAGTGGCAGCAAGGTCGGGTCAGCCCGCCGACCCGGTGCAGGCCCTCCACCGAGCGTACCTACGCTGGCTCGCCACCCAGGACGGGCTGGGTTCGGCCGCCGGCGATGGCGGTTGGCTGGTGGGCAAGAAGGTGCTGCACCACCAGCGGGCACCGGGCGTGACCTGCCTCAGCGCCTTGCGGTCCGGGCGGGCGGGAGCCGCTGGAGATCCTCTCAACAACTCCAAGGGGTGCGGAGGGGTAATGCGGGCGGCCCCGTGTGGGCTGATGGCCGAGGACCCTGAGCGGGCGTTCGAGCTGGGGTGCGCGTCGGCCGCCTTGACCCACGGCCACCCTTCGGGCTGGTACCCGGCGGGTGTCCTGGCTGCAACGGTGTGCATCGAGGCGCGGGGGACCGCTCTCCCGGAGGCGGTAAAGGCGGCCCGTGGCTTGCTCCACCGCCGTCGAGGTGCTGGGGAGACGGCCGAGGCGCTCGCCCGCGCCGTCGGCGTGGCCGGCCTGCGGCGGCATATGAGGCCCGAAGACCTGGAAATGCTGGGCGCCGGCTGGGTCGGTGAAGAAGCGCTGGCCATTGCCGTGGCGTGTGCGCTGACGGCCGCGGACCAGGGCCCGGAGTGGTCAACTCCTGCCGAGGCCATTCTGTTGGCTGCCTCGCACTCAGGGGACAGCGACTCGACGGCCGCTATTGCCGGCAACCTGCTCGGCGCGGCCTGGGGTATGGCCGCTTTGCCCGAGCAGTGGTTGCGCGCCATCGACGTGCGAGAAATCGCCGAGAAACTGGTCAACGACGCCTGGGCCGAATGGACGGCGGCAAAGGCAGGCGACCCGGTCGACGAGGCCTGGCGCCGGCGTTACCCGCCCGGCTGAGCGGACCGGCAAGTGTTACCGAAGGCGCTTCAAGACGCCACTGGCCCGCTAAGCAGAAGATTGCGGATGATCAGAGCCAAATTCCGGCTGTCTTCCTGATCTCCCCGGCGATGAAAGCGCGCCGTGTTGGCCTCGATCAATGCCTCGGCAATTCGCCACTGGCCGTCGGTCTGTTCGAAGCGAGCCCGGTATATGCCGTTCCCGCTGAGAGTCCGGTACACGTACAGCCAGTCGCCCTCGACCAAGACCAGCCAGTAGTCGTCCTGACTGTTCGGTCGGAACCCGCGCTGGATCTGGGCCCACTCCTCGCCTGACCAGCGGTCATCCGGTGGGGTGAGGGGGGCGGGCTCGGAGATCTCGGTGAGGCCCTCTACATCTTCGCGGCGCATGATCCCGTCGCTGGCGGGTCGCTTGAACCGCAGCCCCCGAGGTTCGGTCTGCTGACGACGGATAAGGGCCGCGGTCGCGTCCATCAGGGCCGGGTTCTTGGGACCGGGCCCAAACGGGGCACCGTCGTCGTGGTCAGGGGCAGAGTTCATGGCGCCTGTCGCAGCGTCAGGTAAGTGGTCCCGTCGACCTGCTGGTTGCTCTCGACCACGAACTGGCTTCCCTTGTCGAACAAGACTTCGTTTTCCGTCTCGACCTGTGAGTAGGCGGAGATCAACTTACCGGTCGATGACTCAATGACCACCTGTGTGTTGCCCGGAAAGGGGTCGGTGGTGTCAGTGCTCGTGAACGCATCCCACGTTACGGTCTCCCCCGGGACGTATTCTGCGAGTTGCTCCGAAGTGAGGTTCATGCCCCGGTAGACAATGCCCTCGTAGTCGGGCATTTTCGCGAGCGCACTGCTCAGGTTGTCGGAAAGAGCCTGTTGCTCTGGGGTCAGGGGCGTGCCCTCGCGAAGGGCAGCATTGAGCGACCTGTAATAAGCGTTGCCGGTGTAGTCGTCGAGGGCCTGTAACTCCTCCGAGGTTAGAGGCTCAGCGACGCTGTTTTCGTAGACGGCTTGCGGTTCCGGACCGCCCGCAGCATCCTCTGCCACCTGCGCCCCAACCCGGCCGCCGTCCACGACTGCGTTTTCGGCCGCCGTCTCCTCGGCAGCAGTAATGTCGGCCGCGCTGGCGCCTCCGCCGGCGAGGTCGGCGATCCCGTCGGAGACGAGCGAGTCCTCGGCGGCGGCCTCTTCGGGGGTAGCCCCGGCGGCGGCGCCGTCGGAGAAGAAGTCGGCAGCAGCGCTGCCGATCGGCAGGGCGGCCGCTCCCAGGATGTTGACGATGCCGCCGAGAAGACTACCGCCGCCCCGACTGGCGCTGGCCGCCTCGGCCCGGGCGCTGGCCACCGCGGCCTGGACTGAGGGAGCCTGGGCGGTGACGGCATCGAAAGCGGCAGCAGCCTGGGCCCAGGCCTGGTGGGCCGTGGTGTTGGCCTCGGCCATCAGTTGGGCGGCAAGGGCAGCGTCGGCCGAAATGGCATCGGCCTGCGCCACCTGGCCCGGGGTGGGGGCACGGGCGGCCATCGCTTGGTTGGCCGTGGCCCCCGCCGGCAGGGCGGCCACCGCCTGTTCCGAGGACGCGGCGTAGGCGGACTGCAGGGCTGAGGCAGCCTGGGCACTTTGTTCCGCCAGGGCCAAGGCCCTGCGGGCCAGAGCCTGGGCCGCCGTGATCTGAGCCGACAGGGTCATAAGCGCCCCGGCCGCCCCGGCCAGAGCGCCGCCCGCGACTCGGGCGCCGGCGTTGGCCTTCGTCGACGCGGTGTCGAACCCCTGCACTCCCCGGCCCAACCAGTAGGTCGACAGCTGGGCGCTGGCCTTGGCCGAGACCTGCGAGGTGGCTTGGAGCTTTTGGGCGGCCGAGGCGAAGGCATGTGCCGCGGTGGCCATCATCCCCGGGTCAGCGGACAGTAGCCCCGGGTCGGCGCTCACCGAGGCGGTGGTCACGTCGAGCCCGGCGGGGGCGAAGCCGATCACGGCGGGGCCGGGCAGGCGTTCATGACGGCCGTGTCGGTGGCGTGGTAGTCGACGGCGGCCCCGATCAGCGCCTCACCTACCGAATAGAAGGTCTCCTGGAGTTGGCCGAGGTCATGGCCCCAAACGGTCGCTAGCTGGCCCCAGGCCGAACCGGCCTGGCCGTCGGTAATCCCGACGCCGGCCGGGTCGCCCCAGCCAATGGTCGACGCCATCGCCAGGCCGACCTCGTCTCCGGCCCCCGAAAAGCCGGGGGCTGAGGCCTCGAGGTTGCCCGGGACCACCGAGATGGTGCCATCCCAGTACCCACCCCCGCCCCCGCCCCCGCCAGGCGCGAGGACCACTGTTAGAGGGCCCCGAAGGTGGAAGCCACCGCCTGGTCGTTGGACTGGTAGGAAACCGCCGCTTGGGCGGTTAGCTGCGAGATCGTCTCCAGTGCCTGGTGCAAGTTGACCTGGGCGGTCTGCCACTGCTGGAACGCGGCCAAGAAGCGCTGCTGGCCCATGCCCGCCCACTCCGAGCCAAGAGAGGTCACCTGACCGGAAAGTTGCTTTAAAAGTGCATCGATCGTGCCTGCGCCCTGGTTGAGCTGCCCCGAGGCCGTCTCAAGCTGCTCGGGTGTGACGCGGATGAGTCCTGCCATTGCCAGTTCCTCCCGTGCTCTGGTCGGCTCCGTCGCCGCTTTGGTGATCTTTTACCCGCGATGTGATGCTCTCGCCATCTATTTGTGAAGAAGGTTTGAGGAGCCTGGGCCACGACGGGGCGTCATTTAGCTATGGGTTCCATGTGGCTTGAAGCATCGCCCTGGCCAGCGAGCCCCTGGGCGTGACCGAACCCGGTCAATGGCGGGAGGTCTCAGATCGAGCAATATACGTATATGTCTGTTATGTCTGTGCCGGATGTCGGCTCGGCAACGAGTGCCGAGGGGGTGGCAACGCAGCATGGACGGAGGGCCCCAATGATCGACCACGTCTACATCTCTGTCACCGACATCGAGAAGTCCTTGGCGTTCTACGCCGAAGCTCTAAAGCCGCTTGGGTGGAGCTTGTCAGGCAATTACGACGCTGCGTCTGGCCCCGAGGGCGTGCCCGCCCTCTACGGCCTGGGAGACCACGTGTACGTCTCCGGCACGGGACTTGGCTCGAGCATCTGGCTCCGTCACCGCCGGCCTGGCGAGACCGGCCTCTACTTGGGCCTTCAGTGTGACAGCAACGAAGCTGTGGATACGGCGTACGCAGCCGCCATCAAAGCAGGTGGCGCGGACGAAGGTGAGCCCGCCGACCGGACCTACTTCGCGCCTGGTTACTACGCCGCCAACGTCGCCGACTTCGACGGCAACCACCTGGAGTTCGTGCACAAGGCTTGGAACCCGGCGCGCTAGCCATAGCTACCCTGTGGCTCCTG
>DATJUH010000275.1:0-28754 GCA_035502515.1 Acidimicrobiales bacterium
CTCCCGCCGCGTGAGCGCAGGCGATGGCGGCGCGAAGCACCTGGGTTGAGCAGCTTTATTCAGCCAAAAACGTTTGGGCGGCAACGCCCGTTAGGTCCCGGGCCGAGCGCCGCCTGCCCTGCGCGGCGCGCCGGGCCAGAGCCAGGCCAACGCCGACCGCCCCGCCCGTCCTGCGCGGCGCGCCGGGCCAATGCCAGGCCAACGCCGACCGCCGCGCCCGCCCTGCGCGGCGCGCCGGGCCAGAGCCAGGCCAACGCCGACCGCCGCCCGCCTGAAGTGTGCACGCACACCCTCGTTTTCGGTGCAAGAAGCGCTATTCGTTGCGCTTTGGTGCAATAACTGCACCCGATCGCGACGGGAACGCCCATTCGCACCGAGAAGAGCGGCCGGAGCGACAGAGAGACAAAAGGACCCTCAGGTGTCGCCGTTCTCCGCGCCCGTTCCCGCTAAGGCAATGGCCGGGCCCCGCCGCTCGGCTATCGAGGACGCGGCGGCGACGGTCCGGGCCGTCCCGATGACCGGAGCGATAGCCACCAGGATCCCCTGGGCGTCCGCGGGACTGAGGCCGCTCGAAGCCGCCGCCCCCGTGTTCAAGGCGCGGCGCGCCTATCGCGGCCAACGCGGCTATCCGGGCCACCATGATGTCCCGGTCGGCCAGGCCGCATTGTCCGAGTGCGGCCGCCGTCATGGCGATGAGAGAGCTGGCGACGGGAGTATCGGGCACGGGCGTATAAGACACGGCTGTTCCTGTCCGGTGGCCGGGGTCAGGCTATCGGTGTGGCACGCGGCCCGCCCGCTCGTGCCGCTGAGGTTATTGGCGTCTCAGGAGTGACGGGCCGGAGGTCGGTCGTGGGCAGGGACCGACGTGCCCGAGTCCTTCCAGGCGTTCGCGCCCGCAGCGCCGGCGGCCAGCAACTGTGACCACTTGGTCTTGGCCACCGCGTTCGGAGGGTTCTCCATGCTGGCGAACCACCGAATGGCCTGGTTCACGGCGTGTAGCCCGCCGATGACAAAGCCAATGAAGGCCAGCAGGCCACCGACACCCACCAACACCGACCCGGCGATGAGCGGACCTGACTCGAACTCAACCTTCTCGTTCGCCTCGAGCGATGCCACGTTGCTGCCTCCTCACGTTGCAATGGCCCCGGGAGCAGGGTCACCGCCCTATCGTAACGGGCTTAGGGGGGAGGCCGACCACCCGATCGGTGTGAGGCCACGTCGCTTGGGCCTGCCCTAGGTTCAGTTTCGGACGGGTTCCGGCCAAAAGAGCGAGCAAGTAGAAGGTGCGGCAGCGGAGGGTGCCAGGGACGTGAGAAGTTGGTGCCGTCCGAGGGCTGAAAGAAATGACGATGGTTGCAGAACGGGTGACAGGAGATCGGGTGCCGGGAAATCGGGTTCCGGGAGATCGGGTTCCGGGCACGCTCCCGGGCCGCCCGTTCCCGCTTGGCGCCACGCCGCGAGATGGCGGCACCAACTTTGCCGTCGCCTCGGGGTCGGCCGACGGGATCCTGCTCTGCCTTTTCGACAGTTCCGGCACCGAGACAAGGATCCCGTTGGAGGAGCTCGACGCCGGAGTGTGGTACGGCTTCGTACCGGGAGTGGGCCCCGGCCAGGCTTACGGCTACCGGGCCACAGGCCCGTACGACCCGGCCAACGGAGTTCGTTGCCACCCGGCCAAGTTGCTGACGGATCCCTACGCCCTCGCCATCACGGGCCAGGTCCGGTTTGGGCCCGAGGTGTTCGGTTATGACCTGAAGGACCCCGGCCAACCGAGCGAGCTCGACTCGGCCTCGTCGGTACCACGGAGCCTGGTCGTCGACGGCAGCTTCAAATGGAGTGACCGGCCGCGGCCCCACTACCGATATGCCGACACGGTCTTCTACGAGGTGCACGTCAAGGGGTTTACGATGACCCACCCGGGGGTCCCGCCGGATCTCCGCGGCACCTACGCCGGGTTCGCCCACGAAGCGGCCATCGCCCATTTGGTCGACCTCGGGGTCACAACCGTCGAGCTCCTGCCAGTCCATCAAAGCGTGCCCGAGCAGTTCCTGGTGGAGCGAGGGCTCACGAATTACTGGGGCTATAACACCATCGGTTATTTCGCCCCTCATGAGGCCTACTCAGCCGCGGCGCGCGCCAAACAGACCGGGGGCCAGGTGGCGGAGTTCAAGGCCATGGTCGACGCCCTCCACGGCGCCGGGCTCGAAGTAGTCCTGGACGTGGTGTTCAACCACACCGCCGAAGGCAACCAGCTCGGCCCGACGTTGTGCTTCCGGGGCTTGGACAACCCGGCGTACTACCGCTTGGCCGAGGACCGCCGGTTTTACGTCGACGACACCGGGACGGGTAACACCGTCAACGCCGGCGACCCCCTCTCGTTGAGGCTCATCATGGACTCGCTGCGCTACTGGTTGACGGAGATGCGGGTGGACGGCTTCCGCTTCGACCTCGCTCCCAGCCTCGCCCGTCAGGAGGGCGGGTTTGACCAGGTGGCCGCCTTTTTCGACATCGTGTCCCAGGACCCGGTGGTGGCCCAAGCCAAACTGGTGGCCGAGCCATGGGACGTCGGCCAGACCGACAGCTACGAACTAGGGCGCTTCCCGCCGTTGTGGCGAGAGTGGAACGGGAAGTACCGCGACACGATGCGTGATTTTTGGCGCAGCCAACCAGGCATCGTAGGCGAGTTCGCCTCACGGTTCGCCGGCTCGTCCGATCTTTTCGCCAGCCGGGGCCGGCGGCCGACAGCTTCGGTCAACCTGATCACTGTCCACGACGGGTTCACCCTGGCCGACCTCGTTTCCTACGACGCCAAGCACAACGAGGCCAACGGAGAGGGGAACCGCGACGGCGCCGACGACAACCGCTCCTGGAACTGCGGCGCCGAAGGCCCCACCAGCGACCCTGACGTGCTGGCCCTTCGAGCGCGGCAGCGACGGGCCATGCTGACGACACTTTTGCTTTCTTTCGGTGTTCCGCTAATTCTTGGCGGCGACGAAAGAGGCCGAACCCAGCAGGGGGACAACAACGCTTACTGCCAGGACAATCCGATCACTTGGTTCGACTGGTCCCACGTAGACGCCGAACTGTATGCGTTCACTAAAAAGGTCATTGCCTTGCGGAGGTCCCATCCCGTCTTTCGCAGGCGCAGGTTCTTGGCCGGGGCAGAGGCGTCAGAGCTCCGTTGGTACACGCCGGCCGGCACCGTCATGACTGCAGAAAACTGGGCCGACCCCAATGCGAGGAGCCTCTCCCTGTACCTCGATGGTGCCGACGACCCCGACCGCGCTCCGGACGGCAGTCCTCTGGTCGACGACGATTTCCTTTTGCTGGCGAACGCCTGGTGGGAACCTCTCGAATTCATCATCCCGCCGAGCCGTTCGGGCCAGTTGTGGCTCGAGGAGATCGACACGTTCGAACTGCGCAAGCCGCCCGCGCCCGGGCCTCTTTCGCCCGGGGACCCCCAGCCGCCCGGTGAACCACAGCCGCCCGGTGAACCACGGTGGCCCGGTGAACCACGGTGGCCCGGTGACCCACGGTCGGCGGGAGACAGGGTCACGGTCGGCCCCCGGTCTGTGGTGGTGCTGCGAGGACCTCGCGACGCCGGCTAACCCCTCTTCAAACCCTCGACGCTTTCACCCGCTTCGGGTATGCTCAGCGCGTCGTTCAGCTGCGCATATTGTGGGGCATGTTACATAGGACGCCGAGTCCTCGATCTCTCGGCAGTCGCCTAGGAAAGGTTGATAAATGATCGCCACGTCATATCCACTGCTCGACGCATTCTTGACGATGCTGTGGATCTTTTTGTTCATTATCTGGATCTGGCTGCTGATTATGGTCTTTGGCGACATCTTCCGTAGCCGAGACTTGTCAGGGTGGGGGAAGGGCCTGTGGACGATCGGCATCATCATCTTCCCGTGGCTCGGGGTCTTGATCTACCTGATTGCGCGGGGCGGCAAGATGCACGAGCGCCAGATCCAGGCCGCCCAGGCTTCAGAACAGGCTTTTCGCCAGTATGTGCAGGAGACCGCCGCTACCTCGTCGACCAACACCGCTGACCAGCTGGCGAAACTGGCCGACCTTCGGGACAAGGGTGTCATAAGCGACGCAGAGTTCCAGACGGAGAAAGCGAAGGTGCTGGCCAGCTCATAGCCGGATCCCCAGCCCCGCCGCCGGCCGTCACCGGTGACCCGACTGGGCGCCCCCAACCCAGGTTTGTCCGTCCGGCGGGGGCCTCACCCCCCGCCGGAGGTCCGTCTTTGCCCACCCAGGGGCCAAGTTAACGGCCGCTCCCTCCGCCGGCGGGGCACAACAGTGAACTGGGTCCGAAAAGTGATGCCAGAGCTAGGTTTTCGGACCCAGAAGTAAAAAATCGCCCCAGATTCGCTTTTACCGCGCCTTAGCCCGAGCAGTTGGCCGTCGCTCGTCTCGGCCCCAAAACGGGGCCCAAGCCGAGCGCCCCAGCCGACACGCCGCCATCCTCACCGGAACCGCAAAAGCCGCCCCAGCCGACACGCATCCTTACCGGGACCGCAACCCGCCCCGGGTGCTCGCCTGCGACCCTCTGGTGGCCTTCTGCGCCTGGCGAACATCGCTCCTGTTCCCCTTTCTCCTGTTCCCCCTTCGCTCCTTGCAGCCGGCTCGAGCCGGTTCCATTGCCGCCAGTCAGATCCGGGCCTGAATCTCGCCGGCCAGACGGCGGGCGTCTTTGGACAAAAGCGGCCCCACCAGTTCCGTCCGCCGGCGGCCGTGCGCCATAAAGACTATTTGGCAATAAGCGCCTAGGCCACGCCGCACGAAGGCGACGTCGTCGACCCGGTTCATCGGGAGGGAGGTCTCTGTGCGGTTGACCACTCCTCTGCCGATCATGAGACGCTTATCGGTAAGGACGTACACGTGACGCTTCCGCCAAATACCGTAAAGGCCAAGGGTGTAGAGGTACTTGCCCAGGGACAGTGCGCGTGACGGCCGGACTATCAACACGACGGATTCTTCGCCCCGGAGCGAGAGGCCGCGCGGCCTCTTTCCTATCTCCTCTTCGACCTGCGTTCGTTTGCTCATCGCCACCAGTATCGCACCGGCCACCCCGGTCTCTCCTGTCTCAGCCGCCACTGCCGGCAGTGGCAGCCGTCGTACGATAGTGCCGGCGCCCCCGGGCGCACTGCTGACGAGCCCGGGAGCGGAAGTGTGAGCAAGGTGAAGACCGGAAGTACCGCCGACGACCGCCCTCGAGATGCGCCGACCCGCCGAACCCGCCGGGCGGCGCTGGCCATGCAGGTCCGCAACCTGGTCCGGGCCATCAACGAAGGAGACGACTCCCGCGTGGAGGCCGCCGTCCTCCAGCTCAGTCAGTCGAAGCGCATCTTCGCGCCGCTCACCTTTATTGTCGGGGCCGTCCTCATGCTGTTCCAGGGCGTGAAGCTGCTCTTTTCCGATTGGCGACTTTCGCTTATACAGGTCGTTCCGGCCATGTGGATTTGGGCTGCCCTGCTCGACCTCAAACTCCACGTCATTTCGCGACGGGAGTTCACCCTCTGGTACGGCCCCACTGTGATCGTTGCCGTGCTGGCCATCGCACTCGTGAGCGTGGCCAGCTTTTACCTGAACGCGGTTTTTGCGTTCGCCATATCGGGGCCGGGTAAACCAGCCATCGGCCAGGCGTTCGCCTCGGCGCGAGGGCATTTGGGCGTAGTGGCCGGCTTCGGTCTCGTCGTAGGGCTGGCGCTCGGGTATTCGGTGATGGTCGTGCCCCGCTGGGGGTGGTGGTGGTTCAGCTTCTCGATGAGCGTTGTGGTGGCGGTGATGATGCTCACTTATGTCACCGTCCCATCGCGGCTGGTCGGGATCAAGCCGGCCTCCTCCCGACGTGACAAGCTGGCCGCCTCCGCCGTTGCCGGCGCCCTCGGCGCGGTCGTCTGCACCCCGCCATACCTCATCGGGCGGGTGGGTCTGCTGTTGCTCGGGACGCACACCTTTTTCGTGCTCGGGGTCATCCTGTTGACACTCGGTTTGAGCCTCCAGTCCGGGGCGACAGGGGCCGTCAAGGCCGTCAAAATGAGCTCCAAGCTGGCTACCGGCCGCGCCGCCCGGGGCCGCGGTCCCGAATGACGGGCCACGGCCGGTGATCCGCCGGTGCTCCAGTGGTACTCTCGGCCTGTGAGCACGCGGACATCCAATCTGGCCCTCGGTTTGGTCGTCTTTCTGGCTGCGCCCTTAGCGGCAGTCACCGGGGCCGCCAGTCACCCCGAGCAGAGCAAACCGGCCGCCCAGATCTTCGCTGATTCGGAAAAAGCAATGTTGGGAGCAAAGAATTTCCACGTCGTCGGATCGATTACGCAAGGCGGGCAAGACACAACCCTCAACTTGACCATCTCCCCGAGTGGGGGAGGAGGAAGCGTCGGGCTACCGGGCGTGACGATGGAGATCGTTGTGGCCGGTCACAACGTGTACGTCAAAGCAGACGAAAAGAGCTGGCTGAAATTGACCGGGAGCAAGGCGACGGCGGAGCTGGTGGCCAACCGGTGGATAGAGGCGCCCGCCTCGAACGCGGATTTTGCCGATTTCGCCCAACTCACCGATTCAAAGAGCTTCATCGACCAAGTGGGGTCGGGCAAGTCTCAAGTCTCCAAGTTCCCGGTGACGGCTAGATGGGGCGGTCGCAAGGCCATCATCCTCACCGACACTGAGGGCGACAGGCTTTACGTCGCCGACGGGCCGACCCCTTACATGCTGCACATTCAAGGTGGCAGCAGTGGGGCGTCGGGGTACATGACGTTCACGGACTTCGGCACCGCACCGGTCCCGACGATCCCCGTCAACCCCATCAACTTTCCCAACAGCTAGGTAGGCGCACTCTCGTCATCGCCCGCACCGGGGGACGCGAAGCCCTTCTGGGGGTGGATCGCCTCGCCTCTCGACAGCATGGTTATGAACTTCCCGACTCGACGAGCCCGCGTCTGCCGGCTCGTTGCCGTCGAGACCCGGTACAGCACCGCGTAACGGTTCGAACGGTTGAGGCGGTCGAAGGCGGCCTGCGCGACAGGGTTGGCTTCCAATGCCTCGGCGAGGTCGGCCGGGACGTCGATAGCGGCTGACCCGGCGTAAGCCGCCTCCCAGCGGCCGTCGGCCTTGGCCCGTTCGATGGCGGCGAGGCCCGCTGGTCGCAGACGGCCTTCGGCCATCAACCGTTCGGCCAGCGCGACGTTGTTGGCCGACCAGGCGCTCCGGGGCCGCCGCGGTGTAAAGCGCTGGCGGTACGTCGCTTCGTCACGCCGGCCCAGTTGCCCGTCTATCCATCCGTAGCAGGCCGCCTCGGCCAGGGCCTGGTCGTAGGAGAGGCTGGTGGGCTGCGTCGTACCTTTCTTGGCTAACACGACCCACGCCCCCGCCGAAGCGGCGTGATTGTCGTCCAGCCAATGACGCCAAGCGGAGGCGTCCGGGACCAGCAACTCGGGTAGTCCCTCAGCCACTGCGGCCCAGCTTGCCGGCAGGCCACCCCCGGCGGAGCCGGGCCTCCGGGTCAGTAGCTCTGAACGGTCCGGGCGGGTGCTTCAGACGGCCCCGGCCGGCGGCGCCGTGGCCACCTCCGGCCCGATGCCGGCCCAGGCCTGCAGGAACCAGCTTGACGACCATCTCTTGTCCTCCCCCACTCCGGTGACGACCTCGATGCCGAGATCCCGGCAGACCCCCCACTCGGGGATGCTCTCGGCGTCGACGCGGTCTCCTCCCTTGGTGAAGACGTGGGGCCGTAGCCGCCGCAGGGCTTCCCTCACCGTGCGGTCGCCCTCGATCTCGAAGGGGACGACGTAGTCGACTCCCCTGATGGCCGACACGATGAGGCACCGGGTCTGGAGGTCCTGGAAGGGGCGACCTTTCTTCGCCGTCAGGAAGCCGTCCCCGTTCACAATTACCACGACGACGTCACCGTACTCGCGGGACTGCTGGATCGAGCTGATATGGCCGGGATGGACGGGGTCGTACCCACCGGACGTGGCGACGATCCTGCCGCTGGGCCGGTTGGCGTCGAACTCTTCGAAGCTGACTATGTCAGCACCAAGGGACAGCATGACAACGAGTTTGGACGACGCGGCAGGCGCGTTACAACCATCCTCACGTGTTCGGCCACCCGGGGCGCGGCCACAGCCGCCCACCGCCGCTTGTCAGGCCAGCGTGACGAGGTCCAGGAAGTCGTCACTCCAGCCGTCCTCGGTCCCATCGGGCATTAGCAGTACCCGGTCAGGTGCCAGCTCGGTGACGAAGCCGGCATCGTGGCTGACCACGATCATGGTCCCGGGCCACGAAGATAAGGCGCGGCCTATGCCCTCGCGCGACGGAGGGTCGAGGTTGTTGGTGGGCTCGTCCAGGAGCAGGCAGTTGTGGTGGCCGGCCACCAGCTGGGCCAGGGCCAGCTTCGTCTTCTCCCCTCCGGACAGCGTCGAGGCATCCTGGAAGGCCTTTTCTCCAAGCAGGCCGAACATGCCCAGCAGGTTCCGCAGCTCGGGGTCGGGGGCGTCCGAGTGGTCGCGCAGGTTCTCCAGGACTGAACGTCCGGCCACGATGCCCTCGTGTTCCTGGGCGTAGTAACCGATGCTCACACCCACGCCGCTGTGCCAGCTCCCTTGGGTCGGGTCGGACAGGCCGGCCAGGATGCGGAGCAGGCTGGTCTTCCCGGCCCCGTTCAGGCCCATGACCAGGAGCCGCTGGCCCCGCTCGACGGCGAAAGTAACGTCCTCGAAAATGGCTGGGCCACCGTAGGACTTGGCCAGGCCGTCCGCTTCCACCACCACCCGGCCTGTGTGAGGAGGGACCGGGAACGTGACCTTGTACCGGCGCTCCCGCCGGTTCGCCGGGACCCGGTGGCCCTCTTCTCGCAGGCGGGCCACGCGCTTGTCGAAGACCTTGGCGGCGCGGGCGCGCTTGGCGGTCTGGTGGCGCATCGAATCGGCCAGGGTGGAGAGCCGCTTGATTTCGGCGTCCCGCCTTTGGGCGACCCGAGCCCTTTGCGCCTCGTCCTTGGCCCGCGCCTCCCGGTACTGGGAGTATGTGCCCTTGTACTCGACGAGCGTCCCCTCGTCGAGGTGCATGATCCTGGTGATCGACTCGTCGAGCAGCTCGATGTCGTGGCTGACGATGAGCAGCGCCCCGCGGTAGGAGCGCAGGAAACTGGCCAACCAGTTCTGGGCATCGCTGTCGAGGTGGTTCGTGGGCTCGTCGAGAAGGAGCACGTCGCTACCGGCGAACAGGATCCGGGCCAGCTCCAGGCGGCGGCGCTCGCCGCCGGACAGGACCCCGACCGGCAGGTCCAGGCGGTCGGCCCCGAGCCCGAGCCCGGCCACCAGCTGGCGGACTTCGGCTTCGGCGGCGTAGCCACCGGCGCCGGCGAACCGCTCCTCGGCGCGCGAATAGCGATGGATGGCCCGCTCGGAGGGGTCCTCCTCCATGGCCAACCTGAGCTTCTCCAGGCGCTCCGCGGCTTCGTCGAGCTGGCGGCCGGACAGGACGTGGGAGAGCCCGGTGGCTTCCACCTCGACGGCCATACGGCGCGGGTCCTGTGTCAAGAACCCGAGCCGCCCCGTCACCTGGGCCGTGCCCGCGGCGGCGGGCAGTTCGCCGCTCAGCACTTTGAGCAAACTGGTCTTGCCGGCACCATTGCGGCCCACGAGGCCAACCTTGTCGCCGGCGCGGAGTAGGAACGACGCGTCCGATAGAACGGTGCGCCCACCTACTTCAACGCTCAGGCCCTTGGCTTCGAGCACCCATCCATGATGGCGACAATGCGGGCCTTCGCTCCGCGAATAAACAAAAGGCGCTGCTCAGCGCGGCTGCCGTGCGCCGCTGTCCGGCCGGCCGGTCCGGCTACTTCAAGTAAGCCAGGTGAGGCCCGTGGAGCCGGCGGTACTCGCCCAGCAGTTCGCGGGCGGCGCTGATCCCCGGGACCAGCGGGTTGAGGGCCAGGGCTACCGCGGCCAGGCCGGCGTCACCGGTCACGGCCGCCTCGACCAGAGTCCGCTCGTACTCTTTGACCTGGCTGACCAACCCACGCGCAGCGCGGGGGAGCTCGCCGACGGCCACCGGCTCCAGCCCACCGCCATGGACGAAGGCGGGGACCTCGACGACGTCGTCCGGCTGCAGGAACGGGACGGCCAGGCCGTTACGGGTGTTCACGATGACCCTGGAGGGCCTCCGGGATGAGAGGCCGGCGATCACCTTCAGCGCCACCCCCTCGTAGCCCCCGATCTCGGCTCCCTCGAGGGACGCCGGGCCGGCGACGGCCCGGCGGGAACGGGCCTGTTGCTGGTGGTTGTCCCCCTCGGTGTCGGTGCGCATGTAGGTGTCGCGCCGGACGCCCAGCAGGAGCGAGTAGGTGGACCAGGCATCCTCGACGTCGCCTTTTTCGAACGCTTTGCCGATGCCGCCCAGAAGCTCCTCATTCAGGCGCAGCACGTCCTGGCCCCGGCTCGTGCCGGCGTGGGCCACGCCCTCCACGTACCGGCGCGGGTCGTAGTAGTAGAAGACGTACTCGGTAGGCACCGCTCCTACTCGACGCACCATGGCCGCGTCGAAGGCGGCGAAGCGGTGGTCGAAGCGCTGCAGTTCTTCGTAGCGGGCGAGCAGCTCGTCGATGCGCTCTTCGCCCTCGACCCTGAACGAGGAGATCCATCCGAGGTGGTTGAGCCCCGAGTAGCCGAACGTGACCGTCTCGGGCCGGGCGCCGAGGAAGTCGCCCAGACGCTCGAGGGCGCCGTTCGGGGTGTCGCAGACGCCGACGGCTCTGACGCCCCCGTGCCGCGAGATGGCCTGGGTGATTATGCCGGCCGGGTTGGTGAAGTTGACCAGCACCGCACCCGGGGACGAGCGGGCCAGTAGCCGGCAATAAGAAAGGACGACGGGGATGGTGCGTAAGGCCATAGCGGCACCACCGGGCCCGGTGGTCTCCTGGCCCACCATGCCCCGCGACAGCGCCACTTGTTCATCGATCACCCGGCCCTGGTCGCCCCCCACCCGTATGGCCGAGAACACGAACTCGGCCCCGGAAAACGCCTCCTCAGGGTCGGCGGTAATGCTGACCATGCCCGGATAACCCAGATAATCGGATAGTTCGACCGCCAGTCGCCCGGTCGTCTGGCGCCGCACGGGGTCGGGTTCGAACAGGCTGATCGCGTCGAACAGGTTGGCCCCGCTGGACAACACTGCTCGCACAAACGCCGGCATCCGTACGCCGCCACCGCCCAAAATGGCGAGTTTCAGCTCTGGTCCTCCTTTTCTTTTGTTACCAGTCCGCCCACCGAAAGTACGCCGGCGGCGCCCAGCCGGGCTACCGCCTCGGAACCGGCGGCGTTGCCGGCGGCGACCCCTTCCAGGAGGCTCGACCCGCGGGCGACCCGGCCGACCATCGCCCCGGCGAAGGCGTCGCCGGCGCCCGTGCGGTCTCTCACCACCACGTCTTCGAGCCCTTCAGTGACCTCTGTAGCCTGGCGCCGGTCAACGGCTATGGCGCCTTTGGGACCGCGTTTCACGACCAGCCACGGGCACCAGCCGGCGGCCAGGTCAACCGCGTCTTCGATGTCATGAGTGCCGGTCAGGCGCAACAGTTCCTCGGTGTTGGGCAAAAAAAGGTCGGCTAGCCGGGCGCAGCGGACAACGACGTCGGGATAGGCGCCGATCTCCTCCAGGTTGACATCGAGGGCCACCCGCGTGCCCTGGGCACGCGCCGTCTCCAGTAAAGCCACGATGCCCGGGCCGGGATGGACGTGGCACCACGACGGCTGCACCTGCTGCAGGGCGCCCAGCCAGCGCTCGGGCGCTTTCGGTACCGCAGCCTGGACTCTCGGCTTATGGCTGATGAAAGCCCTGTCGCGGTTGAAGTTGAGCACGGCGCTTATGCCGGCCACCGGGCCTGTCAGGGTTGACGAGACGGACAGGTCGACGCCCTCGCGGCGGCACTGCTCGATGGCCAATTTCGACCCCAGATCGTCGCCGAGCAAGGCGGCGATGCCCGCAGTGGCGCCGGCCCGTTTGGCCGCCACCGCCGGCGTCAACGCTCCTCCGCAGGAAAAGGCGAAGGCGTCGGTGAAGATTTCCTCGCCCGGGCCCGGAAGACGATCGAACTCCCCGAACACGACCTCCAGGTAGAACGACCCCAAGACTAATAAGTCGATATGTGGCCGGTCGACATTTGGCACGTCCATTGCGGGTTGCCGGGCAAAAGGCTCGCCCGGGGCTACCCGGCCACCGCGGTGGGGGAAGGGGTAGCGGGGTCGGGGGCGTTGACGTGGCATGCCGCCTCGTGCAGTGGGGCCGCCGGCCGCAACCGGGGCGTCACCTGGGCGCAGACATCGATGGCGAGCGGGCAACGCCAGCGAAAGCGGCAGCCTTCGCCGGGGTCGATAACTCTGGGAGGTTCGCCTACATCAGCAGAGGTAACCGACATGTCGGCCCGAGGGTCGGGCACGGCGGAGAGCAGGAGCCGGGTGTAGGGATGGACCGGGTTGTGCAGTACCTCGTCGGCGGGGCCGTGTTCCACGAGGTGGCCCGCGTACATAACCAGGACCCTGTCGGAGACGTAACGGGCCGACGCGATGTCATGGGTGATGTACAGGATCGAGACGCCTTCTTCTTCCCGCAGGCGGGCCATGAGGTTGAGCAGGCCGATGCGTATGGACACGTCGAGCATAGACACGGGCTCGTCGGCCAGGACCAGCTTCGGCCGGTAGGACAAGGCCTGAGCGAAGCCCACGCGCTGGCGCTGGCCTCCGGAGAGCTCATAGGGGTACTTGGTCAGTATGGCGGCCGGCGGGACGAGCCCCACCACTTCGAGGACCCGCTCGGCCTCAGCTTGGCGCTGATGGCGGTCGAGCTCGGGCCGGTGCAGCTTGAGCCCTCTGTCTACCGTGTAGCCGATGGTGTGGGCCGGGTTGAGCGAGCTGAAGGGGTCCTGGAACACCATCGGGACCTGACCACGGTAAGCGAGCAGGTCGCGCCGCCGGCGCAGCGAGGAGACCGGGCGGCCCCGGAACAGCACCTCGCCGGCCGTGGGCCGGTACACCATGGCCAGCAGACGGGCCACGGTCGACTTGCCCGACCCGGACTCGCCGACCAGAGCCACGATCTCGTGTTCGGCGATGGCCATGTCGAGGTCGTCCACGGCGTGCAGGGTGCGGCCTCGCAACCCACCGACCCGGAAATGGCGGCTGAGGCCCCTCGTCTCGAGTAATGGCGGGCTCGTCCGCTCCACCTGCCCGTTGGCCTCAGGCACTGTCGGCCTGGTCGCGCTCCGACCTGGTTTCCTCGTACCTGAAGCAACGTACGAGGGCGCCATCGACCTGATAGAGCGGCGGTTCCGTCGTTGAACAGCGCGGCAGGGCCTTGGGGCAACGAGGGTTGAAATTGCAGCCTGGCGGGAGGCTGGTGAGGTCGGGCGGGCTGCCGGGGATGCCCTGCAGCGGGACCCTGGGGCCATAGACAGAAGGGAACGCCTCGAGCAGGCCGCTCGTGTAGGGGTGGAAAGGGTGGTCGAAAAGGGGGCGGGTGGCGCGGGCCTCCACTACCTGCCCGGCGTACATTACCGCTACCCGGTCGGAAAAATGAGCGACCAGTGACATGTCGTGAGTGACAAAGATGATGGCGAAACCGAGCTCCTTTTGGAGCTGTTTGACCTGCACCATCAAGGAGCGTTGAGCGACTACGTCCAGGGCCGAGGTGGGCTCGTCCATCAGGATCAGCTCGGGCGAGAACAGCAGCGCCATGGCGATCATGGCCCGCTGGCGCATCCCTCCGGAGAGCTGGTGCGGGTAGCTACCGAGGTGCACGACGTCGATCCCCACCAGGGAGAGGACTTCCTCCGAGCGGGCCCGGATGTACTTCGGGTTTTTTTCGCCGTGCGCTTTCATGGCGTCGGAGAACTGCGCCTCGATAGAGATAACCGGGTTGAGGGCGTTCATGGCCGACTGCATGACCACCGACAGCCCCCGCCAACGGACGGCCCGCAACTGCTTGTCCGTCATGGCCACCATGTTTTGCCCCTTGAAGACCACCTTCCCACCCGTGACCTCGGCCGGTGCGCTCAAAAGGTGGGCAATGGCAAACAGCAGCGTGGACTTGCCGCAGCCGGACTCGCCCACGACAGCCAGGAACTCGCCTTCGGACAGTTCGAAGCTCACCTTGTCCACCGCTTTGGCGATGGCCGAGGCTCCCAGGTATTCGACCGAAAGGTCGTCCACGCTCAAGATGAGCTTTTTGTCCACCGTCAGCGCGCTTTGCGGACCGGCACCGGGGCGGGCCGGGTCGGTCCCCTCCTGTCCCGTCGGGGCGGGGCCTGTGGTGGAGGAGGTCGGGCGCGTCGGCATCAGCGGTTCCACCTCGCCAGAGTGGGCCCAGCTGTCCGGCGTTTGTCAACCTGTGTCATTTCGTCTGCGCCGGGCCCGTGGTGGCCAAGTACTGGCGATGCTCGGAGACCGGTTGGTTGGCGCCTATTGGTTGGACATTGAATACCCAAAGCCTACTAACCCTTCACGTCACTACCTGGTCAGGACTATCGTGGTCGTCGGGCCGGCCGCGCTGCTCAGGCGGAGCCAACCCGTCAGGGTTTAGGAAACTGGCGGCCGTCGCATAAATGCAGCCGCTCGGCTTACTCTCGGCATCCTCCCGCTGTGGCGCTGAGCGCTTCATAGTAGCCCTGGTAGTCGAGCTCACGACCCCACCCCGGAACAGCTCATGGCACCGGGCGGCCTCTACCGACGACGCGGCCACCAACAGTGTGGGGCGCCTGTCGCAAGACGTCGTTACTTGACCTGCCTTGCATTGTTGTTGAGGCTCGTCAACCTCAGCCGGACCTGGTACCGGTCCGGCCGCATGACCGATACGACATATTCAAAGGGGCCGCGGCGATCGAGGGTGCGCCGTTCGACCACGAAAACCGGGCTCGAGGCGGCGACGCCGAGCAAGCGGCTGTCGAGCGCTTTGGCCTTGCCTATCCGGATCGTCTCCATCGCCTCTACGAGCAGCACCCCATAGTCGGCTTGCAGAAGAGCGTACAGGGAAACATTTTCCAGGTCCTGTTCGTTCAAGCCGGGGAAGCGGTCCAGGGGCAGGTACGAAGTCTGGATCCCGATCGGGACCTCGTCGCCTGTACGTAGCCGGCGCAACTCGAGCAGGGGAGTGCCCTCGGTGACCGAGAGTGCCGACGCATTGTCCCTGGCCGCGGCTATTACCTTCTTGGTCAGGACATGGCCCCCGCTCTTCACTCCGAGCGCAGACATTTCCTCAGTAAAAGAGGAGAGCCCGCGAAGCCCCGCTGTAATGGCCGCTCTTCGCACGAAGGTGCCCAAGCCTTGATTGCGGGTCACAAGCCCTTCGTTGACCAAGATGGAGATCGCATGCCTGACCGTGATCCGGCTGACCCCGTAGCGGCGGCACAGCTCGACCTCGTTGGGAAGCCGGGACTCGGGAGGCCATATGCCCTCGTTTATCTTCTCCCTCAAGTCAGAGGCCACTACGTGGTAGAGCGGTGCGACCACGTCGGCTAGGATAGCCCCCGCCAGGTCATCATAAAGACATACTCCCTTGGGGCCCCGCCGGGGGCAAAGGGTGGGGACAGTCCACCGGCCCAGAGCCGGCTGAGTAGGGCGAACGGTTGTCGGGCTTTCGGGAGCGGGCCGAGGACGTGCAGATAAGGACCGGTGCCCTGAATAGTCCGGTACGTGACCAAAGACGGGCATATGGGCGTCCCGGAGCCCGCTCGTACGAACCCGATCAAGCCCAAAACACGAAAGGAAATTGGTGACAAAAAACGCACCCTACACCGCGCAGTTGGTCAGCCTTCTCCAGCATCTCCAGGAGACCCAGGGCGCCGTGCTGGATGAGGTGGCCCGCCGGTGTGCCGACACCCTGAGCGCAGGTGGCCTCGTCCACCTGTTCGGTTCCGGCCACTCCGTCATACCCACCATGGACGCTTTCCCCCGCTATGGCAGTTTCGTTGGCCTGCACCCCCTCACTGACCCCCGGCTGATGTGGCACAACGTGTTGGGGCCGGGCGGGGTAAAGGAACTCCTGTGGCTCGAGCGGACCGAACAATATATTGACAAGTTCCTGGCCCACGAGCCTCTGAACCGAGGAGACGTACTCGTCGTCTATTCCCACGGAGGCCGTAACTCGGCCGGCATCGAGGCCGCACTGTACGCCAACGAACGGGGTGTCACAACCGTAGCCGTCACCGCCCTGGCCAACCTCCAACGGCCGGCCGAGCACTCATCAGGCAAGCACCTGCCCGAGGTATGCCAATTGGTGGTGGACACCGGCGTCCCGGTCGCCGACGCCGTGGTTGAGATCGAAGGGTGGGGCCCTCCGGTGGGCGGCACTTCTACGGTCGTGGCCTGCGTGGTCAGCCACGAGATCGTGACGAGGACGGCAGAGGTATTGGCCGAGCGGGGCAAAACGCTGCCCACCTTTGTCTCGCCTACTGTGCCAGGAGCGTCTCTGGCCGACAACGAGGGCGTGTTCGCGGCCCACCGGCGCTGGTTAAATGAGGCCGAAGCCCGGGCCATAGCCGGGGGTTGACCACTTGTTCAGACGCCCAGAGTGGGCTTGCTACTACCAATGTGGCGATGGTCCCACCGACGGCTCTGAGGGTGCACGCGGTGCCTGGACCCTACCGAAGTATGTTGTTATGATGAGCCGCCTGAGTGCCAGGGAAGGAATGATTAGGGGAGGCTACAAGGTACCTGATCGGCAGGCCGGCAGCGGGCAAACCCGCGTTCACCGGAGACTGTGGCACACCTTGACCAACGACCGAAACTGACTAGCCACTATTTAACACGGATTTAATCTTGAGAAAGAGAGTTCTCTATGAAGAGAATTGGACTTAGAGCGGCGGCAGCGACGATTGGTGCCGCTGCGCTGCTGGCATCAACTAGCCCTGCGGCTATGGCGGCTACGAAGACGGCATCTGCACGAGTCGATGACGCGGCCTCAGGAAGTCTCACGATCATCAACGGGTTCGGGACCCTCTGGGGTTGCGTGTTCAACCCGTTCAACCTGACGTGGCAGTTCGGTAGCGCCGGGTTCGTCTATGAACCGCTTGTCTACATGAACACGCTCGAAAACGCCAAGACGACGCCCTGGCTGGCCACCTCGTGGAAATGGAGCAACGGTAACAAGACGCTCACCTTTACGATCCGCAAGGGTGTCAAGTGGAGCGACGGCACGCCGCTGACGGCGGCGGACGTACTGTTCACCTTCGACCTGCTCAAAAAGTACCCAGCCCTCGACCTGAACTCGATCTGGAGCGTGCTTAGCGGCGCCTCCCAGCAGGGCGACAATGTCGTCCTCACGTTCAAGACGACCGCCGTCCCTTACTTTTACTACGTTGCCGATCAGACGTTCATCCTCCCCGAGCATATTTGGGCCTCGGTGAAAAACCCGGTGACTTACGCCGATGCCAACCCGGTCGGTACGGGACCGTACACGGTGAGCAAGTGCGCCTCGGATAATGTCACCTACACCGCCAACCCGGACTACTGGCAGCCGGGGTTGCCGAAGGTGAAGACAGTTCAGTACCCGGCGATCATAAGCGCCTCGACGGAAAACGGCATGCTCGCGACGGACGGCGGGTGGGGAGGCCAGTTCATCCCGAATATAAAGTCGTTCTACCTTTCGAGGGATAAGAACAACCATTACTGGTTCCCCCCGTACAGCAACGTCGATATTTTCGTCAACAACACCAATCCGCTGCTGAACGTCACCGTGCGCCGGGCGATGGCCTACGGGATCGACCGGGCTCGCGTCTCAGCCATCGGCGAGTACGGGTACGAGCCGCCCTCGAACCAGACCGACATCGTGACGCCCACGTTTAATTCGTGGCTCGACACCTCGCTGGCGGCCAAGTACGGCTACAGCTACGACCCCGCCAAGGCGATGTCGATCCTGGAAAAGGCCGGCTATAAGCGGGGCTCGGGCGGCATCTTCGAAAAGAACGGGAAGCCGCTCTCGTTCAGCATTATCAACATCGGCGCCTACCCCGACTGGGTGGCCGCCGTCAACGTGATCCAGCAGCAGCTGGCGGCCATCGGGATCAAGGTGACACCTAATAACCTGACTACCACGGCCTACGATGCCCAGCTCTTCCCGGGCAAGTACGAGCTCGCCTACGGTTCGGAGACGGGGGGGCCGGCGCCCTACTACGAGCTGCGCCAGTTGCTCGACAGCGCCAACACCGCTCCTATCGGTTCCAACGCAACGACGAACTACGAGCGCTACTCCAACCCGGCGACCGACAAGCTCTTCAGCGAGTACGCGGCCACGACCAACACCGCGCTGCAGCACCAAATTGTCGACCAGCTGCAGCAGGTGATGCTGTCGGACGTGCCCGTGCTCCCGATGACCGAGGACGTGGCCTGGTACCAGTACAACACGGCCGGCTTTTCGGGATGGGTAACTGAGAAGAACCCCTACGCTTTGCCGGCTCCGTACCTTGTTCCCGACAACGAGGTGCTGCTCCTGCATTTGGTGCCGAAGGGGTAACCGGTCCCGAAAGATGGAACTTTGATTTGTCCGGCACACCGACCGGCCAAGTAAGGAAATGACTGGGCCTCGCGGCGCAGGAGCACGCTAGTGCGTTACTTCCTGCGCCGCATCGGGTTCTTCGTAGTTACGCTCTGGGCGTGCCTGACGATCAATTTCGTCCTCCCGCGTCTCATGCCGGGCAACCCGGCCGAAGTCATGATGACGCGTTACAAGGGTCACTTGAACGGCTCGGCGCTTAAGGCCATCGAGATCGCCTTCGGCATCAACACGACGGAGAGCGGCCTCAGGCAGTACTTCGGCTACCTCGGCAATGTGTTCACCGGCCACTTCGGTGTGTCCCTAACCTTCTTCCCGCTGTCGGTCGGGCAAGTAGTAGCCAACGCGCTGCCGTGGACGATCGCGCTCGTCGGAGTGACCACGGTGCTGGCATTCGCCCTAGGCACGCTTATCGGCATCCTGAGCGCATGGAGGCGAACCGGGTTGTTCGACAGCATCCTGCCGCCCATGTTCGTGATCATCTCGGCCTTCCCGTACTTCTTCCTGGCCCTGATCACACTGCTGGTGTTCTCGCTCGACCTCCATTGGTTCCCGGCCGCCTTCGGGTACTCGACCAACGACTCAATCGGGTTTACGTGGCACTTTGTCGGCGACGCTCTGAGCCATGCCGTACTGCCGGCGTTCGTCATCCTCATCGCGGCCATCGGCGGTTGGGTGCTCACTATGCGCAACAACATGATCTCCGTGCTCTCGGAAGATTACGTGCGCATGGCCCGGGCCAAGGGCCTATCCCCGGCTCGCATAATGTTCGCGTACGCGGGGCGCAATGCGGTGCTCCCCAACCTCACGGGCTTTGCCATGTCGCTCGGTTTCGTCGTGTCCGGCGCCATCCTGGTCGAGTACGTGTTCAGCTATCCCGGGGTGGGTTACATGCTGCTGCAAGCGGTCCTCAATGACGACTACGCGCTTATGCAGACGCTCTTTTTCTTCATCACGATGTCGGTGTTGTTCGCCGTGCTCGTAATGGACTTTGTGACAATGGCGCTCGACCCGCGCACGCGGTCTTCATCTTAGGGAGGCGAGGTGGCCGCGACAGCCGTGGGTGGCGGGAAGCCCTCGATACTGGCCGGGCTATGGGCGCGCCTTCGTGTGGGCGCTCTGGCCACCCTGGTGCGCGCTGTCCGTTCCAACCGCAAGGCAACTGCGGGTTTCGTCCTATTGCTCATTTTCTGCTTTTTAGCGGCTTTTCCGGGCCTGATCGCACACGACAACCCGAGTGCTGAGATCTATATGCCCACCCTCGGGCCCTCCAGCGCCCACCTCCTCGGAACGACCCAATACGGCCAGGACATTTTCGCCCAGCTCATCTACTCGACCCGGGAGTCGCTCGTAATCGCCGTGGCGGCCGGCGGGCTGGCCACCGTCCTGTCGGTGCTGGTTGGCGTGACGTCCGCCTACGTCGGGGGCCTGGTCGACGACGGCTTCTCGCTGGTGACCGATATTTTCCTCGTGATCCCGGCGTTCCCCTTGATCGTTGTCATCGCTGCCTACGCCAAAAACGGTGGCGACACCATCCTCATTGCCGTGCTCGTGGTCACCGGATGGGCCTACGGGGCGCGCCAGTTGCGGGTGCAGGCGCTGTCTCTGCGTAACCGGGATTTCCTCATTGCCGCCCGGCTCAGGGGCGAGCGCCGCTGGCGGATTATCGTGTCAGAGATACTGCCGACGATGACCTCGCTCATAGTGGCCATCTTCCTCGCCACAACCGTCTACGCCATAGTCGCCGCCGCTGCCCTGCAGTTCGTCGGCCTCGGCAACCCCAATACCCTGTCCTGGGGCACCATGCTTTACTGGGCCCAAAACGACGAGGCCCTGCAGGCCGGCTCCCCCCTCTGGGCCATCATGCCCGGGATCTGCATCGCCATCCTGGGGGCGGCGTTTGCCCTTTTGAACTACGCCTTTGACGAGGTGAGCAACCCCGCCCTTCGCCCGGTGAAGAGGAAACGCCACTGAGGAGAGGTAGGGCTCGTAGCAGGAACGCCGGTGGCCACTGAACAATACGAACGGGAGCGGACTGGCCCCGGCGGGGAACCGGCCGTGCTCGCAGTGGACATCGGCGGGACCAAGACGGCGGTGGCGGTCGTCCATGCTGGCGGCAAAATCGGCCGTCGGTGGCGATGGCCTACCGACGATAGCCCGGGGCCATGGCTCGAGCGCCTGATGGCCATCGTGACGGAGCTCCATGGCCAGCCCGATGGGCCTCGGGCCATCGGGCTGGCCGTCCCGGCCGTGCTCGACGAACCCCTGGAGCGGGTGCTCTGGGCCCCGAACCTGCCCGGGTGGGCCAACCTGCCGCTGCCAGCCATACTTCGCCAGAAGACGACGCTCCCGGTGGCGATGGGCCTCGATGGCCACTTGGCTGCCGTCGGCGAACACTGGTTAGGAGCGCTCAAGGGCATCGACGATTGCGTTTGCGTAGTCGTGGGCACCGGGATCGGAGGCGGCATTTTCATCCAGGGACGTCTCCACCACGGGGCACAAAACCTGAGCGGCTGCCTGGGCTGGATGATTGTCGGCGACAGTGAGCAGGCGCCGGAGAAGGCCGGCGCGGTCGGGTGGCTGGAGAGCCAGGCTGGGGGCAGCGCTCTGCAGGAACTCGCCGGCGGTCTCGGCCATGGCCACACCCAGCACGCGGTGGAGGAGCTTGTCTCCGCCGCCGTGGCGGGAGACCCGGAGGCCACGGCCGTGCTGGTTGGCGTCGGGCAGCTCATCGGACGAGCAGTGGCAGATGTAGTGAACCTGCTCAGCCCCAAGGCGGTGGCGCTCGGCGGCACCGTCATTCTGAGCGCGCCCATCGTCCTGGCGGAGGTCCGGAAAACAGTCCGTCTGTACGCCCACCCGTACCTGCGGAGCGCCGTGGCCATTGTCGAAGCGGCCACGGGCGCCGACGCCCCATTGCTGGGTGCCGCCCGCCTGGCCCTCGACGCAACTGGGTCGTTCTAGAGGCTCTTTCGGTACATCTTGAACACCCGATCGACCGTCGCCCCGACAGTGCGTTTGTAGAAGTCGGCCGGCCCTACCCACGCGATCGTCGAACTGGTCCTACCCGCAGATAGATCGTCAGTGAGGCAGCGGCGCAATAGGACGCTGCCGATGCCGCGCTTCTGTTCAGCCGGGACAGTACCCATTGGCCCGAACCACCCCGGCCGGGCGCACCCGCCGGCGGCAAACCCCACGAAACCAGCTTCACGGGTGGCGACATAACAGGCCGCACCATTTATTCTTAGAGCCCTGCTGGCCTCCCACGCCCAGTCGCGGTTCCAGTGTTCCGCCACCCAGGACGAAAAAGACGGTTGGTCGGAAAGCTGCAGCGCCCGTACCGAGATGCCGGCCTCTCGGAGCCGCTCCTCGTCTGGCGTGGTGTCGACCGTGGCCGGCGTCAGGTTTACGGCCATATTGAAAGCGTCACCGCACTCTTGGTAGCCCGCCGATGTGGCCAGCTCGACAGCCGGGGAGTAGGCAGGGTCAATGCCTGGCCACACATAGCATGGGGCGTTCCCACCGAGGCGAACTTCCACCGCTCCCGCCTGCGTAAGGACCTCTTCCGACGCGGCCAGGAGACTTCGGCCGGCTCCTTTTCGTTGAACCCGGGGCGCCACAGCCAGGAGGTCGACGTAGCCGACGGCCGGGCCTTCGCCCTCGTTGCGTAATGCGGCCAGTGACACACCGACGACGCCATGATCGTCTTCGGCGACCAGCCTCAGGCTCGGTCCACTGTAGGGGCTCTCCCCGAGCAGTTCGGGAAAGCGGGACGCGTCGGGAACGTCGTGGATCAAGGACTGGGCACAAACGTCGACGATTGCCGCAAGGTCTTCGGCTCTGGCTGGCCTTATCAATTATGTTCGCCTCCTCAGAGTCTGTGACCATACCACCCGGCGCCGTTTGGGTCATCTGGCCAAGTTTGGCCGGCCAAACTGCATTGTCCGAAGCCTCCAGCATCGCAGCGGGGCCGGCGGCAGCTACTGGAGACCTCCGTCATCGCCGGCCTCGTCATGCAGCGGCACCTGCACCCTTCCAACGACGACGTCGGTGCGGCCCCGGAGGGCTCGTTCCAAGACCAGGTCGAGGTGGTTGTGCAGGAAAAGGTACTGGACCCGTTCGGGCACGGCCACCGGGACGAGGACCATTATCTGTTCCTCTTGCCGCTGGCGAAGGTCGTCGATAAAAGCCACTATCGGCCGAACCGCGGAGGCGTACTCGGTCCGCAGCACCCGGAGCGGTACGCCGGGGCCCCAGCGGATCCAGTCCTCCTCGAGCCGGCGCGCCCGCTCCGCCTGGGACATGCCGGCCCCATCGCCACCATCAACCGATGTGCCGTCAGCCGCCACTGTGCCGGCTGACGTGCTGACCGCTGAATTGTTGCCACCCGGACTGCTGCCACCTGGAAGGGTGTCCCCAAAACTGTCACCACCTGAACTGTCATCACCTGAACCGTCAACACCCGAGCCGGCTGCGTCTTCACCCGAGGCGGCCCCGGCGTCCTCCATTACGACGCTGACGGCCACCACCTGGTGGCTTATCCCCAGTGCCTCGGAGATCCCCTGTTGGGCCAGTCGGGAAACCCCGGATACCGGCACGACGACGATGGTCGGTTTGGGGACGGGCCGGGCCGGGATCTGGCCCAACTCGAGCGCCTTGGCGGCACGTTTGTAGTAAGCGTGGACGCGCACGAAAAGGAACATGAAGGCGGGCACGGCCACGACCACCACCCAGGCCCCGGCGGTGAACTTGGTAAACAAGAAGATCATCGTGGCCGCGGCTGTGGCCACTGCCCCGGTGGTATTGACCGCCGCCCGTTTGCGCCAGTGGCGCGGGCGCTGGCGCCGCCAATGGACCACGAGGCCGCTCTGGGAAAGCGTGAAGCCGGTGAACACGCCTATGGCAAAAAGCGGGATGAGCCTTAGAGTATTGCCGTTCACTGCCACCAGCAGGACCGCTGACATCACGGCCAGCGTCCATACCCCGGTGCTGAACACCTGGCGGTCGTCCCGCAGCGAATAAAGGTGGGGGAGGAAGTTGTCCCGCGCCAGGAGGCTGCCAAGGACCGGCAGGCCGCCGAAGGAGGTATTGGCGGCCAGGGCAAGGACGACGGTGATAGTCAAGGAGACGACGTAATAAAGCCAGTGCCGGCCCACGGCGTAGGCCATGATCTGGCTGAGGACCGTCTGCCCCGACCGTGGTCCTATATGCCAGCGGCGAGCCAGGACGGCCAGGCCGACGAGCATTACGGCCAGGATGGTGCCGAGGAGCGCCTCGGTGCGCTTGGCCAGGACGACCCGGGGCTGTTTGAACAGGGGCACGCCGTTGGCGATCGCCTCCACTCCGGTGAGAGCCGAGCAACCGGCCGAGAACGCCTTCAGCACGAGGAGCACCCCGATCGCCTCGAGATCCCGGGTCGGCATGAGCGACCGCCCGGGTTGTGGCTCGTGCAATGCCAGTGGGTGGACGAGGCCGATGGCGATGATGACCAGCAAGCCGACGATGAACATGACTGTGGGCAGCAAAAAGGCCCGGGCGGCGTCACCCAGGCCCCGCAGGTTGAAGAAGGTGACAACCGCAAGGATGCCGAGGCAGATCGGCACCGTGGCCGCCGTCATAGTGGGGAACGCCGAGGTGAGCGACCCCACGCCGGCCGCGATCGAGACGGCCACCGTGAGGGTGTAGTCGACGACCAGCGCGGCGGCGGCCAGCAAGCTCGCTCTTCGGCCGAGGTTGGCCCTGGAGACGGCATAGGCACCGCCGCCACCGGGGTAGGCGTCGATGACCTGGCGGTAGGAGAAAACCAGGATGACGAGCAGGGCTACGATGGCGAGGGTTACAGGCAGCACCAGCCCGAGGGCACTGGCGCCGGCTCCGGCCAGGACCACGATGATGGCCTCGGGGCCGTACGCCACTGACGTTAAAGCGTCGAGTGATAGGGCAGAAAGACCCTCCACCGGGTTGATCTGCTCCTTGGACACGTCGCGGGCGCGCAACGGCGGCCCGAGCAAGGCTCGTCTCAGAGAGGTGGCGACTGTCGGTTTGGGTCGCTCCTCTCGCACGCCTTCAACAGTACGGGGCCTCGAACCGGCGCCGGAGCACCGGGACGCGAACAAGGGCTCCCCAAGGAGCCCTTGTTGTGAAAGTACCTACGGTACCGATGTGACGGAGCCAATCCCCCCTCAGGCTGCCACCCGCTCCGAGGACCGCCCGACCTGGTCTGCCCTACCGGCGGCCGGAGCCAGCCAGTGCAGCTGGCCCAGGTTGTGGGCCGCCCGCCAGTTCTCGACTTCGTTGAGGGTCAGACCGGCAAGGGCAATCCCTACGAACCCGAGACCAAAGGCAAAAACAAGCCATACCAGAGTTGTCCCGCTAAAGGCTCCAGCAGCAAATACTATGAGGGTGGCGGCGGTCACTCCCATGGCCGCATCCAGTCCACGCTGAGCAATTCCCCGCTCTGCGTCGAGCTGGGCCAGCAGCGAAACCGCCAATATGGCAATAGCTACTCCGAAACCAGTCCACATAACGGCGCCGGAGCTCAGCGACTGAGTAAACACGACCAGCGTGCCGCCAAGAACAGCTATCAGAACATTAGTGAAATAACGTGTGCTCATCCTAATCAACCTCCTGAACTCAATTTGTGTCCGAAAAGGAACGGGCTGCGCTCAAGAGACAAGGAGAGTACGGATGCTGGCCCAGGGGGCAAATGCCAATCGCGTTCGCGACCGTCAATTTCTGCGTCCGCCGCCTCCTTCTGTCTTGTCCGGCTGGTTCCTTCCGGGCCATTTAGCTTTCGTTAAATTTTGCAACGCAAACGGCCGGCTTCATGTTCCCGGGGGTGAGAAATCCGCCGGCATCTTTTGCCGGGCCGGCTCGCCCGCCCTATTTGCCGGCGGCCGGGCCGGGAAGGATGACCCGACGGGAGAGGCGCCGGCCGGCCCAATAGGCCCCGAACAGGCCGGCCAGGCCCACAGCCCACAGCTCCGGGTACCAGCGGAAGCCGACGTAGCGGAAGACGACGTGGTGCACTCCGGGACCGAGCTGGATGCCGACCAGGGCCGGCGCCAGCATCTCTGTGCGTACCGGTTGGCCGTCCACCCATGCGTGCCAGCCCGGGTCGTAAGAGACTGAGAACAACAGGGCACCGGCCCTGTCCATGGTGACCTCAGCGCTCAGCGCCCCATCGGCCAGGTTGGCCCGGGTACTGTCGACGAAGCCAGTGGTCGGGACCTTGCCCATAATTGTCACGGGCCCAGGGGGAGAGGGGGGGTTGGGCAGGCCGGGGTACTTGACCGACCAGTCCTCCCGGGGCGCAAGTTCGTCCAGCAGGTCCACCGATTGGCTGCCTATATCGGCCCGGTCGGCCGAAAGGCTACCCGTGACCTGGACCGGCTCGACGTACCCGTTCGAAGAGATCTGCCACAACGAATAAGGGCCGTCCACCATGACCTGCTCGGCCGGGACGGGTGAGCCCGACCCGGCCGGCAGCAGGATGTAGCGGATCCCGAACAGCGTGTAGTCGACCGGGTTGTCCTCGTCGAAGTTCGTCTCGGGGTCCAGCATGAGAGACAGGGTGGGCACCATGTAGGTGACCTGGTCGACGTCCTGGCTCTCGAGGTATTTGTACACCGGGACCAGTCCGACGGTAAAGGTTTGGCCCCAGTTGCTGGACAGGCCGGCGTAAGTCCGTCCGCCACCGTGCTGCTTTATATAGGCGATGAGCGGGGCGATCAAGGCGCCATCGGTCTTGTCCCCGGCCCGCTGCACTTTGATGGCCGCCGCGTCGCGGTTGTCGTAATTGGATATTTGGGCGACAGCGGGCGAGACCCAGGCGATGGCGCCGACGGCGATGCACCCAACGGCCAGGGACCGCACCGGCCTCCAGGTCACCACGTTGGCCACCACCCGCCGTAAAACCTCCCAGATCACCACTATCCCGGCGCCGGCGAGGTAAAGACCGGCCAGCTGGCTGCCCATAGCAAAACGGCGGAAGTAGAGGTCGGCGTGGGCGGGGACCAGGTACGCCAACGATCCCCAGGTCGTAGAACCGAAACTGAGCAACATGCTGGCCACGAACATCCCCAAAAGCCCCCGGCCGAGGGCGTTCTGGCGCCAACGAACGATGGCCACGGCCGCGCCCGCCAAGACGGCAATCGTGATCACCGGCAACGCCCGTTTGGCGTCGAAAAGCTGACCCGTGAACAGCCACTCGAGTTCCTGGCGCGCCCCATAACCCTTTACGTAGCCAGTAAGGGCCAAGGGCTGGTTGATGGCTGACCATTTGCTCTCCAGGACGAGGGGCACGATGACCCACGCCGAGGCCACCACAGACGAGACGAACAGCACCGCGGCCCGGGCCAGGCGGTCCCGCCACCTACCGTCTGCGGACAGGCCAAGTACGAACACTCCCAGGAAAGCAAGGTAACCACACATGAAATGGAGCCCGACGGTGAGGCCGATGAGTGCGGCTGCCACCCAGATGAAACGGGAGTCTTTCATGGCTCGCCACGTGGTCGCCCAGGCGAAAGGTAGCACCCATGACCCGAGGAGCTGGGTCCACAGCTCGGCCCCGCCTATCCAGAGGTAGGCGCCGTGCTCGAAGCCGACGCCCGTCGAGCTGACGATAAACGAAGACAAGAGAGCGGCCGCGGCTGCAGCCGTTCGTTGCAAGCCGAACACGCGGGCTGAAGCGTAAATGGCCAATGGCCAGCAACAAACGAGTAGATAGACAGACCAGCGGAAAGCCACGTTGGCTCCCACCACCGTGCCGGCCAGGCCGGTGAGCACCGATCCGAGGCTCTGGTAGTGCAGGAACTGCGCGGAACCGAGGCCGATGTACGGGAACCAAGCGGTAAAGGGCAGCCGGCCGGCTGAGATCGACTGGGCCGCAAAACGCGCCATTTGCTCGTGGACCGAACCGTCGTTCAGGTACACGACCGAAAGGGTGGTGGCCCGCAAGCTCGAGAGCTCCCAGGCGACCAGGCCCACCACGAGCGCCAACGGAGCCCAGCGCCACAGGCTGCGGGCCGGCCGCTCGGTAGGCTCGGGTGCGGCAAGGCCGCCAGCCAGCGAGGCAGGCGGAGTCGTCAGGCCGCCCGGCGGGGACACGACGTGGTCCGACTGCACCGCCGCGCGCGCCTGGGACATGGACCCAAACTTTACGTTGCCCGGTGCCCCTTTACCATGCACGGGCAAAGGCGTGCAAGTAGCAGGAGCTGGGGCCGGTGCCCCCAACGGCTCCCACACGGGTTTGGGAGCACCGGCTATGGCCGGGCTTCAGTTGCCACGTGGACTTGAAGGAACGGCCCACCTGCCGCTCTTCGGTACTGTTACTCAGCGCGGCCGTAAGACTGGATCTCGTCGAGTTCTTGAGATGTGAGCTCGCGGGGAGCCTCACCGCGCTCTGTTTTTTCCTTGTAGACGTGGCGGCGGATGCCGTCGACCACGTCGGGGTTGGCCAGAGTGGTGATGTCGCCGACGTCGGCGAAATTGGAGATGCTGGCTATGACCCTTCGCATTATCTTCCCCGAGCGGGTCTTGGGCATGTCCGCCACGATCCAGACGTTCTTCGGCCGGGCCACTTTCCCGATCTGGACCTCGATGGACTGCTTCACCTTGTCCTCGAGCTCTTTGCTGGGGGACAGGCCAGGTTGCAGGGCGACGTACATTTCGACCACACGGCCCCGGACGTCGTCGATCACCGGCACGGCGGCCGCCTCGGACACCTCGGGCACGGTGAGCACGGCAGACTCGAGCTCTTTGGTCCCGAGGCGGTGGCCGGCCACATTGATGACGTCGTCAATGCGTCCGAGGATGCGGTAGTAGCCGTCGATGGCCTGAACCGCGCCGTCGCCGCACAAGAAAGGCCAATCCCGCCAGTCGGTGCTGGACCTGTCGTGGTTGTACTTCGCGTAGTAGGTCTGGACGAAGCGCTCGGGCTGGCCCCACACCGTCTGCATCACCCCGGGCCACGGGTTGCGGATACAGATGTTGCCCGCCTTGCCGCTCCCCGCCTCTATCGGCTTTCCCTCCTCGTCGTATATGACGGGGTAGATACCGAGCGCGGCCGGGCCACAACTGCCGGGTTTCATCGCCTTCAGCGCGGGTAGCGTGCTGGCGAGGAAGCCCCCGGTCTCGGTCATCCACCACGTGTCGACGATGACCGCCTCTCGCTTGCCTACCGATTCGTGGTACCAGCGCCA
>DATJUH010000276.1:0-21515 GCA_035502515.1 Acidimicrobiales bacterium
GGGGCCCGGGTCCCCCGTCGGGTCGTCCAGGAGCTCACCGACCGGTTGCACCGGGAACTACAAGACGTTTTCGATACGGCGCAGGCGCTCGCCGGCCTTTGAGCCTCGTCTAACTCTAACTGCCCGGCTCGTGCGCGCCAGGTGTGCTTATCGTGACACTGGCGCGCCCGAGTACGACGACCCGGGGAACGCCATCGCCCTTTGCCGCGGGACGGCGACGCCTCAGGTCGTCAGCTTCCCGTCCCAGACGGCCCAGCACGCACGGGTCGTCCTGACCGCCGGTGAGGCCCCGTACTGGTCGTCGATCGACGAGTTCTACCTCTACAGCAGCTAATTACCACGACCAGATCGAGCCGGGCCTCAGCCGCCGGCGAGGGGAAGCCGTCCTGTACGAGCGAATTTCACCTCCGGGGCGGCCGGGCCCGTTTTTTCATTTAATGGGAACTGGTCAGACGAAAAGGGGCTCGACGCCTCGCCGGCTCAACAATGACTGCATTTCCTCATCGGACGGGCGCGACGAAAAGCGGGCGGCGGCATCGAGGACCAGGGGCAGGATGTCCATGTCCGACACACTGTTCAGGAAGACCTCTGACCGGCCCAGCACCCACCAAACGGCCAGATCTATGTCGGCCGGGTCTTCCAACGGCTCGTACCAGGGAGCGCGGGTATGGGTACGATCGCCCCAGGGCCGCGCCGCGATGGACTTTATGGTCTGGACGGCGGCGTTGCGCGACCCGCACGTAGAAACAAGGGCGTCGAAATTCTCCGCGTAATAGTCGTTTTGCGCCGTTATGAAGTTGTACGGCAGCAGGACGGCGTCGAAATCGAAACGCTCGAGCGAGCGCCTGTGCATGGCCGCGATCTCCAACCCGTGACCGGTGACACCGATGAAGCGGACCAGGCCTTCGTCCCGGGCGGCTATGGCCGCTTCGAGAGCGCCCCCCGGGCCCATGGCGACGTCCCACTCGATGGGGTCGACCAGGTTGTGCAACTGCCACAGGTCGACGTGGTCGACGCCCATGCGGTCCAGGGAACGCTCTAGCTCCTTGCGGGCTTCGGCGGCGGTGCGCTCACCCGTCTTGGTGGCGAGGAAGAACTGGCCCGGTGCCCGGGCCAGCCACGGCCCGATGCGCTCTTCGGCGTCGCCGTAACTGGCGGCGACGTCGATGTGGTTGATGCCGGCTTCGACGATGACGTCGAAAGTGCGGTCGGCCTCGGCCTGGCTGGCGGCCGAAAGCGCGGCCGCACCGAACAGGACCCTGGTGCTCTCGTGCCCCGTCCGCCCGAATGGTGCCTTCTGGATCGTCATGGCACCGTTTTAGTACCGCTGTCAGCCCAATGTGGCCAACACTTTGGCCGCCGGCATGTCGCGACCGTCGAGGGGAGTACCGTCGCGACCATCGCGTTCGGCCCCCCCGAGCGGCGCGAAGGCCACCGCGCCGAGGGCGCCGGCCACCGAACGCAGCACTTCTCTCAGTTCCCGGGGCAGCGGGAAGTACTCGTCCTCGGGCACCGCGTGCACCTCTTCGGCCCCAAGAGCGGGGGCCAAGCGTTCAATGACCTCTTCGACCAGGGCCTCCGGGGCGGAGGCGCCGGCGATCACTCCGACCACCCCGGAGAGATCGTCAGGCAGCTCGTCGGCCCGGTTAGCTCGCAGCACCCGTGGGCAACCGGCGGCGCTCGCGGTACGCACGAGGGCCAATGTGTTCGACGAGTTGTTGCTCCCGATGACCACGACGGCGTCGCAGCGGTCGGCGATGGCCCGGAGCGCCGCCTGCCGGTTGGTGGTGGCAAAGCACAGGTCGCTGCGCCCGGGGACCCAGAGGTCGGGCCAGCGCCGCTGTGCCGCTTCGAGGACACTGCGCCATTCGTCGACGGCCAGCGTCGTTTGGGCCAGGAAAGCGACGGGGGCACCGGGCTCGGGGAGGGCATCCACCTCGGCCACACTTTCCACCCGGCGGATGGCCGAGGGGGCCACCGCCATCGTGGCCATAGCTTCCTCGTGGCCCTCATGGCCGACGTAAAGGATCGAATAACCCTTCGAAGCCCGCAGCTTGACCTCGTGGTGGACTTTGGTCACCAGCGGGCACACGGCATTGACAACCGCGCCGCCGCCGGCCCGGGCGGCCTCCACCACCTCCGGCGCCGACCCGTGAGCCGACAACATCAGAGGCCGGCCCGGGGGGACCTCGGAGACGTCCTCTACAAAAATGACGCCCAGCTGCCGGAACCGCTCCACGACCACCTGGTTGTGCACGATCTCGTGGTAGCAGTAGACGGGAGGATCGAAGACCTTCACCATCCAGGCCAGCGCTTTGATGGCCATCTCGACGCCGGCGCAGAAGCCGCGAGGGGAGGCGAGCAGCACCTTTTGGACGTCCACCCTTTCGAATTTACCGGCTGAGCGCCGGTCATCCCAGGGGCGGCCCCGGCCCTTCACCCACCTCTCAGGTTCGTGCCGTCCCGGGTGGCACACCCGGCTACATGGCCCACGCGCCGGCCCCGCCGCCGGCGCGTAGCAGTTCATCGTCTCCGACGCCTATCCTGGGTGACGCCATGGCCCTCCCCAGAGTGGTCGCGGTGACCCCCGGGTCGCCGGCGGACCGGGCCGGCGTCCTGCCCGGCGATGAGCTAGTCGCCCTGGACGGCCAGCTCCCCCGAGACATCATCGAATACCAGCTGCTGGCGGACCAGGAGAGCCTTGGCCTCGAGGTGAGCCGCGGCGGCATCGAGTTCTCCCTGCAGGTCGAGCGCCAGGGCGGTGAACCGCTGGGGATGGAGGTCGACGCCGCCCTCTTCGACCGGGTACGGACGTGCGACAACCACTGCGAGTTCTGCTTCATCCACCAGTTGCCGAAGGGCATGCGCAAAAGCCTGTACGTGCGGGACGACGACTACCGTTTGTCGTTCCTGTACGGCAACTTCACCACTCTGACCCGCTTCACCGAGGCCGACCTCGAACGGGTCCTGACGGAGGGCCTTTCACCGCTGTTCGTCTCCATCCACGCCACTGACCCCGAGGTCCGCGCCCGGATGCTGCGCAACCGGCGCGGGGCCAGCAGCCTGCGCTGGCTGCGGGCCCTCCTGGACGGAGGGATCGAGGTCCACGGCCAGGTGGTCGTCTGTCCCGGCGTCAACGACGGCGAGGTCCTGGAGAGCACGCTGGCGGGCGTGCTCGACGAGTACCCAGAGCTAGCCAGCGTGGCCTGCGTGCCGCTCGGTGTCAGCCGCTTCAACCGGGAGGCGGCCATGCGGCCTCATACGCCGGCCGAGGCGGCCAATGTCATCGACGTGGCCGAGGAGTGGCAGGCCATCTATGCCGCCTGTCTCGGCCGGCGCCTGGTCTACGCCGCAGACGAGTACTACCTCGTGGCCGGCCGTCCCTTCCCGGCGCTCGAGACATACGGTGCCGTGGCCCAGCACGACAACGGGATCGGCATGGCCCGGGCCTTCGAGGCGGCGTTCGAGGGGCGGGCAGAAGAGCTGGAGGGCGAAGCCGGCCCGAGCGGGTTCTTCCGGTCGGTCGAAGGCGCCCCCGCCGTCGGTTACCGGGCGCCCCGGGCCTGCGGCGGCGTCAGCATGCTCCCGCCCCGGGGAGCCGGGACGACCATCCTGACCGGCGAGTACGGCGCCCGGGTGCTGGCCCCTCTGGTTGACCGGCTGCCCGGGGACGTGGAAATAGTGGCCGTACGCAACGAGTTTTTTGGGGGGAACACCGCCGTGGCCGGCTTGCTGACCGGCGCCGACCTCTCGAACGCCCTGGCCGGTCTGCCCAAAGGCCGGCGCTACCTGATCCCGGACAGTTGCCTGAGCGGGGGAAGGTTCCTCGACGGGATGTCGCTTGACGACCTTCCCCGCCCGGTGGAACCGGTCCCGGCCGACGGCGCTTCCCTCCGGCGGGCGCTCGACCTCGAATGGGCCGGTGGACGGCCGGGACCAGCCGGGGAAGGGCCCGAGCGTACGGCGGAACTCGTCAGATGACCGCTGAACGGCCCGTCGTGGCCGTCGTCGGCCGCCCCAACGTAGGCAAATCGACGCTCGTCAACCGCATCCTCGGCCGGCGAGAGACCATAGTCGAGCAGCGCCCCGGCGTGACTCGCGACCGGAAGGTCCTGGAGGCCGAGTGGACGGGGCGGGAGTTCACCCTCGTCGACACGGGCGGCTGGCAAGCCGGCGGTATGCCGCTCGACAAGCTCGTCTCGGCCCAGGCTCAGCGAGCCGTCAACGAGGCCGATGCCGTCCTGTTCGTGGTCGACGTGTCGGTCGGGCCCACTGAGGAAGACGCCGACGTGGCCCGGCTGCTGCTGCGTTCGGGCACGCCCGTCGTGCTGGCCGTCAACAAGGTCGACAACGCCGCCCGCGAGGCCGACATCTGGGAATTTGCCGGGCTCGGCTTTGCCCAGCCGTGGCCTGTGTCGGCCCTGCACGGCCGCGGTTCGGGCGACCTTCTCGACGCATTGGTGATGGCTCTCGAGCCTGCGCACCCGCCCGCGTCCGTGGACTTGGCGGCCGAAGAGCCGGAAACCGGGGAGCTCATGGACCAGACCGGCGACCAGCAGGCCATCTCGGTGGCCATCGTCGGCCGGCCCAACGTCGGTAAGTCGACCCTTTTCAACCGGCTCATCGGGGACGAGCGGGCCATCGTCCACGACATGCCCGGCACCACCAGGGACGCTATCGACACCCTCGTGGAAACGCCCGAGGGACCGGTGCGCTTCATAGACACGGCCGGGATGCGCCGGCGCACGAAGGAGGCGGAGGGGGCCGAGTACTACTCCATGGTCAGGGCGCTGCGGGCCATCGACCAGGCCGCCCTGGCCCTGCTCGTCATCGACGGGACCGAGGGGGTCACCCGCCAGGACCAGCGGCTGGCCGAGCGAGTGGACGCCGCCGGCAACCCGATCGTCATTTTGCTGAACAAGTGGGACCTGCTCGACGCCGAGGCCAAGGCCAGAGTGAGGGCGCAGGTGGGGGACATGCTGGGGTTCATTTCGTACGCGCCCGTGCTGGAGGTAAGCGCCCTTACCGGCCGGGGGACGCACCGGCTGTACCCAGCGCTGGCCAAGGCCACCGATGCTTACCGCCGCCGGGTGCCGACGGCGTCTTTGAACCAGGCCATCGCCGCCGCCCAGGCCGCCCAGCCCGCCCCGCACGGGGCGCGAGTGCTCTACGCCACCCAAGGGGCCACGGACCCGCCTACATTCACGCTCTTTACGTCCAAGGAACTGCCGGCCAGCTATATGCGCTACCTCGAACGCTCCATCCGGGAACGCTTCGGTTTCGGGCCCACGCCGCTCAAACTGAGGGCCCGGCGCCGGGCCAGCTGACGGGGCCCGAAGGACCGCGGGCCGGGGGAGCGGGGCTCAGCTGAGGCCCGTGCGCGGTAGGTGCGCTTATCGTTACACCAGCGCGCACAAGTCGGGCGCGTTGTCGACTGAACCCGCCGCTGACGGCGTGCCCCGGCTTGGCACGCCTCTGAAGGGGTGACCCGGCGGGGGTACCCCTGGTGGGCACTGTCTGTCGTGGGCTCAGGACTGCGCCGGCTGCTCGGTGCCGCAGTACTTGCATTTCGAGGCGGCGAGGGGCAAGTCGTCGGACAAACAGGCTGGGCACGTCTTTACCGGCGCCGGGTCGCCAAAAGCGGAGATACCCCGCCGGGCCTGTATAGACCGGTACGGGACGACAATCAGAAAATAGACGACCGCAATGAAGACGAAGAAATAAACGATCGCAGAAATCAACGCCCCGAAGTTGATGAACGTCGAGGCATTGCCGGGTTGCCCAAGTTGTACCCCCAGCCCAAAGGAACGCTTCCCCTGAATGCGGCTTATCAGCGGGTCGATGATGTTCGTCGTAAAGGCCGCAATCAACATGCTGAAAGCCAGCGCCACGATCAAGCCCACCGCTATGACCACAACGTTGCCTTGGAGCAAGAAGTTCTTGAAACCTTTGAGCACAGCCGGCTCCTTTCAGGTCAGGTTTATGGCAGTCCCGTGCCGGAGGAACTCGCCTTAGCGTTAGTTGTCGGCACAGAGGTTCGCGGAGCTACCCACACGCAAGGGAGCGGCCAATCAGTGCCTCTGTGTATTGCATTTCAGCCGGCCAAGGTTTCGTGGCACAATTGGCCGCTCTCCTTTTCTGAGCGCAGCGGGTTTCGCCAACCTCGGCAAGCATAGGGCTCGTCAGCCGGCGGCCAAGGGAATGTGGTCCCGCCTTTTAGACCCGCCGGACGGCCAGGATGGCCACGTCGTCGGCCAGCGGCGAAGAAAAGTCCCTGGCCGCCTCCAGGAGGGTCTTGCAAATGATGGTGGTGTCCTGGCCCGGGTCGCGGCGCACGATGTGAGCGATGCGTTCCTCTCCGAATAGCTGGCCGCCTGAGCGCGCCTCCGACAGGCCGTCGGTGTACAGCACGACCAGGTCCCCGATCTCGAGCGGCAGGTCCCGGGAGAAATAGGTGGCGTCCGGGTCGAGCGCCAGCAACGGGCCGGTTGCCCGCAACGTCCGCATGTCCCCGTGCTGCCACACAAACGCCGGCGGGTGACCGGCAGACGCGTGGCGCATGGTGTTGGCTTCCGTGTCGAAGATCAAAACGCAAACCGACACCATGTCTTCGGGGCGTCCTGAGGTTGAAAGGGTCTTGTTGAGCTCTTCGAGGGCTTGGGCCGGGTCCCGGTACTGGCGCAGGAAAGTCCGCAGGATGTGCTTGACCTGGAAAGCGGTTATGGAAGGTTCGATGCCGTGACCGGCCATGTCCCCGATCAGGACAGCCAAGCGTTGCGGCCCGGTCGGGAAAACGTCGTAGAAGTCGCCCGCCATCAGCCCGGTGCCCGCTTCGTAGACGCGGCCGATATCGAAACCCTCGTGCACGGGCAAGGTCTCGGGGGCCAGGCGGGCGGCCCACGCCCTGGGGGCGAGCTGTTCCTGGGCCAGGACCTCCTCGGCCCGCCGTTCCAATTGGGATCGTTGCTCGGCCAGGCGGGCCTCCGACAAGAAACGCGGCGCGTACCGGATGGAGAACACAGCCGGCACGCTCACTCCGAGTAAAAGCAGTTCGAACCAGGGCGAAGTCGAAAACGACGCCAGGAGGAAGCCCCCTGCCAATACGGCATAGAGGACGGTGGCGTGGAGGTCCTTGTTAAAGGCGCTCCGGGCCAGTTCGGCCGCTTCGGAACTCGTACCCGTGGACAGGGACTCCTCGTGGATACGACGAGCAGCCCGGGCCAGCCGGGAGGCAGCCCGGCCCCAGACACTGGCGGCGATGGCGCAAACAATCCCCGCTGCGGCCAGCCACGGCTGGGGAATGACGCTCTCCCACCCGGATGAGGCACTTGCGGTCAGCGGGTGCAGCGCCAATAACGCCGTACTCACCAACGGCATGCCTAAAGGCTACCGGAGCTTCGTTCGAGCTAGCGGGACCACGTCTCGTGTGCAGGCTCCGGCTATTGGCCCCACCTGTCAGCCCGCCGTCCCTGTGCTGGTCGTCGAGGGGACAGAAGTGGTCGAGGGGACTGAAGTGGTGGTGACAGGGAAGGAGGTGGAGGTCGTTGCCGGCGCCTGGGAGCTGGGCGTCTCGACGCCATTGGAAGCGCCGCTGGTCGACGTCGCCTCTGTGGTGCTGGTGGCCGGCTCTGAGGTGCCGGGCTGGGAGGTGACAGCCTCCGAGGTCGTCGAGGTCGTCGCCTCCGAGACCGTGCTGGACGGGCTGGTACCGGACGGCACCGTCGTGCTGGACGAGCCGACGGCGCCCGTCCCGGGCTCACCGCCTGGCCCTGTGGTGGCCGTGGTACTTCCGGGGCTCGTGGTGGTGGCAAAGCTGCCGCTCGGGGTGGACGTGCCGGCACCTGAGCCCGGTGACGAGCTGCCGCCGGGTGACGTCGTGCTCGTGCTGCCCGGGCCCGTTTCGCTCGGGCCTGTTTCGCCGGGCAGTGACGTCTCCGGCCTGGTGGTCGGGACCGTGGTGCTCGGGCTGCTGGTGGGCGACAGCCCGCCCGGCGAATGGGCCCCCGGGCTTTCGCCGGCGGGGGAGCTGGAACTTGGGGAGGTGCTCGGGGTCGTCGAGCCCGGCGAACCGGCCCCTGGGCTTTCGCCACCGGGGGAGTTGTGGCCCGGAGAGCCGTTCTCCGGAGAACTGGCGCCGGAGGTGGTGGGGGTGGTCGAGCCCGGTTCGTTGGATCCCGGTTCGTTGGAGCCCGGTTCGTTGCTGCCGAGGCCACCGGGCGACGAGCCGGCCGGCGTAGTGGACGGGGTCGTACTGGGCGAGCTGGCGCCGGGGCTGCCGGCGCCGGGGGTACTGCCGCCTGGCGACTGCCCGCCCGGGCTACCAGCGCTCGGCGAGCTGGTGCCCGGGCTTCCGGGGCTGCCTGAACCGGGGCTGCCCGGCGCCGAGGTCGGCGTCGAACTACCGGGGCTGCCGGATCCGGGGCTGCCGGATCCGGGGCTGCCCGGTCCCGAACCTCCCGGGGTGGAGGTGGTCGTCGACGAGTTGCCGGGCGAGTTACCCCCATTGGAGGTCGTCGATGGCGAACCTGACAAGGATTCGCCAGGCGGGGCCGTCGTGAACGTACCCGACCCGGTGGCCACCAGACCGGTGGTCCCTTTTACTGCGTACGCGACGGCGTACGTGGTACCGGCGTGCAGGGTGGTGAGGGCGCGCCACTCGTCCCTGGCCGCATCGAAACGCCCCGGCACCGAGGACCTGAGAGCCGGCGCCCGCACGGCGACGCTTTCCAGCTGCTCGCCCGGGGCTTCAATGAGCACGATCGTGGCCGGGTTCTGGTCGGTGGAACCGATCGGGGGTTCCGTGGTCACGTTCAGCAGCAGCGCCGCCTGCGCTTGCGAACCGGGCGAGGAGCCCCCGTCGAGGGCGGCGTTGTTTCCTCCAGGGCCCTTCGTCACCAGGTAGGCGGCGACGGCTATCAGTGCCGTCCCTACTACGACGGCGCCCGTGGCGGCCACGAAGGCCTTCCTCGTCCCGAAGCGGCGGGAAGCCGCGCCCCCGGAGGAGTCGGTCGATGGGTCAGCCTGAGGATCAACCGGAGGCGGCACCTGCCACCACCGTGCCCTCTGCCGCTGTCCGGCCCTGCGACCCAGCGTCACCGAAACCGTTTACCGCCCCGTCGGCGCTCACGACCCAGTAGCCTCCGCCGTCCGGAGTGGGCATGAACGCCACCACAGGACTGGTGGCCAGCCCTGTCGCCGACCCGTAATACGTGGCCTGGCCGAATGAGAACACCCCGCCGTCTTTGGCCACCAGCCAGTAGCCCTGGCCGCCGGGGGCGGCGGCCATACCCACAATGGGCGAGACCAGGCGCTTGGCCGCCTCGGAACCGTAGTAGTGAGCATCCCCAAAGGCGTAGACCGCTCCAGTGCTGGTGGCCAGCCAGTAGCCGTGCCCGTCCGGAGTAGCGGCGATGCCGGCCACCGAAGCGATGTGCGCGGTGGTCGAGGGGTACACGCGGGCGTCGCCGAACGGGTAGACCTGGCCACTCTTGGTCACCAGCCAGTACCCGCCGCCGTCGGGAGTGGTGGCCATACCGACTACGTGGTTCGGGAGCGACCGCCCGGCTGGAGCAGAGTAGTGGGTGGCCGCTCCCGAGACTTCCACGTGGCCATTACCGGTGGCCAACCAGTAGCTCCCCGCCTGGCCGACATTGTTGGCTTCGGTGCGGGGGGCGTTGACCATGGCGAAGGTGGCCACGTTGATGAGCCCGGCTACCCGGGCCGTGACGATGAAGCCGCCGGCCGCCTGGTTGGCGGAGAAGTTGGGCGCCACCGCCACTCCTTTGGAAGTGGTAGAGACTGTCACCGTCGTCCCATGGCCCGCGAACACCCCGCTCGGGCCACTGCCCGGGGCGCTGAAGGTCACTTTGGCGCCGGCCACCGGGTTGCTGTTGGAATCCGTCACGGTGACGGCCAGCGGGACCGGGAAGTCGGTCCCCATTTGCGCTTCCTGGGACGTTCCCGCCCCCGGGGTGATGGCATAAGGCGTCGACGCCAGGTCGGTAAGCGTGAAAGCAACCGTCTTGGTCACGCCCGTGGCGCTCACCTGCACGGTGAAGGTCCCGGCGGTCGTGCCCGCCGTCAGTAGTGGGCTCGTCGCCGTACCCGACTGGTCGGTCTGGGCGCTGGTGCTGTCGCCTCCCCCGGCGAAGCTGGCCCCGGCCCCGTCTGTGGGGACGATGGTGAAGCTGACACTGGCATCCGCCACCGCGGTGCCGTAGTTGTCGAGCACGTTGACGGCCAGCGGCAACGAAAACTGCTGGCCCACTTTGGCCGACTGGTCGTTGCCCGAGCTGACCCCGACGGTGGAGGCCACGCCGGAAGTGGTATTGGTTAGGTTGAAGTCGACCTGGTACCCGGTGCTGGCGATCTCGGCCAGCACGCTGTAAGAGCCGCTCACCTCGTTGGCGGCAAGGGACGGGGCCGTGGCCACGCCGTCGGGACCAGTGGTCACGGTGGCCGAAGTGGCCGAGCCCGGGAACGTGGCGCCGGCCCCGCTCGTGGGCGTCACGAACTCGACGTCGACGTTGGCGATCGGGCAGCCGCCGGTGTCCACCACCTCGGCCGCCAGGGGGTCGGCAAAGGCCGTCCCGGCCCTGGCGGCCTGCCCGGATCCGCCGCTCAAAAGAAGGCCACCGATCGTGCCCGTGCAGGACCCAGAAGGCGGAGAGCCGGCGGCCCAGGCCGGCCCCGCCGAACCGGCCAGGGCGAAGAGGGCCAGGGCAGAGACGGCTACGGCAGACACGGCTATGGCAGAAACGGCGCCAAGGCATACCGCCCGCAGAGCCGCCGCCCGCAGCCAGGGCCTGGACCGTTCTGGAAAGTTGGGCCGTTCAGGCCCCGTGGGTCGGGGTCGGTGTAACACGCCAAGTTCCTTTCTCAGATGCTCCAGAGGGCTTCTGTGGGCGACATCCGTGCTGCTCGCAGCGCCGGCACCAGGCCGGCCACGGCGCCGATCAGCAGGGCGGCCCCAAAGCCTCCGGCCCAGGCCAGCGGCGGGATGTCTGCCACCCATCCCGGTTGCGTCGATGCGTATATGGCTGTGGCCAGGGAGCCGGCGGCCACCCCGGCCGCGCCCCCCAGTACAGAGAGCAGGACCGCCTCGGACATGAACTGGACCCGGATATTTCCCCTGGTGGCGCCCAGGGCGCGCCGGAGGCCGATCTCGGACCGCCGCTCCAGTACCGAAATGATCATGATGTTGGCCACGCCAACCGCGCCGACCAGGAGCGAAACGGCGCCGAGGCCGAGGAACAGGGTGTTCAAGGCGGCCTTGGCGTCCGCCGCCGCCGTGAGGACTTCCGAGGGCTGGGAGACGTCCACCTCGTTCGGGTTCTCCGGGTTGGCGGTAGCGGCCAGCACGTTGTAAACGTTGGTGACCTGAGACGTCTGGCAGCGTAGGTAGATCTCCGAAGGATGGCCGTCCAGACCGAGGTAGGTCTCGGCGGCGGGAAATCCGACCAGGACGGCGGAGTCGATCTCGGGCGTCAGCACAGCCTGGTTGAGGATGCCGATCACGTAAAACCACATCCCCCCCAACCAGATGCGCTCACCGGCGAAGACGTGGTCTACCCCGAGCCGTTGGGCGGCGGCGGCACCGAGGACGGCCACGGGCTCGTACTGGTCGGCGGCGTTCAGGTACTGGCCTTGGGCCACCGTCGTCCCCACTGCCCCGGGTAGCCCCAAACTGGAGGCCTCGACGGAAAGGGCGTTGGTGTCGACCGTCGGTACGAAGGGGCTCTTGTACACGTTGGCGTTGCTTACGGCCCCGACGTACTGCACGTCGAAGACCGGGCCGATGCGCCCGATCATGCCGGGGGCGGCCAGGGGCAGTTCCGCCGTCTGGCCGAACAGCGTCTGGCCATTGGTGACCGTGAGCAGGTTGGTGCCCAGCTTGTTGATCTCGGCCAGCAAACCGGCCTGCGACGAAGCCGAAAGGCCCAGGACGGCCACGATGACGGCCACACCGATGGCGATGCCCAGGGCCGACAGGCCGGCTCGCAGCCTGCGGGTCCGGATGCCCACGCTCGACAGGCGGGCCAGGTCGCGCAGGCGAAGGGGGGCTGGTGCCGGGGGGGCGGGGCTGCTCATTGGGCCCCGCCCTCGGGACCGTGAGCGGCCGCTCCGGGAGAGCCGTCCGAGACGACCAGGCCGTCGAGCAGGCGGATGACCCGCTTCGTACGGGCCGCCACGCCCATGTCGTGGGTGATGACGGCGATGGTGGAGCCCTGGGCGTTGAGCTCGGCGAACAGCTCCAGCACCGAGGTGCCCGCCGCCGAGTCCAGGTTGCCCGTCGGCTCGTCGGCCAGGACGATGGCGGGACGGCCGACGATCGCCCTGGCGATGGCCACCCGCTGGCGCTGCCCGCCCGACATCTTGGTGGGCAGCGATTTCAACTTGTCCGCCAGGCCGACCCTCAGGAGAGCCTGGGAAGCGGCCCGGCGCCGGTCGGGGAGCGAGGCGCCGGCATAGAGGAGCCCGTCCGCCACGTTGTCCAGGGCAGTCTCGTGCTCGGCCAGGAAGAACTGCTGGAAAACAAAGCCGATCCGGGTGGCCCGTAATGCCGAGAGCTGCCGGTCGGCCAACGTCGCCACATCGAAGCCGGTAACCAGCACCCTCCCGCTGCTCGGACGGTCGAGGGCGCCCATCAAGTGGAGCAGCGTGGTTTTGCCCGAACCGGAGGGGCCCACGATGGCGACGAACTCGCCCTGGTGGACGCTGAAGCTGACGCCTCGCAGTGCGTTGACGGGTGGCTCGACAGCGTAGGTCTTGGTGACTTCCTCGAGCTGGAGGACCGTGGGCGCGGCACCATCAGTGTCGACAGTGCGCGGCACCACGCTCGGGAGAGGGCCGGTCAGGGGGGCCGTCATACGTTCGGTATCACTACTCGCTGGCCTACATGGACACCGGCCCCGCTCACCTGGACCATTCCGTCAGCGTCGTCGAACTGGCCGACGGTGACGGCTTCGAGGTAATGGCGGCCGTGCGCCGGCGCCACTTCCAAGGCGTACCCGCCGCCGGACAGGGCGACGAGGGCCTGCACCTGGACCACGAACGCGTTCGGGACGGTGGCCTGGGTGATCCAAACATTGACCGGCAGGTCGTCGAGGTTGCCGGTGGCCGCCGGGTCCAGCGGGGTGACGTTCACCTCAATGGTGGGCGAGCCCGAGCCACCGTTCTGCGAATTGGGCGTCGTCGCCACCGTGCCCACGTAGGACACCACGCCGGGAGTGGTCGAGTTGTTCGGCATGACGATGCTGACCTGGTCGCCGACGGCGACATCGGACTGCTGGGAAGCGTCCAGAGGGATCTGGACCTGGCGGGCGGTCAGCGTGACCTGGAGGACAGCTTGCCCGGCGGACGGGGTGGACCCGAGGGTCGGGGTGACGGAGTTGACTTCCACCTGGCTGGGTTCGAAGAGCACCGCGCCGAGGGCCAACTGGCCAGTCGGCGTCACATGGTGAGCGGCCTGGAACTTCAGCACGGCCGCTTCCGTCGCCCCGGTGAAGTCGTCGCCCCGGAGGCCATGCCCATAGCCGAGGACGTCGAGGTTGACGTTGAGCGCGGCCACATCGGGCCCCGGCGACATCCCGGGCATGAACGCCCGCCAGGGGGTCACGTTACCGTAGAGCAGGATGCTCGGCTGTCCGTCGATGGCGAACAGCTCCTGGCCCCGCCCGATCACCTGACCGACCTGAGGGAGGTAGGTGTAGGTCGGGCTCCCGTTCCCGCCAGTGGTCCCCACTGCGGCGTCGGCCTGGTCCTGGGCCAACTGGGACTCATCTTGAGAAAGCGTCGTCCGGGCCGCGGTGACCTGCGCCTCGGCTTGCTGCGCCGACTTCTCGTTGTTGGTCTTGGTCGAGGCCACGCTCTGTTCAGCCGCAATGAGCTGAGCCGCCGCTTGCTGGGACGTCTTGGCGTTGTTGGTTTCGGTCGAGGCCACGCTGCCCTCGGCCGCCAGCAATTGGGCCTCGGCTTGCTGCAGCGCCTTGGCGTTGTTGGTCTTGGTCGCCGTGACGGTGTCCTTAGCCGCCTGTAGCTGGGCTTCGGCCTGCTGCACCGACTTGGCGTTGTTGGTCTTGGTGGAAGCGACGGTCTGTTCGGCCGTGGCCAGCTGGGCCTGGGCTTGTTGGACAGCCTTCTGGTTGTTGGTCTGGGCGGAGGCGACGGTTTCTTGGGCCGCCTCCAGCTGGGCCTGGGCCTGCTGTACCGACTTGCCGTTGTTGGTCTTGGTGGCGGCCACCGTCTGCTGGGCCGAGGCCAGCTGGGCCTGGGCCTGCTGGACGGACTTCTGGTTGTTGGTCTTGGTGGCGGCGATGGTCCCCTGGTCGGCCTGGATTGTGGCCTGGTCGGAAGTGACCTTCTGTTTGTCGTTGGTCACCGCCGACTGGTCCTGGCTGACCTGGGCCTCGTCCGTCGAACAGGCAGAGGCTCCGCTCCCCGTACCCCCGCTCGAAGAAGCCGCCGAACCACCCGCCGCGCAGTCGGCCGCCTCTTTCTGCTGATCGGCGGAGAGCCTGGACTCGTCCGACGTGAGCTGAGACTGGTCTGTGCCGAGCGCTGCCGTAGCCACCTGCAGTTGCTGGTCCGCCTGGGCCAGGGCCTGTGCGTTGCTGGTGTTATTCGTCTTGAGGGCCGCCTGGTCCTCGCTTACGGCCTGCTCGGCCTGGGCCAGGGACTGAGAATTGCTGGTCTCGGTGTTCTTGACGGCCGCCTGGTCCTGGCTCACCGCCTGCTCGGCCTGGGCCAGCGACTGAGAGTTGCTGGTCCCGGCCGACTTCAGTGCCGCTTCGTCCTGGCTCACCGCCTGCTCCGCCTGGGCCAGGGACTGAGAGTTGCTGGTCTCGGTCGCCTTCAGTGCCGCTTCGTCCTGGCTCACCGACTGCTCGGCCTGGGCCAGCGACTCGGAATTGCCGGTGTCGGTCGAGCCCACGCCGCCCTTGTCTGCTTTGCTGCTCTGCTGCGCCTGGGCCAGGCTTTCGGAATTCGCCGTACTGGCCAGTGCGGCGCTGGCCTCGTCAGAGCTGACCGCTTGCTCGGCCTGGGCCAGGCTCTCCGAACCCGACGCTTCCGTCGACAGCAGCGCCGCCTCGTCGGCCGAGAGGCTCTGACGGGCACCGGCCACCAGCTGTTCCTCTTGCTGGATCGTGGAGGTAGCCGTGCCGGCCGGGAGGATCACATTGGCCGTCGTAGAGGTGTTGTTGGTGCTGGCATACGTGAGCGTGCCCGCCACCTCCGTCTGGTTTTGGAGCGTTTGCTGCTCGATGGTGGTGTACGAGATCGGGTAGGCGTTGTCGCTGGCGCCGTTGTTCGAACTGGGCGAGCCGGAAAAGGGGTTTGTCACGGCCACCGCCACCGCCGCCGCCACCAAAGCCGCGGCGGCACCGCCGGCTACGTACCAACGGCGCCGCCTCCGGCGGTCTGTCGGCGCCGGGCCAAAGGGAGGTCCTCCGGCGCCGGTTGCTTGGGTGCCGGCAGCCGGAGTGTCAGTGATGTTCGGATGGGTGCTGGTCATTCAGTGGGTGACCTCCGTGAGCCAGGCCGGTACAGACGGCCTGCCCGGGAACGGGCTTTATTTCTTTCTGGCACCAAGCCAGGTTGTACAGGACGGGTGGTTACACAGCGGTGACAGCAGTTGTGACCGGTCTGTCACCTGCACCAGCGCCCGGGCTGACCCGGTGGGCCGAATTGTCGTCCGGGCCACGCCTTTCGGGCCACGGTGACCTTTGGCCCCGGGAGGACGACGAAACGACAGCGTGCCCCTCATGGGTTTTCATCGGTCGAGCTGTAGGGGAGGCCGTTCGGGATCAAGTTCTGACATATGTGCCGGGCCGCCTCGAACGAGGGGGCATTGGGGCTCATGTTCGAGGGGATGGGGAACCGGACGTTGCCGTTCGAGAAGACGGGGTCGGGGAACCCGTTTATGCCGTGCGCCCTCATGCATTGGGCCGCCTTCACGTAGTCCCCTTGCTCCGCCGTGGTGATGTTCTCGCTCGTGGCCTTGACCGGCAGGAAGTGCTGGCACGCCGCGGTGGCCGACTTGAAGTTCGGCGACCCGGAGATGGCGGGCGTGATCCGGATGCCCACCTGGTTACCGTTGATTTGCGGCTGGGGGAAGTTGGGCACCCCATGGGTGTGCATGCACGAGACGAACTTCAGCACGTCGGCGCCGGCTTTGGTGGGGTTCGGTGGCCCACTGGCCGAGGCGCCGGCGCCCGCTGCAGCGCCGGCGCCCGAAGCCGAGCCGGAGGTCGTATGGGGGGAGGTTGTCGTGGTGCCGATATGAGCTACCGCGTTGGAAGAACCGCCGGAGCCACCGGAACCGCCGCCGCAGGCGGCGGCCAGGAGGGCGATGCCACCGGCAGTGAAAACGGCCAGCCCGGCGGTCCAGGACCGACGGTGGGAGCCCATGAGTTCAGCTCTGAAAGAACGTGCCATGGGAGCATTGTCCTTGGTATTCGGTGGAGAAGGAATTGGGGAACACCCGGAGGCGACCCTGAGAAAGAGGTTTGTCCCTAAGAAGTTTGCTCAGCATGATACCTAGTATGTCGCATGACGAGATGACGGCGCAGCAACCCACTGGGCAGCCTGCCCCACGACGGTTCTCGCTTCATTGAGAGCTGCCGTGGGTCGTCGCCTTGGTCCCGGCCCCCTTGGGGAAGGGCGTATAAGCCTGGCAGGCCTGCTGGGCCGCCTGGAACTGGGGATCTTGAGGGTTAAGGTCGCTGCCTTTACCTCCCAGCTTGATGCTGATCCGGTCGCCCCCGCCCGAAACCTGGGGGTCGGGGAAGTCGGCGATGCCGTGCGAGCGCATGCACTGGGAGTACTTGAGCGCCTGAGCCACCGCCTGTGCCTTCTGCGCCGCGGTCGGTTGGCCGCCGTTCGGCAACAGGTGGTTGCACTTGTTGGCGGCAGCCTGAAACCCGGGCGCGCCGGGGTCCAGGCCGTTCCCGGTGAACACGCCCTGGCCGTTGGGCTCGGGGAAATTGGGCTCGCCGTGGGTTTGCATGCAGTGAGCGAAGGCCAGCAACTGGGACTGGCTGGCCCCGGGGTCGGCCATGGCCCCTCCACTTTGAGGCCCGCCCGGGCCTGGGCCGCCGCCGGCCGGCGCGCCACCCGCTCCTGGGCTACCACCTGATGGAGAGTTGTTGCCCTGTGAGCTTGGCGCTTTGGTCGTGGTGGTACTGCCAAGGTGGGCGACGGCCGCATTACCGGAATTACTCGGGCTGCCCCCGCAAGCGGCCAAGAGCAGAGCGCTCCCGCCCAACGCACTGAACACAGCCAGGCATCGGAGCTTTAGTGCGATCGACGGTGGGGATGCTTTGGTCATTCGCCCGTTATAGACAAGGCGTGGTAACAGCGCTGAAACAAGCCCCCGCCGAACCTGAGCGCCTGCCCGAGGTCCCCGCCGAACAGGCCCGCTTCGCCCCTCATTTGTCAACGACGGGAGCGTTCTTGGGCACACCGAACTTCCCGTTCTTCGGGCCGCCTAGGATGCCTTGGCACGCATTTTGGGCCGCCTGGAACTGGGGGTTTTGCGGGTTGAGGTCACTGCCCGGAGTGGAGTGCAAGCGGATGGCGATCCCGCCACCCGGCCCCGCTTGAGGGTCCGGGAAGTCCTTGATGCCATGGGCGCGCATGCACTGGGACATTTTGAGCGCCTGCGCCATGGCCTGGGCCTGCTGGGCCGCTGTGGGCTGGCCCCCATTGGGCAAGAGGTGCCGGCAGTCCTTGTCGGCAGCCTGGAAACTGGGCGAGCCGGGGTTCAGACCGTTGGCCTGTACCACCCCCTGGCCGTTGGGCTCGGGAAAGCTGGGCACCCCGTGGGTCTGCATGCAATGCGAATAGGCCAGCATCGTGGACTCGCTACCGCCGGCCATGGAAAAAGACGATTGCCCACCGGCCGGCCCGGAACCCCCGCTCGGCCCGGAGTTGCTGTTCGACGGCGAGCCGCCGTTTTGCGTGCTGGGCGCGTCGGTTGCCGTCGTCTTCCCCAGGTGGGCCACCGCCGCGTCGTTGGGGCTACCGCCGCACGCGGCTATCAGCAGTGCACCGCCCGCTATGACAAGGCTCAGCAGGGCCAGCCGTCGTGGTTTTAGCGCGAGCGAAGGCGTTGGCGGTTTGGTCATGAAGCCGGTTATAAGCAGGGGGCGGTAACAAGACCACAACAGGCGCTGTTAATTTGCTGTTACCTGCCATGGGGCACCCTGTCAGCAAAAGGAGGGCCTGCGTTGGCGCCACGATCCTGGTTGCATTTGCCTCGGCGTACGGTCCGCCTGCGTCTCACCGCGCTCTACGGAGCCCTGTTCCTGGTTTCCGGCGCCGTGCTGCTGGCCATCACGTACGGCCTTGTCGTCGCCCGCTCCGAAGTCACCCAATTCCGCATCGTGAGTGCCGCCGGAGGCATTGCCAAGGCCGTGGCCGGCCAAGCCGCCGGCACAATCCGGGCCTGTCTCCTGGGGCCCTTATGCCCGCCCCCGGGGGGGGTTTTGGGAGGGGGGAACGCCACGTTCAAGGCGGTACCAGGCCCTGGTCCCGCCCCTCCTGGCTTCCGGCAAATAGTGGCCACACTGCCCACTCCCGGCGAGCGCCACAACCTCCTCATCGTGTCCGCCATCGCCCTCGCCATCATGGCCCTGGTCTCGATCGGCCTCGGCTGGCTGATGGCCGGACGGGTGCTGCGCCCGCTGCGGACGATGACCACCACCGCCCGCCAGATCTCCGAGGTAAACCTGCACGAGCGTCTGGCGGTACGCGGGCCTGACGACGAGTTGAAAGACCTCGGCGACACCATCGACGGCCTGCTCGGCCGGCTCGAAACCGCATTCGAGGCTCAGCGCCGGTTCGTGGCCAATGCCTCCCATGAACTGCGTACGCCCCTGGCCATGATGCGGACGTCCGTCGACGTGGCCTTGGGCAAACCTCAAGCTCCACCTGATGTCCAGGTCCTGGCGGGCAAGCTGGAGGAGGGGCTCAACCAGGCGGACCGGCTGCTCGAGGGCCTGTTGTTGCTGGCCCGGGCTCAGCGAGGGGCGCTCGGCGAGATTACGGAGGTCTCGGTCCAGGATCTGGTGTTCGCCGCTCTCATCGCCGAAGAGGACCAGATCTCCGAGCGGCACCTCACCGTGCTGGACGGCACGGTCGCCTGCGAGGTACTGGGCAACGAGACGCTACTGGCCAGCCTGGTCGCCAACGTCGTGAGCAACGCCGTCCGTCATAACGTCGAGCACGGGATGATCGTCATCACCAATGCCAGCCGCGAGGGTATGGCCTCGCTAGTGATCGACAGCAGTGGCCCGCACCTCGACGAGGAAGCGGTGCAAGAGCTGGCGCAACCCTTCCGAAGGCTGGGCCCGGACCGGGTGGCAGACAACAATGGCGCCGGCCTCGGGCTGTCGATTGTCAGGGCCATCGCCATTGCCCACGGCGGCACCCTTCAGTTGCACGCCCGCCCGGAGGGGGGTTTGCGGGTGATCATCGAGTTGCCGGCCGCCATACGTGTGTAAGAGTGCCGGGATGAGGCCGCCGCGACGGGAGTGCCCAAATGAGGGTACCCGGATGAGGGTGCCCGGATGAGGGTGCCCGGATGAGGGTGCTAGTCGTCGAGGACGTCCGCCGTCTGGCCGACGATATTTCCGAAGGGTTGCGCGACCAGGGCATCGCCGCCGACGTGGCCTACGACGGCCTGGAGGCGGTGGCCAAGCTCGAGATCAACCCTTATGATGTCGTCGTTCTCGACCGGGACTTGCCTGGCCTGCACGGCGACCTCATTTGCAGGATGATCGCCGACGGCGACCGGCCTGTCATGGTCCTCATGCTCACCGCCTCCGGGGCCCCGGGCGACCGCGTGTCGGGCCTGAAGCTCGGCGCCGACGATTATCTGAGCAAACCGTTCCATTTTCCCGAGCTCGTGTTGAGAGTGCGCGCCCTGGCCCGGCGTCAGCCGGCGGCGCAACCGCGAGTGCTGCGGACGGCCGGGATCGAGCTCGACCCCATGCGCCGGACGGTCAGCCGCGATGGGAAGCAAATCGAGCTTTCGGTGAAAGAGCTGGCTGTACTCGAAGCGCTCATGAAAGCCAGCCCGGCCTTCCTGTCGGCCGAGGACTTGCTCGAACAGGTATGGGACGAGAACGCCGACCCTTTTACCAAGACGGTCCAGGTGACGGTCGGCCGTTTGCGGCGCAAACTCGGCGAACCGCAAGTCATAGAGACCATGACGGGTGCCGGCTACCGGGTCTCATGATCAGGCCGTAAAGGCCGTAAAGGACGGGGATTCGAGACGCCCGCCCGCTGACCGGGGCGCCGCGCCGCCGGCTCGGTGACGGGCCGAGGCCCCAGCCGCCGGCCGGGGCGGGGGAGGGGCGGGGGAGGGGCGGGGGACCAGATGCCGCCGGCCGGCCCGGTCGTTCTTGGTGCAACCTGACGTTATTGTTGCGCTTCGGCGCGCTTTCTTCATTGAAACGCAACAAGAACGCTGACGTGCACCAGGAAGGAGCTACTGACGCGACGAGGCGCGGGCGGCGCCTGTCATGTGCGCGGCGGGCGTAGCCTGTGACTGTGGAGGGCACACGCCTTGCCTTGGTGTGACGACTGCAGCAAGTTCTGGAACCCGCCGGATATGGGACCGGCGGGGACGTGCCCGTCCTGCCGTCGTGTGCTGGTGCCCGGTGGCGGGGGAGAAGATGGGCCCGGGCCCGCCCCGTCCCGCAACGGCACCACCTCATTGACCAGGGCAAAGGGTGCTCCGTGGCACTTCAAGCTGATGGTCTTGGGCGTGACCGGCTACATGATTTACCGGATCTATTGGTTCATCGAGTGGCTACCTAAACACATCTGAGCCTCCAGGTGGCCCGTCGCCGCCGGCCTCGAGCCTGGTCAGATGGGTGCGAGCAAGCGCGTACAGCGGAGCTGCTAGCCTCGGCTGTCGCACCACGCACGGGCGGTGGCGCAGTTTGGTAGCGCACCAGACTGGGGGTCTGGGGGTCGCGGGTTCAAGTCCCGCCCGCCCGACGCACGCTTGTACCAAGGGTTATAGGCAGTAGGCCGGGGCGATGCCACCGGCTCATTTACACGAGCCACGACGACGGGCGCCTGGTTTTGCCCTCGGTACTCTTGAGAAGTGCGACCTCTTCGCTACTCGATCAACATCACATTGGACGGGTGCTGCGATCATCGTGCCATCCCCGCGGACGAAGAGTTGCACCGTCACGCGGTCGAGAACCTCAACCAGGCCGATGCCCTTCTGTTTGGCCGGGTGACTTACGAAATGATGGAATCAGCATGGCGGCCGCCGGCGCCGGCCGGAGCGAGACCAGGCTGGATGGACAGCTTCGCCGAGACGATCAACGCGGCAAGGAAGTACGTCGTGTCGAGCACCCTGGAACAGGTCGATTGGAACGCGGAACTTGTGCGCGGCGACCTGGGCCAGGCCGTCCAGCAACTCAAGCGGCAGCCGGGCAAGGGGCTGTTAGTGGGAGGTGTGGAGCTCCCACTGGCGTTGACGGAGCTGGGATTGA
>DATJUH010000277.1:0-5366 GCA_035502515.1 Acidimicrobiales bacterium
CGTCGGTGACAGCGTCGAGTTGTACAGCTTCTCTGTGATAGTGAGGCCGGTCAGCCGGACGGGGACAATACGCCCGGGGCCCCAGATGAAAAGGACCACCGGCACCGTCGACGCCGGCACCGTAGTGGTCGGGCCCGATGAACCGCCGCTCATCGCCGAAGCCAAGGCTGAGGATACGGCGCCGAGGAGACCGGAAGTGCCGCCGCCGGCCGGGTAAAGGAGCATCTCCAGCGCCGCCAACCGGCTGTACACGCCGCTGACCTCGGCGATAGCGGCCGTCGGCGCGCTCCCGTCGGCGATTTCGTCGTTGGCGTCGAACGCCACCGTGAAAGAAAAAGCCTCGCCCGGCATCCCTTGCACCGCCATCGGGTTGTTGGTCTGCGGGGGCGCCGAGCCCGAAGCCGCCGGTGGAGCGGCGGCCTGGGGCTGGGTCCACGTATGAGTGAGGGTTTCCGGGTTGTATTGAAATACGATCACGTTCGGCACGGGGACAAGGAACGTGGGGGCGAAGGATACGAGCGCTCCCTTCAGCAATTCGGCGCTCACAGTACGTAGCCCTCGGTGTCGAGGTCGCCGGCGCCACCCGCCGGCGAGGGTTCGGCAGCCAGCGCCCGGCCAATGGCGTCCACGATGCGGCGGCTGAGATCGTCCGGTTTTTCGCCCGTTTTGGCTTCCACTTCCACCTCGAGGCTGTCGAGCGAACTGAGGCCGGGAGGCAGGACCAGGCCAGGGGCGAGGCCCTCCGCCACCAGCTCGGCCAGCCGGTGGGCGGCGTCCTTTTCGATCCCCTGTACCTGAAGGCGAAGACGGTCTACGGAAAGCCGCCGCATGGGCACAGTCATGGCGACGCCCCCTCCTGGGCCCGCATGACTTTGCCGTGTTTTTCGAGCTCACGGCGCGTCGCCGCCAGGACGTGGCTCATCTCGATGGCGGTCCCGTCGCTGCGGGCCAGGAAAGCCGCGGCCAGGGCGGCGGCCTTGATCCCGGCACCGTTGAGGTCGAACTGCGTCCCCAGCCGGGCCCAATCGAGGGGCCCGGTCAGGGGTCTCCCGCCGGGCTCCGCCGCCTCCTGCAGGGCAAGGCGCCACAGTCGTTCGCGTTCAGCCGCGGTGGGAGGCGAGAAATCGATAATGAACTGGATGCGCCTGACGAAAGCAGAGTCAAGGTCGCCCTTGCGGTTCGTGGCCAGCACGGCCACCCCGTTGAAACTTTCCATACGCTGCAGGACATAATCGACCTCGATATTGGCGTACCGGTCGTGGGCGTCGCTGACCTCGGTCCGCTTTCCGAACAGCGCGTCCGCCTCGTCGAACAGGAGCAGTATCGGGGCGCGCTCACAGGCGTCGAAGACTTGTCTCAGGTGCTTTTCCGTCTCGCCTATGTATTTGCTCACCAGCCCGGCCAGATCGACGCGGTAGAGCTCGAGGCCGAGCGAACGAGCCAGTACTTGGGCGGCCATGGTTTTGCCCGTCCCGCTGGGCCCGGCGAACAAAGCGGTCACCCCTCGCCCCATCGATGTCAACCGGGCCAAGCCCCAGTCGTCCAGCACCTGGGCACGGTTGGCGGCCTGAGAGCTGAGCTCGCGGAGGTGGCGTTCGGTCCGGGGTGAAATTACAAGGTCGTCCCAGCCGTAGGGAAGCGCCAACGAACTGAGGAGCTCCGGGGTCCCCGCCAGCAATAAGCGCCGGCAAACTTCCCTTACTGCGAGCTCACCGGCGGGCGTCACCCGCGCCGCCACGGTGATCTCTGCCGGCCGCAAGTCCCACTCGGAGACGGGTGGCGGCGCCGGGCTCGAAGCGACGGACGACCAAAGCTGGATCCGTTCGCGGCGGGAGATGGGCCCGAGCCGGAACGACCGGCGGACCGAACCGAACGGCGCTTGAGTGGCCAGCTCGGAAGTGCTCGAGAGGAATGTAAGCGGGGCCAGCGTTATCGCCGGCCATGCCGACGCCGGGATGGCTTCGGCGTGCTCCCACATCACGGCACGGGCCTCGAGGCGGGCCCGGCGGACCTCCTTCACGATTACCGCAGTGGGGTCGGAGGACTGGGCTGCGCTTTCCGCGTCGGCCGTGACCAGACCATGAAATGGCTGGCCCAGACAAGCCGTCACACGTGCGGCCAGCGAGCGCCGGCCTGAGCCCGGTGGGCCGACGATCTCGATCTCGAGAGGGAGCGGAGCCTGAGCCTCGGCGCCGGGCAATGAGCGCACGAAGCTCACCATTTCTTCGAGGGTGTCCGGGCGGAGCGGGAACCCGACCGGGGGAGGCGAGACGGCGCCCAGGGCCCCGCACGACCAATCGGTGACGACTGCGAGCGATTGGTCTGCCTCCGCCTCGTCCCCGCCCCTCACGTCTGGGGCCGTGGCGACGCTGTTATCTCCGAAGAGGGGCGCCAGCAGCAGCGCGTCCGCTTCCCAGCTGGCCGACGAGCTGTAGGGGTCCCTCCCGTCATCGAGCGGTCTGGCCAGATGCCACCGGACCAGAGCCGACCCCGGGCTGGGGCGCCAAAACCGGCTATCTCCGAACAGTGCCGCAGTTAGAGCCGGCGTAGGGTTCGTGGGCTCCGGAGAGTCGAGCAGGTACCCGAACACCCGTCGCATTGATGGGTCCGCGGCCCCGGCCAAGCACAGAGCCAGCAGGTGAAGCTCCGGGGGTTGAAGCCCGAAGGTGGCCTGCAAATGTTGCCAGGCCGGGTCGGGCGGCCCGGTCGTGAGGCTGTCGATGTCCCTGCCCAAGGCGGCCGCCCCAACATCCGCGAGGTAGAAGGCGCTCTCCGCCGCCCGTAGCTCGGCCGGCGGCAAGAGGGCACGGTCCACATCGCTGTGGCTGATGGCCAGCACGTGCTCCCCCTCGTAATGGTGGTCCGCCCACAGCCGGCGCAGCCACATAACCCGGCGAGCGGCCCGCAGGCGCACCTCTACCAGCCATGTAGGTTCTGGCCATGTAGGTTCTGGCCATGTAGGTTCTGGCCAACTGTGCTCATCCCCGGCGGCGGCCGGGCCCGGTCCAGGTACGGTCCCTGGCCGTACCGTCTCAGGCATAGCCGTCTCCGGCGCGAGCGTGCCCGGCGTAGGCGTTCCCGGGCCGCCCGGGCTGAATATGCCCGGCGCCCCCTGCGAGGGAGATGCGGCGAGTTCGGTGGGGGCGGGGCTCACGTTCTCACCCAGAGGGCCGGGTCGGCTTCGACGCCGGCTACCCGGACGCTGATCGGCAACACCGTTCCGGCGGCCACATCCGGAGCCGGGTAAGTGAAGGAAACCGAGGCCCCGCCGGCCGCAACCGTGACCTGTCCAGCGGGGACCGGTGTGACCCCTACCGCGATCTCCAGCTGGCCCGGGGCGAACCCCGCACCGGTAAGTGCCAGTGCGGTGCCGGAGACTATCGGCCCGGGAGAAGGGTCCACCCACGGCGCAATGTTCAGCGGGACCTGGTTCGTGCCTACCCGGACCTGGTACTGGCCGGCGGCCGGCGGTGGCCCGGGCGGAGAACCGGCGCCCGACGGGACCTCAATCACAATTCGGCTGGGGCTCGATGCCGGCTCGACCACCCAGCCCGTTATGTCGGAAACGGTGCCCGTTCCTGATATCAGCGCAACGGGTGCGCCGCTCAGGTTGGCGCCTACGAGCCAGACCTGTTGACCGGGGGCGACCGTCGCCGGCTCCTGGGTGAACGAGACCTCCTCGCCGGCCGGCCCGATATAGCTCCCCTGACGGAACGTGCCAAGGAGTACAGCCGGTGGAGGGGGGCTCGGAGGGGAGGCCGCGGTCGCTCCCGCCGAAGAAGTGGCGACGGGTAGCTGCCCGGCCGCATTGGCCACCATGACATTGAAGGACGAGGTGTCCTTGTTCGCCTGCGGCGCCAGGTCCGCGTCGAGGAACACGACGGCGGCGCGATAGACCACCGACAGCCGTAAAGGGCTCGTCGTGGCCTGCCAGAGGCGGCTCATCTCATCGTATGAACGGTGTTCCATGGTGAGCGTCAGTTCCCACGACGACGAGCCGGTGACACCTCTGAGAATGGGTTTGTTGTGGAACAGGCGCACAGCGATGCTCATCAGCATCTGTTCCTGGTGGTAATCCCCCGCTGAGTAGGCCGACATCAGGTAGTAAAGGTCGAGCGCGGTCGGGAGGAAACCGACCGGTTGCCCCGGGCCGGCCAGGCTGGAAACCATTTGCGGCTGCCAAAAGAGCGATTCCCGGGCGTTGTCCGCCTCGACGTGGTACAGGTAAAGGCTGAGCTGCGGGCCGTTCTCCTTGGGGAGGACGTCCGGGGCAAAACCGGTGAAAGTCGGGGTGAACGCCGGCACCGGTGACAGGGGGCTCCCGGCCGCCGCCTCGGCCGCATCCAGCTCGGCCCATAACGGTGCAGATGCCCACGACGAGCTGACCAGGTCGAGCAGGGAGTCAGTGATGGCCGAAAGGTCGAGCGTCATGGGATGAAGTCGCGCTAACCCTGTCCCGTCCCGAACCAGCGACCGGTACCTCGGCGAGTTACTTCGACGACTGAGGGGACATCCGACCGCGCTGTCCGAGGGGCGGGAGCCAACGCGAATGGGGGCGGAGCAGGAGGCGGGGACGGGGCTACCACGTTGACCTCGATGGTCCCGATGGAGACCCGGGCCGGCCCCGGCGCCGGCCAGGAAGGAGACGCCTGGTTTTCGTTACCGGCCCGTGCTCGAGGCCCGCCCCGTTGATTTGGTGGCGAGCCCGGTAGCGGTTGTGCCGGTGGTGGTTGTGATAGTGAGAATTCCGCGGCTGCAACAGCTCGCCGGTCGTCCTGGGCCGGCAGGCGCATTCCCGGGACCGGAAATGCGTGGGCCGGAAATGCCTGGGTCCGGGGTGCATAATCCGGGCCCAATTGCGGCGGCCGGGCGTCGGGCGACCGGATGCCCTCGGTGCTCCCTACCGCTCCGACGGGCTCGTAGCGGTCGGCCATTTTCGAGGACAGGGCATCGGGTGGCGGCGCCGGTAAGTGCTGCTCGGTAGGTATCCCCGACAACGGCGAGCGGTGCTCGGAATGCGCCACCGGCCGGAACTCGCCCTGCAGTGTGGAGGACCGGCGCGGCGAGTATGGTCCGGGCGTGGGATTGCCCACGGAGCCGGCGGGGCCAGCCGTGGCCGTCTCCCGAGCGGCCGTACCCTGAGGGCTCATACCCTGAGGGGCCAAGACCCGGAGCGCGGCCGTGCTGGTCGGTCCGGTCCCGCCAGGCCCGGCTTTGTCGGACAGGGCTAAGCGGCCCTGGTCGTCGAGCCCATTGCCAGATCCGATGACTGACCCGGGTGAGCCGTAAAAGGAGGAGTTGGTGGGGAAGAGCCCTCCGTTCGCCGACGGAGATGTGAGGGGCGAGGCCCTGGGGGGAACAGTGCC
>DATJUH010000278.1:0-5082 GCA_035502515.1 Acidimicrobiales bacterium
TCATACTGCTCGACCACCCGGTCGTCCCTGACCGATGTCTCTGGCAATCAAACGCTCCGTGTTCGCCCGAGTGTCTGCCTGAGATTGAGGGGACCCCATTAAGTGGTCCACTTGACCACTATCTGGAGGTCAGGTCAGGGCCTATTGAGCCGTCGGCCGGAACGTGACCGAGTTCAAGCCGGGCGACGAGGTCTACGGCACCTGTGACGGCTCATTCGCCGAGTATGCCCGGGCTGAAGTGGGACTGCTCGCCCTCAAGCCGGCAAGCCTCTCCTTCGAGAAGGCGGCGGCGATCCCCGTCTCCGGGGTCACCGCGTTGCAGGGTGTGTGACCGCGCCCAGGTGCGGCCCGGAGAGAAGGTGCTGATCATCGGCGCCTCGGGCGGTGTGGGGACGTTCGCGGTCCAGATCGCCAAGGCCCTCGATGCCGAGGTCAGCGCCGTGTGCAGCACGGCGAAGATGGACCTGGTCCGAGCCCTCGGTGCCGATCACATCATCGACTACGCACGCGACGACTTCGCGGACGGCAAGCAGCCCTACGACGCCATCCTTGACATCGGGGGTAACAGCCGGCTGTCACGCCTCCGTCGAGCTCTTACGCCAGTTGGACGGCTCGTTATCGTCGGAGGCGAGACCGACGGGCGGTGGCTGGGCGGCTTCGACCGCCAGCTCCGTGCGATGATGCTGTCCCCGCTGGTGAGCCACACGCTGGGCATCCTCGGTGCGAAAGAGAACGCAGCCGACTTGTCTGTTCTCCGAGAGCTCATCGAATCAGGGAAGGTCACACCGGCCATCGACCGGACGTTCCCGCTCAGCGAGGCTCCCGAGGCCATCCGGTACTTCCAGGAGGGTCATGCTCGAGGCGAAGTCGTCATCGCCGTGTGAGCAGTAGGCGGCTCCACGCCAGAATGTCGCCTGAGTGGGGTACCGCCCCGTCGGACGGTCTCGGCACCATCGACGCCGTGCGCAGGACTACGCCGTGGCTTGGACCGCTGAGCGGGGCCGCTGCCATCGCTTCGTGTATGGGACTGAGGACGGCCATTCCACCCACTGCCCCGAGCCCACTGTCACCTCGGGTTGGCGCCGGGACGGCCAGGGCCGCTGGTACGTCGTCGATGCCACCACGGGCCACCGCTCCCAGCTCCTGCCGTCCTCGCCCGAGCTAGTTCAGCCTCTCGCCGCTTTCCGCGTTCTTTCAACTACAACTGGGCTGGCTGGCTTCTTTGTCCGCTTCTGCCCCCACTTACTTCTTTCTTCTCTCCTCTCCCCTCACCGCCGTCCGCTCTCTCTAGCCAAAAGCCCAGGTCCGGGTCCTAAAGTATGGCCCGAGTCTGGTGCTGGAGGGGGCACGATCGGGGTCTTGGGTCCGCGGTGAGGGGCGTCGAGAGCGTGGGCGGTATTCTCCCGAGGCTGGGGAAAAGGTGATAGCCGTCCTCGGTAAGCCCAATCCATCTCGCTCACCTTCCACGGTGACGGGGCCAGACAAAACCGACACCGGTCCGTCCCCCACGGTGCTCTGCAGCCCAATGCGCAGTGCCTGAAAAGCGCGAGACGATCCCTCGAGCTCCACTTGCAGCGTCTGTGTCGGAACTCGCCAGCCCTACACTGAAAGCATGACCGCGCACTCCGACGTCGTCGCAGCGGCGCTCACCTTGCCGCGAGCCGAGCGCGCCGAGTTGGCTCACAAACTCCTTGTGAGCCTTGATGAACCCTTCGATGGTCCGGAAGTTGTCGAGACGGAGTGGAACGCTGAGGTTCTTCGCCGTCTGCGCAACATCGAGTCCGGTGACACCGTTGGCATCCCTCTGGACGAGGTCCGCAAACAGTTCGAGCGGTGACGCTCCAGGTCCGTTTCGTCCCAGCGGCCCTCGACGAACTGCATGCTGCAGACGACTGGTATGAGCAACAGGCCCCCGGCGTCGGAGCAGAGTTCGTGGCCGAAGTGTGGCAGGTCATCGAACGCACCACTGAATGGCCGGCCCTGGCGCCCCGCGTAGCCGTTCCCGGTACGTCGAGCGAGGTTCGCCGTGCCGCCTTGCGGCGGTTCCCATACGGGCTGGTCTACGTCGTTCTCGATGACGTGCTCTGGATCGTGGCTGTGGCGCACAGTCGCCGGCGCCCCGGTTACTGGCACCAGCGGATGAACGGGTGACCGCAGACAAACAGCGTGGGGACTTCGTGGGGACTACGACCTGGCAACCCGTGGCACGAGGTGGCAGCCACCGGCACGAAGCGGCACGTAAAATACAGTTACATCCTTGTGACCAGGGAGGCTGACCACCTTGCCAAGGTGCTCGTTGCCCGGCCACCGAAGGGCGTTGCCTGACGTGAGGAGCATGGTGAGCAGCGCGGTGGGGGACCACAAGTTGCTCCCGCGCTTGCAGGTGCCTTTAACGTAGCCAGGAACGTAGCCAACAACCTCCATTGCTGACCCGCTGCATACGGGCAAGGACTCAGGCGGGGATTAGAGGCATAACAACTAGTTGGACGAGAAACCCCTTGCCTTACAAGGGTTTTCATGATTGAACAAATGACGACGCCTGCCTACAGAGCCGAACGCAAAAACACGACCTGGACGGTCAAGAATCTGCATGGCATGCAAGAGGTTAGTGGGTTCGATTCCCATCGCCTCCACCGACCGAAAGGCCCTGGTCAGAAGGTATTTCTGGTCAGAGCTTCTTTATGTATCCACCCGACGTAGCCAGTTTGAGCGTAGCCTTTGGGGTGGTTGGCTACGTCCCGCTCAGCGGGCCGGGACCGGGAGGTCTCGCAGATGGCGCCCAGGGCGACAGTGCGGTGGAACGAGGGGAAGCAGCGCTGGTTGGCGTGGGTGCGCTTCCCGGACGGCTCAGGGCGTAAAGGTGGAGCGGGTCGACAAGTCTGACGCCGAGGCCGACCTCAACGAGCTCTTGGCCCTACGAGTTGCCGGCGGAGACCCGCGGCCTCGTCGGGAGCGGCTGGTGTCGTTCGACGAGGTGCTCGACGAGTGGCTCGAGGCCAACGGCGTCCCGAACTACCCCGACCCGGGCAGCGGCGGCACGACGAATTTCAACGACACCGGCATCGACCCGAACAGCCCCTTCTTCCAGCGGGCGCACAACCTGCGTGGGAAGAAGGTCCACGCGCCGTCGTGGTGGATCAGTGGCGCGGGGCCGCCGGGCAACATCTCGGTCCAAAGCGGCCCGATGTGCGGGGCCTCGGCGTGCCCCCGCCCAGCAGCGGAGCCGCGCCACGTGGCGCGACGTCAGTGCTGGCCACCGTCGGCTGAAGTCCACGCCGGACGGCACACGCTCCCGGCGATCTCGGGCGGCCGTGTGCTTCGTGGTTGTTGCTCTCGGCCTGCTGGCATGTGGCCCGTCCGAATGCGGCTCAAAGCAACGCGTCCCCGGCTAGGTCCCCGGCGACGACCGTCGACCCGGCGACGGTCGCGGGCGGTGTTATGCCGCAAGTTTTCGCGCGAAGTGACCGGACCCGGGCGAGCCCGCCCCGTCGATATGGACGGATTCTGTTTGCACGGGGAGCCTTTGTCAGCTAACCATAACTCGTATTACCTGGTGATCCTGGATGCTTTTCATCGACTGGCACACGGGCAGTCCATGCGGCTGAAAGGAGCCACCGTTGCTTAGCCCCAAACCCCCCAACAGAGGCCCGCTCACTAGGCCACCTGCTTGACCGTTACGAACTTCGTCGAGGCGAGGACGCGCCAGTTGGCTGAACCAAGTATGGGCTGTTCTTTTCCATCTTGGAGCGACGGCTGTTGCGCCGGGGCGAGTTCGGCTCTGTCGACGAGCTGACCCAGCGATCGTCGCTTTCATCAAGGACTACAACCGCAGGGCTGCCCCGTTCCGCTGGACCTACGAGGGTCGGCCTCTCAAGGCGGCGTAAGTCACGAGGATTAACGCGCGAAGGCACTAGGTCATAAGCGAGGTCCTTGAAAATGCCAAGCAACTCCGCCGCTTCTGGGACCGTGGCGATGTAGGGATCGCATCGGCGGCGACGCTCGGAGGCCGCGCCGGCGCTCCAAGGGCACCTATGGCTCGCCCCGGTGAACGGCTAGCTCGAGCGGCGGGCTCCGACGCTACGACGAGCCGGTTACAGTCGAAGAGCTCTTGGCAACTGACAGACTCAACTCAACAAACTTGTCCCTGAAACTGGGGCAACTCCACAACGCTGTCTGGCCTGCGGGCAGCGTGCATATCAGGATTTGAACCGATGTTGGGGGTCATTGCCCTCAGAGGTCGCGCACTCGCTTATCCCGACGGACCACGCGGAGAACCGATGCCGAACCGGTGACCTCCTCACAGATACATCACGAACATTTCCCATGGCTCACAGTGGCCGCTCCCGCGCCGAGAGAGTACCCTTTCCGAGGATTTGAACCATCCGCATGGTGCGAAATGTCCGTGGTGCTACCGTCACGGACTAACGCACAGGCCTTACGAGGAACGGGACTGAGACTGCGCCAAGATGTCCCACGAAAAATGGGCATTGGTACTTTGTTTCATACCACGCGTGGATATTACAGGAAGGCGATTAGGTGGCATTCAGGGGTCGGAATTGGCAATTGAAGACAGTGCCTTCGCTTGGGCGACGTCGTGCGACGAACTATTTTGCCGGCGTGGTTATCGCAGCTGTATCTGTCTTGGGCATCGCGATGCCTGTCGTCGCGGCCACGCCGGCAACCGTGACGGTCGTCGTCCTCGGAAACGGCACGGTCACAAGTAAGCCGCCGGGAATCTCCTGTCCCGGCACGTGCACGGCCACATTTGCGGCGGGCACCAGCGTGCAGTTCGTCCCTGGCTCGAAAAACGGTTCTAAGTTCCTGGGTTGGGGTGGCTCCTGCGCCGGCGCCGGGGCTTGCACGGCCAGGGTGTCTGGCCTAACGGCCGTCGCCGCTCGGTTCGCGGCCGGGCCCAAGCCGAAGCCACGGCCCCAACCCGTCCGAAATGAGTCTGTGGCCGCACCGGGCAGCTACACCGGTTATTGGGCCACCAGCGGCTACAACACCGTCAAGTTCTTTGTTGCACCGGGCGGCAGGAGCCTGTTGAACATCTCTGTCCCGGGCGTCGCCCTGGCATGTACG
>DATJUH010000279.1:0-11236 GCA_035502515.1 Acidimicrobiales bacterium
GCAGACCTGGAGGATATGGCCGATATGAAGTCGCAGAAGCAGCTGCGCTCGCTCGTCACCGGACAGGCGCACGTCGCAGAGGCGCCACAGTTCGTCCCACGACGAGCTGTGGCGCGCCAGCGCCTTGGCGAAGTCGGGGACACGTTGTGCCAATGTCCCCGCCCGCACCAGGGTGTCACCTCGCCGCCGGGTCGCGTGACGTGGAGAAGGCCGCCATCTTCTCGAGCCGTACAGGGCGTCCCTGGCGAACGTCGAACGACAGGACATGCTGGATGTAGTCCGCCATCTGGTGGGCCCTCTGCTCGACGGCGACGTCCGTGGGCGCGTCGACGACAAGGGTGCGGACCGCCTCGCTGATGTACAGGTTCGACTGCCGCGTCTCGACCTTCAGGGCGATGACATTGGGCCCGAATGTGCGGGACGAGACCGGGCTGAGGTGCCGGCCCTCGAGGTGTCGGTACCTCGCGACACCGCCATTGGTCACGCGCCCGTCGATCGCTGCCACCACCTCCACCCGACCCGACCAATTCAGCGGTGTCAGCGTCCACTCGATGCCCGCATAGTGAGGATCGGCCATGCTTACGAAGCGGCGGCTTCGAAGCGTCGTCTCTCGCTGGCTGCGGTCGCGAAAGCGCAGTTCGCGCACCATGAGTGCATGCCGGATGTCCAGCTCGTGGCGGTAGTCCAGCAGTTCGACTTCGGCCAGGCCCAAAGCTTCGTCGCCGTCAATGCGCAGTTTGAGCACGAGCCAGTTCGGCAAATTGACCAGGTCCTCGTTGAGCACCGGCCGCCCGCTGAGGATGGTCGTTTCACGGTTGTAGACGCCGTGCATGTAGGTACCCGGGTAGTCCACATCGTCGGCGTCCTCCCACTCGGCCGCCCCCCGTGCGCACAAGTAGCCGTTACCGGTCGAGGTCAGGGCCTCCCGCAGCCCCTCCTCGGCGGGGTCGAAGCCCTCGTAGGTGAGCGTGAACTCGTTCACAGCACCTCCCAGCGCCCGGTGCAGGCCCCCGGGCCGCGCTCTTTTTCCAACGGTACGGCTTCCCGTAGTTCGATTGACCTTTCGGGCGGTACTTCACACGTCGATTGTGCAATTCGTGGGTCCGAGCACATCACGCGATTCCTGCTTGCCGTGCTCGGCCGGCGGGGCAACGCCGGGTACTGCGACTCCTCGGTGCTCTTGATGGTCAAGAGTCCCGGTCGTGGCTTCGCTCCACCCGGGCGGTCCTGCGCCGCTCGCCACCGGCGGCGCTGTCCTCGCCGCGCTGCTCCTGGCGGCGTATCGCCGGTAGCGCCCTCCCGCAGCCCGCCGGCGCCACACCGCTATCGCTCGTGTCGACCGCCGACCCCGAGGAAGCCACCGGGCCGCCACCCAGGTCCCCGGGCACGGCACCCCCGAGGTTGGCGGGCCGGACAGAAGGACTGCCCGGCGCGAGACAGACGTCCGGTGCTGCACCCGCTCTCACTACCCTGAAGCGCGCTGAGTCAAGCCGATAGGGAGGCGCTCCGGGTAATGGTCGATATGTAGGCGCTGGCGTTATGGGACCGAGGGGCCATGGTCATCCGCTCGGGCCAGGTCGGCGACGACGAACGCTCCGAAATGGTCGGGTAGCTCGTAACGCTCATTGCTGCTCAGCAGGTGCTGAAGGCCAATGAGCGTCTCGGCCAGGTAGCGAGCAGCCGTAAGAACGTCGCCCACGTTCGTCCCGGGGACGGACTTCTCGATGGCGGGCGGCATCCCGGCTCCAGCGTCGATAATGGCCGTGACCCCATAACGGGCCTGGGGTACCCGCTCGGCGACCGCCCATAGGCGGAACAAGTTGGCACGAGCTTCGTGGAGCTGGTCGACTGCTTCCCAGTAGGAGGAGCGCCGGACGTACTTCCCGACATTGGCCAGCGCTTCCCACGCCTGGCAGGCCCAGACCCGGACCTCGTCGGCTTTGGCCGCGAGTGCTTCGTCGCCTGCTACGTGGACGGCACCTTCGGGGTCATAGAGCACGACCACACGCGCCAGGTTGACGGCCGTCGCGAAGCCGACGGTCAGGTCGAACTGGGTGCGGTCCTGGTACTGGGCGAAGAACCGGCGCAGGGGGAAGCTGAGCGGCATGAGGTAGTCGTACGACTCCACCAGGTCGCCGAGGTCGCCCAATGCCCGGCGGACGCGACCGAGTGCCTCCACGAAGTGCTCCTCCTTGACTCCCATAGCGACGTCGAGGTCGGACAGCCGGTCCGCGTTGCCGCGTTCGAGGGAGCAGCCCACTGTAAGCCACCTGACGTCCTCGTCCCGCTCGCACCAATCGAGGAGCCGCTGGAGCAGCCGTCGCTGTGGACCAAGCTCGTTGGGTAGCCGGTCCAGCCATGCGGCCACGCCCTCCATCTGCTCATTGTGGCTGCCAGGTGCTCTCCGTGGCGTTGCTGCGACCGCAGGCGGAGAGATACCCGACACAACCAAGCGGGTCAGTGGTCCCGAACGGCATCGGTCGCGGGGCCAGAGGAGCCGTTCGTGGCGTCGATATGTGCGCTCAGCACCGCCGGCTGGGCGAGCGGAGACCCGTCGTTACGAGCGGGTCAGACCTCATTGGCGGTACTGGCCCGAGCCGATCACGATTTCCAGATCTGTACCCAACCCGACGAGGCCTTACTAACCGTTTATCTGATCGAGGTCGTCACGGATGACCCCGTACAAGACGCCGTCCCGCCAGCAATGCCGATCTCTGAGTTGCCGTACCATCCGCCCGGCCGCCAGTTGACCCAGCCAGCGCGGAGCCATCCTCGAGCGAGACGGCAAGGAACGACTCCTCGCCTGAAAGACGGTCCTGCTCCGAGGCGCCGGCGTAGGTCGAGGGCATGTTGGGCCCGCAAGACGAACCACTGGAACTCACCGGCCAGGCCTGGCTCGGTGAAGAAGCGTAGCAGCCCGTCTATGTCCCTGTCCTCGATCGGACGGAGGCCGACGACATCACCCACCGGGCCATTGAACCGCCCCCGCCCGACAACGGCAAGTACTTGTTCGTGGGACGGTTCATCTTGATGGACCGGCCACGTGGCGACGTGAAGGCTTAGGCTCAACGCAAGCGCTCGAGGTCGGGAGGTAGTCGATGTCGCTGGTCGCCCCGCACGGCGAGCACAACTGGCTCTCAGCGAAGTACGTGGACGAGTGGATCCGCAAGGACGTGACGCGAGACGCCGAGCGTCAACCCAAGCTCCGACGGGCGGCAGCCCTTCTTCCCTTCAATCGTGACTGTGCCATCGAAGTCGTCGACATTGGCGGCGGCTATGGAGAGTTCACAAGGCAAGTGCTAGAGGAGTTCCCTAACAGCAGCGTCGTACTGCACGACTTCTCTGAGCCCATGATCGTGGTGGCAAGAGAGCGGCTCGCCGCCTACGGAGCACGAGTCGATTACTTCCTCTCCGATCTCCGAGAGCCCGGCTGGAGTCGAGGTCTTGGTGGTCCGTTCGATGCGGCCGTCTCCTCGATCGCGATTCACAACCTCCGACGGCCGGCTGCCATACATTCCGTCTATCGGGAGGTGGCGGAGGTTGTCCGGCCAGGAGGCGTGTTCTTTAACCTCGACTACCTGTTTCCTCGCTCGCCGCGCGTGTCGGACATATACGTCCGACAAAGCAACAGGCACGTTATGGGTGGCGACGGGCACGAAAAACATGACAGCCATCATGGAGACAAAGGCCCTGATCGGACCGAGCCCGACGATGAGCCAGCTACACTTGAGAACCAGCTCCGGTGGCTAGCCGAAGGCTTCGCCGAGGTGGACTGTCTGTGGAAGGACCTGCGCGAGACACTACTCTGCGGGATCCGGGCAGCTGATTGACCGTTACGGCGCCGACTGCATGGGAGCTCGGTAGCACATTGCCGCCCTCTGTGCGCATTGGCCTTGCAATTCGCGACGTTTTAGGTCGTCCATACCGAGGATCTGGGCGCTCGCGACTGCCAAGGCGACTTAGACGGGTCTCCTGTCACCGGAACGGTCCGAGGTGTGTTCCGAACATCTGATCCGCTAGCTCGAAACCAACCTTGGCGAGCGGGCGAAGCGACTGGGCCCGGAACTGGTCGCCGGTAGGACGGACCGTCACACTCGCCCCCTCGGCGGGCCCAGCCACCGTGAGCCCAGCCACGCCGTCATTTTCACTCTCGATGGGCACAAATCCCGAGCCTCGTCGTAGCAAAAGCAGGGAAAAACCTTCTCGCGCTCTCGATATGCCCTTTAGGGTGGGGCCGCCGAAGCGGGCGGCATCGGCCCACTCCACGACCAACTGCTCGAGCAGGTCCATGGGGCCGTCCAGGCCCGAAACGATGAGGGCCTCGATAAGCCTGAGCGGCAATGGGCAGACCATCGCCTGTGGCCATAGCCCCGCCCCCCACCTCGGGTTGAGCTCGGTCGGGAGGAACCCTTCCGCGGTCAGGATGCAAGAGCGATGCTGCCCTAATCTCCATGGCCAGTCTGCTTCGAAGGTTCCATGATGCGACGCAAGACTTTGCCAGCGAGGGTGCGCAATGGAGCACCGAGCTGGCGGATCCCGACAAGCCGAGGTCATCTAACACAACGACGTCTGCCCCGAGAATGTCGTTTACCACGCGGCGAAGCGGTTGCGCTCCTGGACTTCGATTACGCCGCTCCCGGTCGACGGGTGTATATGACCTCGCACAGCTCGCCAAGATGTGCTGTCCTTTGGAGGCTCCAGAGGGGGTATCCGAGCTGGGGCTCGGCGACCTCGACCCATTCGGCCGGCTCCGGCTCGTAGCAGACGGCTACGGCCTTCTATCCAACCGAGCGACTCTTGTTGATGCCATCGACGACGCCATCGCGGTGCGTGACGAGTTCGTGGAGCGCCACGTCCGAGCCGGCGAGCCAGGGTTCCGGGCCATGTGGCACCGAATGGGTGGTCGTTCCCGGTTCGAGCATCGGAAGCAGTGGCTCGCCCGGAACCGGCAGCGCATGCTGGAAGCCCTGGGCTGAACCGTCCCCGGTCGTTACTAGCGCCCGCTCCGGTAGCGAATTGGCTGAACCGGTACGAGTTTGCGGTTGTCATGAGCAACGGACGGGGCGGACACCGATTGTCCTGATCTCGCGTCGCTTGGGTAGCACGAGCAGCCCCGACCGAGCGGAAGTAATCGGCCACCACGAATTCCTGCACCGAACAAATGAGGTGTCAGTCGGTCTAAACATAATTGGCCCGAAGTTCAACCACAATGTGGTCGGACATTCGGTCCCGCGTGCGAAGCAAGGTCGATGGGCCTGACCACCGCACGGACCGTCGTTATCTGCCGCTCGCGGCCGCCTGTAACGGGGCATCCGAGCCGTTCGGACCGTTCGTGCGGCTCCGTCGAGTTAGGCGGTTGCCTGTGGACCGAGGTCGGTGATGGGTGATGCCGTCCGCGCCACGGCTTCGAGGAGGGACGCGGCGTGGTCGGCGCCTGGGAGCGAGCGCGCGTCGTCCGCGATGCGTTGAGCGGCCGTGCGGTACTGCGGTGCGTGCAGCACGGCGGCGACGGCCCCTGCGATGTCCGAAGGGCTGGCGGTGAACGGGTCCAGGTCAAGCCCAACCCCGAGGTGCCGGCAGCGGTCGGCGTTGTCGGGCTGGTCCGCCCCCATGGCCAGGATGACCTGGGGAAGCCCTAGCGCAAGTGAGGAGACGACGGTCCCTGAGCCACCGTGCGAGACGACGAGGTCGCTGCGGGCCAGGGTGCCGGCCAGCGGCAGGAACTGTTGGAGGTGCACTCTCGCCGGCTGAGGCCCCAGCTCGGCTGGGGCGATGGCACCGGTGGTCACGGTGACTTCGACGGGCAAGGTGCTGAGCCCGGCGAGGGCTCGGTGGAACAAGTCCCCACTTTCTTGGGGGAAGATCGTACCGAGGGTGAGGTACACCCGTGGCGGGGGTCCTGCGCCGGGCCCAGGCCGGGCGTGGTTGGTCGCGGGCTGGACGTCTTCGAGCACTCCGGGACGCACGTAGCGCGCTGTCCCGGGCAGAGGCCAGCGGGGGTCGCGGAAGCTCGGGGGGACCGGGACGAGCAGGAGGTAGCGGTGAAGGGCGTCGTTGGCCCGCTCGGGGCCCAGCCCTAGCTCTGAGCGGACCGCGGCCAGGGCTTCCTCGGTCACCTCGGGACGGGTGAGCCGGCCTGCGGCGATCACGACGACTGCCGCGTGGGGCAGCCCGGCTGCTTCGGCTGCGATGGCGGCACCGAAGTCGACCTCGTCCCGCACTACCATGTCCGGCCGCCATGAGCCGATAAGCGCGTTCAATCGGCCGGCGCGCTCCTGGGCCGCTTTGCCTGCGAAGAAGTCCCGCATCACCCGTTCTTCTGCGTCGCGGTCCACGGGCACCAAGGGACGGCGGGCGCTGTCGTGCATAAGGCTTGCGCCCCCCGTGGGCTCGGCGAGCCACCCCGCGGCGGCCACGGTTGCGACCATGCCTTCTTGGCAGCCGAAGAGGACCTCGTGACCGCGGCGGGCAAGGGCTTTGGCGAACACTGCGGTCGGCACAAAGTGCCCGGTGCCGCCGGTGAAGCTGAACAGGAAGCGCATCGCGCTCATCTTGGCCTTCTGCCCGTCCCGGCCGCACAGAATACGCGACATCTACAGAAAATCTGCATACTGCTCTTCGCTGTTGAATGAAGCGGCGCCCCCATCTCTAGCCGCGGACCCGGGAGTTCGGCTGCCCATTTTTCGGCGATTCTGCCTCGTCAATTCGGGCTAGGAGAGGCGGGGGTCGGTCGAGCCCCTGATGACCAGGGTTCCTTCGTGGTGCCGAGTGCCGCCGCCAACTCGGCTCCCACCGATCATGGCGAAGAGGTCGCTCACTGCCGCTGCGCCCAAATGCTCGAGGTCCATGTCCAGCGTCGTCAGGGAGGGGTCGGTCTCCTGTGCAAATACGGCCCAATTGTCGTAGCCGGTGATCGCGACATCGTCCGGGACCTTTCGCCCCGAAGCGATTACCACCTCGAGCGCCGCCGCCGCGATCTGGTCAGATCCACAGGCGATGGCATCGACGTTTGGCAGTTTCGCCAGGACCTCGCACGTCGCCTGACGCGCCCAGCGTTGGGACCACAGGCCGTACCTGACACGGCCGGCAATGCGAAGGCCATGCTCGTCGAGGGCGTGGGTCACGCCGAGGGCCCGCTGCTGGACCGCGGGCGAGTGCTCGGGGCCGGTGATGTGGACAATCCGGGCGCGGCCAATGTCCACCAAGTGGTTGATGAGAGTGGCGGCACCGGCAAAGTCATCGACAAGGTGGACGACATCTCGAGAGTTGCTGGTCTGGCCGTGGACGTAGACACACGGGATCTTGGCTGGCCCGGTTATTGAAGGAATCTTCCCCTGGTTGTCGCCAACGATGAGTAGTCCGTCGACATTGCGTTGACGAAGAATTACGGCAATTTCGGCAAGGCGGTCGTCAACGCCTCTCGCATCAGCGATTATCGCAGAGAACTCCCGCTGTTCGAGCACCGACTGAGCCCCAACCACCATGGGCATGGCTATGCGGTCGACCATGGGGTCCCTCAGGACGACACCGATGATGCTGCTGTGCCCGCTCACTAAGCTCTTAGCGACCAGGTTGGGTGTGTACGAGAGCTCCCGGGCGGCGCGGAGCACACGTTTCCTCGTGGTTTCAGAAATTCGCGCCCGCCCGTTGATCGCCTTTGACGCGGTGGTGAGAGAAACGCCCGCCAGTCGGGCCACCTCTGTGAGCGTTGGCTGTCGGGCCGGGTCCACGGGGCCAAGCATACGCGTGGAACGGAGCAACTCCCTGCCAGGGCCGGAGATAGGCGGGGCAAAAGGAGGAGGCGCTTCCCCACTCTACGGCCACGATAATCCACCGAGTAGGTGGGCATTGGGAGCGCCTTGCCTTGAACCGGCGGGGGGCATGGGGTATCGTTTCCCCGCGGAGGGAAGGACCTAAAGGAAGGAAGGGCCGGGGCCGGACTGCCGCGGAGGCAGGCCTCGGTTTGTTTGTCTAAGCAGGGAGCAGAGGTATGGAGCGGGGAAGTAACGCGGCGTCTAGCATGCTGCCCAAGGTCTCGGACGGAGCCGTCGGCGGTGGCCCCGTCCAGCCCACGCGCACAGCAATAGCGAGCCTGCAGCCATTAGGGGTGGGGGAAGTGTCCCTCGCCCAAGGGCACGAACTTGGCGACTGGCAGCAGCGAAACAGCGCCAGCACACTTCCTCATTGCGTTGAGCAGGTTGTCGCGTCGGGCACGGTCCGGAACCTCGAAAATGTGGCACTGGGGCGAGGGGGGGAAGTCGCTCATCAAGGGCTGGTGTTTTCGGACTCAGACATTTACAAGACCCTGGAGGCCGCCGCCTGGGATAGCGTGCGAGGGCTCTCGGCGGGGGTGACAGACTTCGTCGAAGAGGCCGCATCAGTCATAGTGCGCGCCCAGCGCCCAGACGGTTACGTCAATTCCTGGTTCCAGGGCCAGCACCCAGAACTCATATGGAAAGATTTGCGCTGGGGGCACGAGCTTTACTGCGTCGGCCACCTGCTCCAAGCCGTGACGGCGGCGCACCGGACAGGCAGCGACACAAGCTTGGCGGGCGTGGCCGAAAGGCTCGCTGGCCACTTGCTGGCGACGTTTTCCCTGGAGGATGGGGATGGCCGTCTCGTGGGCGTGTGCGGCCACCCGGAGGTCGAGACCGCCTTGGTGGAGTTTTACCGGCTCACTGGCGACGTACGCCTGCTGGCGCTGGCCAAGCGCTATGTAGAGCTTCGGGGAAGACCCGACGTCGCACTGCCGGCTTCCGGCCTGCTGGGAGACCCCCGTTTCCCGCTGTCGTACTTCTTGCACCACATGCCCGTGCGCAATCGTTCCCATGCAACCGGCCACGCCGTGCGCGAGCTCTACTTGCAGGCAGGAGTGGTCGACGTCGCGGTGGAAACTGCTGATACTGAGCTGCTGGCCGCTTCGGAGGCAATGTGGGAAGACCTGTTCGCTACAAAGACCTACGTGACCGGCGCGCACGGTTCCCGTCATCGTGACGAGTCCATCGGGGATGCCTACGAACTGCCGAGCGACCGCGCCTATGGCGAGACGTGCGCTGCCATTGCCAGTTTTCAATGGAACTGGCGCCTCCTGCTCGCCACAGGCCGGGCACGTTATGCCGAAGAGATGGAGCGCGTGTTCTGGAACACCATCGCCGGTTCCGTATCGCGGGAGGGGACAAACTTCTTCTACTCGAACACTCTGCACCTGAGGACCGATCACGACAGCACAGACGAGGACGCCCCCCGTCACCGCCTACCGTGGTACAGGTGTCCTTGCTGCCCGCCCAACTTGGCGCGGCTGATGGCGAGCATCCAGGCGTACTTGCTGACCAGGGACGTCTCGGGGTTGCAGGTGCACATGCCCTTCAGCGGGATTGTATCCACAGAGGTCCCGGGTGGCAGTGTGGACCTCGCCGTGCGGACCAGTCACCCGTGGGAGGGGACAACAGACATAGAGGTGCTACAGTGCAGTTCGCATCAGCGTTGGGACTTGTCCTTGCGTTCCCCCGAGTGGACCCACAAGGAGGGTACGAGGGTGACCCTAAATGGGGCACCCGTCGAGTCGTCGTTTGAGGGCTCGTATATCCGGGTTGGTACGCGCTGGGGCACTGGCGACCACCTCCAAGTATCGTGCTCCGTCCCGGTCCGGGTATTGAGGTCGCATTGGAGAGTCGACGCCGTCCGCGACAGCGTCGCCGTCCAACGAGGCCCGCTGGTTTACTGCGTCGAGGCGGACGACCTGGACCGAGGTGTAGCCGTCGAGGATGTCCTGATCGACACGGCCCGTCCACTTGAACCGACGGACGCCGTGCCCGGGGACCTCCAGGGCTACGCGAAGGTAGCCGTCGTCGCTTCCGGGGAAGGCGCCGATAGCTCGGCGGCGGGCCAGTTGTACAACGAGGACGCCACAAACCAGTGGAGAGCCGACCCGTTGGCCCTCACCTTCGTGCCGTACTTCGCCCGCGGTAACCGGCCCCGGGCCGCGATGCGGGTATGGGTACCAGTTCGCCCAGGTCAGAGCGAAGCGCAACAACAGAGCCCGTTTGAGAGGTGAAGCCAACGAAAAGGCGACCTTTGTTGGTGACAAGTCCGACATCAGAGTTTGCGAGGGCCGAGAGGTACACCGCGTCGTGGCGCACTTGCGTTCCGCGCTTGGGCCGGCCAAAACATGCACGGCCCGTGTACCTCCGGCCGGGGGTGCCTTGCAAACACCGACTGCCGGCGCTAGATAGCTAGGAGAGAGGGGAGTCGGCCTATCGGCGCCCGCCATGGAGGGCCCCAATTTGGCTTGGCCAGTATGACTACAGACGCAACCGCCGCCCCGAACCCGGTAATTACGCGCCACCCCGACGAACTGGCGCCCGCCGCAGCGGGGACGAAGGGCGGTCAACAGCTCACGGTCTGGACGCGCAGGCGGATCGCGGCTTGGTTGTTCCTCGTCCCCGCCATCTTGTACGTGCTATTCGCGTTTGCCTTGCCCATCATTTACAACGTGTTGCTGAGCTTCGAGAACCGTTCTCCCGGGAACATAGGCAGTTTGACCGCCCCATTTGCCGGTCTTAGCAATTACCATTTCATCTTCACTGACCCCACGACCCAGACGGCGATCATCCACACCTTTGAGTTCACCGCGGGGTCGCTCCTCGGCCAGTTCATAATCGGGTTCGGGCTGGCCCTGCTTTTCAATCTCCGCTTCCCCGGGAGGACAGTTGGGCGCTCGCTGATCATCGTGCCTTGGCTGGTCCCGCTCTTGGTGACCGGCGTCATCTTCAAGCTCCTCTTCCAGCTGGACGGCGGAGCAGTCAACCAAATCCTGCTCGACATCGGCCTGGTCCACCAACCAATTGATTGGCTAGACACACCACAGCTGGGGCTACTGACGATCCTCATCGCGAACATTTGGCTGGGCGTGCCCTTCTTCTTCCTGCTCCTCTACAGCGCCCTTCAAGATGTGCCAATCGAGGTCAAGGAAGCAGCCATTATGGACGGTGCCGGCCCCTGGCAGCGGCTCCGCTTGGTCACAGTGCCCATCATCCTGCCCGTAATCGAGGTCACGGTGCTTTTGGGCTTTGTGTTCACAGTAAAGGTGTTCGATCTCGTGATTGCCCTTACGGGCGGGGGCCCCGCCAACGCGACGCAACTCATCACCACATGGTCCTATAATCTGTCGTTCGAACAGTTCACGTTCGGCCAAGGTGCCGCGCTCAACAACGTGCTCCTAGTGCTGGCCTTGATC
>DATJUH010000280.1:0-21661 GCA_035502515.1 Acidimicrobiales bacterium
CACGTTCATGGAGGCGCCCACCGGCCTGTCCACCAACGTGAGCGGCAACCCCGACGCCCAGACGATCGAGTACAACCTGGACCAGTCCAAGGCGGCCATCGCCGACGGCGGCATCAGCGGCAAGGGCCTTTTCAAGGGGCCACAGACCAACCTGTCCTACGTCCCCAACCAGGACACCGACTTCATCTTCACGGCCATGGCCGAACAGTTCGGCTTTGTCGGCTCCGCCCTCCTACTGGTTCTGTTTGCGGTGGTGGTGTGGAGGTCTTGGCGAGCGTCGCTCGTCTCGCGTGACCTGGCCGGGACGCTCATTTGTGTGGGAGTGCTCAGCATGTTCATGTTCCAGGTGTTCGAGAACGTGGGCATGACCATGGGCATCATGCCGGTGGCCGGCATCACCCTGCCGTTCATGAGCTACGGCGGCTCGTCCATGGTCGTCGACTGGATAGCCGTCGGCCTGGTCGTCAACGTGGGGATGCGCCGCTTCCTTTAGGCTCGCCAGCTCCGTTTCGAGTCAACGGTGCTGGCCGGCGCCGGCGCCCCAGGCCGGCATGCGTAGGGGGCCTCGCATGGCAGAGCGACCTTTGCGCGGCCGGGTAGCGATAACTCTTCCCGGCCCGGGTGCGCCTCGGCGGGAGCGTCGCCCAGCGGTTGGCCCGCCGGTCTGGTTGTTTACTGTCTACTGACGCCATGGTTTGGGCCGGCGCTTAGCTTACGCTTAGGTGCCTTTCAGGTACTCCCCAGGTTTGGCGGTGCTTGGTCGCTACACTCGTAATTGAGATGACCTCGTTCGGGACAAGCGGCTCAGTTGCTCTCGGAGCAAACAGTTGAGCCGCCTGTGGTCCCGCCTTTGCAGAAGTCTTGCGAGAGGACGAGAAACGCGGGGGGCTGCCGTGGCGAGCAGCTCGTGCAGGTCGGCCGGGCCTTCCCCGGGGACCTCGGCGCAACCCGAGGTTTCACCTGAGAAGCGGCTGGGCTATGGCGTGGGCCAGCAAAACTGTTCAAAGATAAGGCGCGACGGCGCGCGGCCGGGAGCCCGCTGCCCGATCGGGGACGCCTCCAGGCGTCCTGGTCGCGACGTGCGCATGGCGTGCTCTGGGGCGCGCGTGTTTGGAAGGGAAAGTTTCAATGTCGGAACCAGTGCTTGGCGAAGCAGGCAGCGCCAGCTCCGAGCCGGGCCCGTTCGGCCGGGACGGGGAAGAAAAGCCTGCGTTGGACGACCGGCGACGCAATTGGGCCCCCGCAGGACCTGAGGGTTCGCTGGATGCCGGCGGCCCTGATGGCAATCGGGGGCCGGACGGCGCATCAAACCAGGACGGACAAATGACCCAGGACGGGGCAACGACAGACGGGACTGTGACCAGGGTTTCCCGTCGCCGGCGCCGCGGTTCTCGTGGCGGTCGTGGCCGCCATTCAGGCATGTCCGTGGTCACCTCGCCGGACGACGAAAACCCGGACGAACCCGCAGATGCAACCCAGGTCCTGACGGACGGCCCTCCGGCGCCACCGCCTCCGAAACCTAAGATCGGAGATACCCGGCCCGGATCGCCGCCGGTCACCAAGCGCAGGGTGCGCAGGGACCTGACGGCGGGGGGGACGGATAGCCCGGTGGGCGGGCGTTCTGCCGCCGGGGCGCAGACTGAGGACGGGGGGCCGAGTGCAGCCGAAGCCGGCGCAGCTGCCACTGGTACTGAGGCCAGGGAACGGCGCCCGCGGCGCCGAAAAACCGAACCCGGTGACGGTGCCGGCGTGGAAGCCGGGGCGGTCGGCGCAGTCGGTGCGGTTGGCGCTGTCGCCGGGGGGGCTGCCGCCGGCGGGACGGCAAGTCGCGGGGGCGGGCCCGGACGGGTCTCGACGGCGGCCGGCGACGCCCGTGGTACCGCGGCCGGCAACAGCCCCAACGGAGAGGGAGCGCCGCCCGCGGGCCGCGCCTCGTCAGACCGGGGGCCCGGCAGTGGCTCTCGCCGGGGAGGCCCGGAGCGCCGCAGCCGCCCGCTGGGGCGCTATCTCATGGTCGTCCACGTGGGCCCGACCGCCACCCAGATCGCCGTTCTCGAGGGCCGGACACTCATCGAGCACTACGTCTCGAGGCCGGCCGACGACTCCACTCAGATCGACGGGAACATCTACCTCGGCCGGGTCCAGAACGTCTTGCCCGGCATGGAGGCCGCTTTCGTCGACATCGGCACGCCGAAAAACGCCGTCCTCTACCGTGGCGACCTGCGCTTCGACGACGACGAAGTCGAGCGCCCGGCCAACGATGACGCGGCCAAGCCGACCCGGGGCCGCCTGGGCGGGGCGGCCAGCGACGCCAGGATCGAGCAGTTGCTGCGTACCGGCCAGAGCATCATCTGCCAGGTGACCAAGAACCCGATAGGGACCAAAGGAGCGCGTCTGACGCAGGAAGTCTCCCTGCCCGGGCGGTTCGTGGTCCTTATCCCGGACAGCGAGACGTACGGCATTTCCAAGCGGCTGGGCGACGACGAACGCCGGCGCCTGCGCAAGATCCTCGACGACATCCGGCCCGCCGGGCACGGCCTGATCGTACGCACCGCCGCCGAGGGGGCCAGTGCCGAAGAACTGGGCCGCGACGTGGGGCGGCTGCTTCGTCAATGGGAGAACGTCCAGCAACTGGCCAAGGCGTCGCGGGCCCCACAGCTGCTGTACCGGGAACCCGACCTGGCCGTCCGGGTCATCCGCGAAGAGTTCAACCGCGATTACCGGGGCGTGGTGATCGACGACCGCAAGCTCTACGACGAGGTGAAGGATTACGTCACCAGCATCACGCCGGAGCTGGCCGACCGGGTTGAGCTGGTCGACCCGGCCGAGGAGGCGTTGCCCCTCTTCGAGCGGTTCCGGGTCCACGAACAGGTGCACAAGGCTCTCGACCGCAAGGTGTGGCTGCCATCGGGCGGCTCGATAATCATCGAGCGCACAGAGGCGCTGACCGTTATCGACGTCAACACGGGCAAGAACGTCGGCTCCTCCAACCTCGAAGAGACCGTGTTCCGCAACAACCTGGAGGCAGCCGAGGAAATCTCCCGCCAACTCCGGCTGCGCGATATCGGCGGGATCATCGTGATCGACTTCATCGATATGGAGGTCCTGGGCAACCGGGCCGAGGTCATCCGCACCTTCAGGGAGGCGCTGGCCCGGGACAAGACCCGGTCGCAGGTATTCGACATATCCGAGCTCGGCCTGGTCGAGATGACGCGCAAGCGCATCTCCGAAGGGCTGGTCGAGTCGTACTCGGAGACGTGCCCGACATGCGGCGGGCGGGGGATCGTCTTCGACGAATCGCTCCTGTGAGAGCGGGCCAGGCGGCGGCTCGGGGCGCCGTATGCCCTCGGCCGTGCGAACACGTGAGGGGCGGGCGCCGGGGCCGGCCGCTGCCCCTGGCCCGGCACACAAAAGCCCGTTCACAGGCCCCGTTTTCGGTGCAAAAAGCGCTTTTTGTGGCGTTTTAGTGCAATAACTGCATCCGGTCGCGACAGGAACGCCCATTTGCACCGAGAAAAGCAGGGGCAGAGACAACGGGACCACAATCGCGTGCCGAGGGTAGGCAGGTAGGCACGGAAAGCATCGTCTTTCACCGGCGCCCGACAGAGAACTCCTGAAAGCGAGCTACCAAGCGGTCGAACCGGCGCAGATCTCCGTCGGGCAGGACGGCCGCGGCCGTCCCATATTTTATTTGACCTGATAGAGCACGGTCAACGTGCCCCGGGCAATGGTGTGGAAGGTCAGGTTGAAGCCGAGTATCGCCGGCGTGGCATCGGGTTGGACCCCGAGTTCGTTTGTGTCCACGGCGTGGACGGCGAAAATGTAACGGTGGGGACGGTCGCCCTGGGGCGGGGCGGCGCCCATGTAGGCGTTGGTGCCGGCGTCGTTGCGCAGCATAAAAGCCCCCGCCGGCAAGCCTTTCCCGCCGGCCGCTCCGGCGTCCCGCGGCAGCTCGGTCACATCGCGGCTGAGCCCGACGACCGCCCAGTGCCAAAAGCCACTGGCCGTGGGGGCGTCCGGGTCGAAGCAGGTGACGGCGAAACCGGCCGTGGCCGCCGGGAACCCCGACCAGTGCAGTTCCGGGCTGTGGTTATCGCCCCCGACCCAGTCGCTCACATGAGCGAGGGGTTTGGTGGCCCCCTCTTTGATGTCGTCACTTTCGAGCTGAAAACTCGGGACCTTGGGTAAAAGGTCATAAGGGTCGGGGCTTACGGGCCGTTCCAACGACAACGCCATTACCTCCCTATTACGGTGACAGTGGTTGATTACGGAGCTGCGATGTGCGCAGGGACGGACCGCTCCGCCGGGCCGGTGTAGATCTGCGTCGGTCTCCCGATACGGTTGTCGCCCGAGCTCGTCAGCTCCAGCCAGTGGGCCACCCACCCGGCCGTGCGCCCAACTACGAACAGGGGGGTGAACATCTCGTCGGGGAAGCCGATCGCCGTGTAAACGATCCCGGAATAGAAATCGACGTTCGGGTAGAGCCGTCTGGAAATGAAGAAATCATCCGCCAGCGCCACTTCTTCCAAGCGCAGGGCGATATCCAGCAGGGGGTCTTGCGGGGCCAGTTTTTCCACCAGGTCCAGCGCCACCTGGCGGATAACCCTGGCCCTGGCATCGGTCGTCTTGTAGACGCGGTGGCCAAACCCCATGAGCCTAAACGGGTCGTTGCGGTCTTTGGCCTTCTCGACGAAGTAGGACAGCGGCCGTCCGGAGTCCTTTATTTCCTTGAGCATTTTTATGACCGCTTCGGCCGCGCCCCCGTGCAACGGCCCCCACAAGGCATTTATGGCGGCGGACACACCGGCATAAAAGCCGGCCCCCGAAGAGGCGACCATGCGCAGCGTGGCCGTGGAACAGTTGAGCTCGTGGTCCGCATGGAGGACGAGCAGGGTGTCGAGCGCCCTGGCGGCGGCACTGTCCGGCAGGTAGTCGCTCCCCGGGATGGCGAAGCACAGCTGCAACAAGTCCTCGGCATAGTCGAGCGAGCGGTTGCTCTTGGCCCTGGGCATGCCGCGCACCGTCGAAAGGGCGTAGCCGGCAAATATGGGCATAGCCGACAGGAGCCTTATCCCCGCCTGCTCGACCTTTTCCGGGCCGGTGGAGTTCATGCCGTCGTCGGCGTAGGCGCTCAGGGCTTCAGTGGCGATGGCCAGCATGGCCATCGGGTGCATCGACTGCGGGAAGGAATCGAACAGCCGCTCGAGCCCGACATGGAGCACGAGCTTCGGGTCGCGCACCCTGGCGATGAACCTGTCCGCCTGCTCGGCGGTCGGCAGTTCCCCATAGATGAGCAGGTAGGCCACCTCGAGGAAAGAGAACTTAGTAGCCAGTTGCTCAACCGGGTAGCCGCGGTAATAGAGGCGGCCCGCCTCACCATCGACGAAGGTGATACCGGAGTGGTAGGCGGCCGTGTCGGCATAGCCGGGGTCGAACACAGAGAGGCCGTGCTGGGCAAGGGTGGACACGTCGATGGCCGTCCGCCCCAACGTCGGTTGCTCCACTGGCAGTTCGATGGCCTCACCGCCGACGGTGAGCTTGGCGTCTGCCTGAGGCTTTTCCGGACCGTTCATTCCACGGGCTCCTTTCATTTATCGACGCGGGCGCCACGGACTCTCCCCGGGTGGCTCGCTCCCCCCGCCCTCTTATCGCAGCCAGGGCTGAGGGCGCAAGCTGCGCCGGTGCCGGCGCCGGCAAACGTCCGTCCGGTGGCCGCTTTTTGGCGGCTCAGAGTCGAGGGGACGTTCCCGCGGGCACCCACAACCGCCCAGCGTACCGGCGCCAATTGCCGTCGGAGCCCGGGGTGAGGGTGGGCACAACGGGGGTGGCTGGCCCAGCCGGCGGTGCATAGCCGTTATACTTGGCTCCCTGTGTATGCGGTGATAAAGACGGGCGGCAAGCAAGAGCGCGTCCAGGAGGGCCAGCGGCTGGCCGTTGAACGCCTCGGCGCCACTGATGGCGACGAGGTTTCGTTCGCGCCTGTCCTACTCGTGGACGACGGGACCGTGCTGGCCACGCCGGCGCAACTCTATGGTGCCAAGGTGACGGCGAGGGTGGTCGGCGAGGAGAAGGGCCCGAAGGTGCGTGGCTTCGTTTACAAGAACAAGACGCGTCAACGCCGGTCCTGGGGTCATCGCCAGAGCTACGACGTCATCGAAGTGACGGCCATCACCAGGGAGGCTTGAGCAGTGTCCAAGACCAAAGGCGGCGGCAGCACCCGCAACGGGCGTGACAGCGCCGGCCAGCGGCTGGGCGTTAAGGTGTTCGCCGGCGGCGCGGTAAAGGCGGGTTCGATCATCGTGCGCCAGCGGGGCACCCGGTTCCATCCGGGCAGTGGGGTCGGGAAAGGCAAAGACGACACCCTGTTTGCCTTGGTCGAAGGGCACGTCCGCTTCGCCCGCCGCAACGGCCGGAAGTTGGTGGACGTCCAGCCGGTCGCCGCCTCCAGCAACTGACCCGGTCGCCGAAGCCTCTGTAGGCCGGCCCCGGGCACCAACCGGCTGGCGCCTGCATATGTGACGCGGTGAGGAGCCAGTCGTGTTCGTTGACGAGTGCCAGATCCATGTGAAAGCCGGCGACGGCGGCGCCGGGGCGGTGTCTTTCCGGCGCGAGGCGCACGTAGCCAAAGGTGGCCCCGATGGCGGCGACGGGGGTATCGGCGGGGATGTCTGGCTGGTGGTGGACCACAACGTGGCATCGCTGCTCTCTTTCAAGGACCACCCGCACCGGAGCGCCACCTCTGGCACCCATGGCCAGGGCAAAGGCAAGCACGGCCGCAACGGGACCGACCTCGATGTCCCGGTTGCCCTCGGGACCGTGGTGTGCGATCTCGAAGGGACGGTGCTGGCCGACCTGAACGAGGCCGGCGAACGCTGGCTGGCGGCTCACGGAGGCCGCGGCGGGAGAGGTAACGCGCGGTTCCTGTCCAACCGCCGGCGGGCACCGAACTTCGCCGAGCAGGGTGAGCTGGGCGAGGAGGCCTGGTACGACCTCGAGCTGAAGCTCATTGCCGACGTGGCCCTCGTGGGCTTCCCCAATTCGGGCAAGTCGACGCTGATATCTCGGATTTCGGCGGCGAAGCCGAAGATCGCCAGCTACCCGTTCACGACTCTGGAGCCTCACCTCGGGGTGGTGCGCTATGACCAGCACGAGTTCGTGGTGGCCGACATTCCCGGTCTCGTCGAGGGAGCCAGCGAGGGGAGGGGGCTCGGGCATCGTTTCCTGCGCCACATCGAGCGGGCCAGGGTCCTGCTCGTTCTGGTGGATCTGGCCGCGGACGACGGCCGGGCACCCGAACAACAGGAAAGGATGCTGCTGGCCGAGCTCGAGCAGTACCAGCCGGCGCTGGTGCAGCGCCCTCGCCTGGTCGTCGGCTCGAGAGCGGACATCGCCACCGAGGCGGGAGCCGTCTGGGCCCAGGCGGACCGGCCCATCATCTCGGCCGTGACTGGCCAGGGCATCCCCTGGCTGCTCGGCCAGTTGTCGTGGCTCGTGGACGAGGCCCGGGCCGGCCAGCCGGCGGCCAAGCGGGTGGTGGTCCATCGGCCCGTTCCCTCCGGTGTGGTTGTCGAACGGGCGGCCGACGGTTCGCTCGTCGTGAAAGGCCGCCAGGCCGAGCGAGCGGTAGCCCTGTCGGACCTGACCGACGCCGGGGCGCTGGCCTACGCTCAGGAGCGGCTGCGCCGCATCGGAGTGAACCGGGCGCTGACCCGGGCCGGGGCCCGCCAGGGCGACCGGGTCCGCATCGGTCGCTTCGAGTTTGATTGGGAGCCCGACTGATGGTCTCGGGCGCCGCCCGCACGGTGGTCGTCAAGGTGGGGACCTCCTCCATTACCGACGAACGAGGGCGGATCGTCGAGCAGGCCATTGCCAAGCTGTGCGCCGAGGTGGCGGAAGTGCGTTCCGGCCGGGACCAGGTGGTGGTGGTGACGAGTGGAGCGGTGGCAGCCGGCCTACCCGTGCTCGGGCTCCACCCGAGGCCGAACGACCCGGCGGTCCTGCAGGCGGTGTCGGCGGTGGGCCAAAGCCGGTTGATGGCCCACTACGACCGTTCGCTCGAAGCGGCGGGGCTGGTCGGGGGCCAGGTCCTGCTGGCTCCGCTCGATTTCTGGGACCGGGCCCAGTACCTGCACGCCCGGGAGACGCTCCGTCTGTTGCTGGGCCTGGGCGTCGTCCCGGTGGTCAACGAGAACGACGCCGTGGCCGACGACGAGATCCGTTTCGGCGATAACGACCGCCTGGCTGCCCTGGTGGCCAACCTGTTGCAGGCCGACCTGCTGGTGCTCTTGACCGACGCCGCCGGCCTGTTTACGTCCGACCCTCGGCTCAGCGAGGAGGCATCCCTCATCGAGGAGGTGCTCGAGGTCGACGAGGTGCTGTCGCTCGCCGGGGGCCCCGGCAGTCACCGGGGCAGCGGCGGAATGGCCTCCAAGTTGGCCGCCGCCAAGATCGCGGCCTGGTCGGGCGTGAGGGTTGTGATCGCCGCCGCCGACCGGCCCCGGGTGCTGCAGGACGCGGTAGCCGGTGCCCCCGGTGTCGGCACCGTCGTGCACCCTCGCACCGGCCGTCTGCCTGCTCGCAAGCTGTGGATCGCGTTCGCCCTGGCCCCGGCGGGGACGGTGGTGGTGGACGCCGGGGCCAAAAGGGCGCTGGTCGAAAAAGGGGTGTCGTTGTTGCCGGCGGGTGTCCGGGAGGTGAAAGGCGATTTCGCCCCCGAAGACGCCGTGGAGGTGGCCGGTCCGGACGGCTCCGTCTTCGCCAAGGGACTGGTCCGCCATAGCGCCAAGGCTTTGCGGGAGTGGGCCGGCCTGCGCACCTCAGAGTTGCCGCCGGAAGTGCCTCAAGAGGTGGTCCACCGGGACGACCTGGTCATCCTCCCGTAGGTCGGTTAGCCGGGAGCCGGCGGACGGCGCCCGGCTAACCGCACATGCCCCACGAATTGAGGACCGGGGTGGGCACGGCCTGGCCGCAGGCCGTCGTCGTATATTCTCCCAGATAAGCCCAGGGTTTCCCGGGGACCTTGACGAATATGGCCGTGTTGTTGAACTGGGCCAGCAAGGCATTTCCGGCCGCCGTGCCGCTTTCGCCCTGCGCTTGGCTGGAGGGGACGAACCGGGAAATGGCCCAAAACGTGCCGATGGCCGGTTGCTCGGCGTAAAAGACCGAGCCCGGCAGAACGGACGCCACATCCGCCAGGCTCATGTGGACACCACCGGGGTCGGCACCGGCCCACAGTGCCTCGGCCACCGGCCCGAACCCGTCTGGCGCCGCCACGTTGGTGGCCGGGCTGGTGCTGGCGGCCGGGTTGATCTGCGGCCGGGTCGTCGTCGTTGGCGCCGTGGTGCTCGAGGTGCCTCCAAGCGCGGCCGAACCGGCTCCCCGGGTGGAGACGCCGTTGTCCGCTCCTGTCGACGTAACCGTCGCCGCCGTGGTGCCGGTCGAGGAAGTGCCGGTCGAGGAAGTGCCGGCCGAAGAGGTGCCGGTCGATGGGGTGGAGCCGCTGGTCTTGGTGGCCGAGGCCGCCTGGCCGGTCGTGGCCGGGCCGCCTCCTCCGCCGCTCACCATCAGGGGAACGGCGACGGCGGCGGCCACGATAACCGCGCCGGCCAACCCGCCCCCGATGATGACGGAGCGACGAGGCCGGCGCCGGCCGGAGCCGACGACCTCATTGCTGGTGTGGCGAGGCTGGTAGTGGGCCACACCCGTATTTTCCCCCAGCCGGTGGCCGCTAACGCGGATCCCCGCGTTTGCCGAGCCCAGACGGGCCGTCGGTGGTGGTGGTCATGACGCCCTGTGTGAGCGGTCCCGATGGCCCAACTCCCGGCCGGTTGGATTTGATCGGCCTAGCTTCGATGGATGCGGCCTGACAGTCGCCGGCCAGGCCGGCGCGGCCGAGACGGGCGGCGGGCCCCCGTCCGCCGCGGGAGCCCCCTTTTTACGGTCGGCCAAAAAGCTTCCTGTCAAGCGGGCCGTGCCTGTTGGCATCGACCATCTGCCCCCTCTTTGCGGGCGGGCTAGCAAACCCCCCTGGTCGTCTTGCCCTCTTGAGGCCGGGGCCGCGACCGTGCTGCGGCGGCAATGCCCGGCCGCCCCGGACGGGCGTGGCTGGTGCCGAGGTGGGCCGGCCCGTGTGATTCCAGGTGCTCGACGGTGCGCTTCAGGTCGTCCGCCAGCATGCCGGCGATATCACGGGAAAACCCTTCTCTGACAACCACTCTGAGGACGGCAATATCCTGGGCGTCAGGGGCGAGGGTATACGCCGGCACTATCCACCCTCGCTGGCGCAGATGGGCCGAGATGTCGAAAACGGTGTACGGCCGCGCTCCTCGGCCGGCTCCTTCGGCCAGGCGCCAACAGACAAGGGGCAGTGTCCCGGGCTGGCTCAGGATCTCGAAACGACCGATCGACTCGATCGCTCTGGCGAAATAGGAGGTGGTGGCCTCGAGGCCCTGCATTATTTCGGTGTAGCCCTCTATGCCGAGACGCAAGAAGTTGTAGTACTGAGCCAGGATTTGGCCGGCACCCTTGGAAAAGTTCAAACTGAACGTGGGCTGGTCGCCGCCCAGGTAATTGACGTGAAAAATAAGCTCGTCCGGCAAGTCTTCTTCGCTGCGCCAGACCACCCAGCCCACGCCCGGGTAGACGAGGCCGTACTTATGGCCCGAGGCGTTTATCGAGTGCACGGTCGGGAGCCGGAAATCCCACTCGAGCTCCGGCCTGGTGAACGGGGCGACAAAACCGCCGCTGGCCCCGTCAACATGTAGGGCCACGTCCCAACCGTTGCGGCCGTTCACTTCCATCAGAGCGTCGTTCAGTTCACTGATGGGCTCGAACTCGCCCGTGTAGGTGCTGCCGAGGATGCCGACGACGCCGATGGTGTTCTCGTCCACCATGGCCACGGCTTCCTCCGCGCCTATCACGTAACGTTCGGGAGTGAGCGGGACGTAGCGTGGCTCGACGTCCCAATAGCGGGCGAATTTCTCCCAGCAGACCTGGACGTTGGCTCCGAAGACAATATTCGGTGCGTCCGTGGATTTCCCTTCGCGGCGCCGGCGCGCCCGCCAGCGCCATTTGAGGGCCAAGCCGGCCAGGTGAATGGCCTCCGAAGACCCCACGGTGGCACAACCCACGGCGTCGCTCTGCTCGTGGGCATGGAAAAGACGGGCGATCATGTTCACGCACCGGTTGTGGATTTCGGTCGTCTGCGGGTATTCGTCGGCATCGATGAAATTGCGGCCGAACGACTCCACCATCAATTGGTCCGCCTCCGGCTCCATCCAGGTGGTTACGAAGCTGGCCAGGTTGAGGGCAGGGTTGCCGTCGAGGTTCAGCTCGTCGTGGATCAACTGGTAGGCGGAGCGGGCCGCCATGCCATGCTGCGGTAGCTGGTAGCGCGGTACGGGCTCTCGCAGCTCGCGGGTCCCGTACATCGGTGCCAGCTCTGCGTTTTCCTCGTCGAGTTCCGATGTTTTGAGCTTCCTGGCCAACATGTCCCTGCTACCTCCTCGAGGTGGGCGTGTGTGGACACGGCGAGCTGCTGGTCAGGTTGGGCCAGGCTCCCGTGAGCCCGTCGTAGCAAACGGGAGCCGGCACTGTCTAGTGGACCGGCCGGGGCACCGGACCAGTGACCGCGTGTACGGACGGGGCCGGTGTGGAGCCGGCCCCGTCCTTTTTCTCGTCTAGTTGGCCGGGTCCAGTCAGCGATGGCCCAGGCACCGTTGGCCCGTCCCAGTTGGCCCGTCCCAGTTGGCCGGCCTATGACGAAGGCAGCTCCACGCAGGTGGCCTCGCAGGCGGCCAGGCGGCCGTCGCGTATGTAGCCGATGGCCACTTTCTTGCCGATGTAGCGCTCGCCAAGCACCGCCTGCAGTTCGCGCACGTCCCCGATGGGCTTCGAGTCCAGAGACACGATGATGTCGCGAGGGCGCAGGCCGGCCTGGCCGGCGGGGCTGGAGTTGACGACCGACACCACTTCTACGCCCCGGGCGAACCCGGTGGCCCGCGCTACAGCCGGGGGAAGCGGGCGAGGGCCGCCGCCAATACCCAGGTAGGCGCGCCGCACACGGCGGCCGGCGGCAAGGGTGCCGATGACGGCCCGGGTCGACTCATTTACCGGGACGGCCATACCCAGGCCCTGGCCTACCCACGGCCCCACGAGGGCGGTGTTGATCCCGACCACCTCGCCGGCGCTGTTGGCCAGGGCGCCGCCCGAGTTGCCGGGGTGGAGGGAGGCGTCGGTCTGGATGACGTCTCCCAGCAACCGGGCTCCCGGGCCGGCCGAAGCCATGAGGCTCCGCCCGAGGGCGCTCACGACGCCGGCGCTGACGGAGCCTTCGAAGCCGAGGGGGTTGCCGATAGCTATTACCAGCTGCCCGACCCGCAGGCGGCCGGCGTCGCCGAGAGTGGCCGGTTGGTAGCCATTACCGGCGGCCCGCACCACGGCCAGGTCGCTCAGGCGGTCGGCTCCCACCACCTCGAAGGGGGCCTCGTCGCCCGTAGTGAAAGCAGCCGTGCCGCGGTTCGATCCCTGGACCACATGCGCCGAGGTGACCAGGAGCCCGTCGGCCGAGATGAGCACGGCCGAGCCCGCCCCTGCCGGGCGGTGCATCTGGTCCTCCACCTTGAGTGCGGCCACTGACGGCAGCAGCTTTTCGGCCACCCAGGACACAGTCCTGGAGTAGCTGTCGAGCAGGGCCCCGTCTGCATCAGCCGGAGCGGTGTCAGATGGCCAGGGGGCGTCAGCCGGCGCATTCTCTGACCGGTTGAGCGCTCCTCCGGGGCCGTCAGGTTCCTCCACGTCGGCCGGCGCCGGCAGCGTGCCGGTCGCCATCAGGCGCTCCCTTGTTCGGTGGTGCCGGCCTGGTCGAACTGCACGGCTACGGACAGCTCCTCGGCTCCCCGGACCACTACCAGGTCGGCCGAGCCGGCCTCGCCCGCGCTGACAAGGGCGGCGGCCAGCTCTTCGACGGTGGTGACCGGCGTGCCGCCCACAGACACGATCAGGTCCCCCCGCCGGATGCCGGCCCGGGCCGCAGGCCCCGACTCCTCGATGGCGTGGACGAGAAGACCGTCGCGCGGCGGCAGGCCTACCGCGTGGCGCAGGCGGCGAGCTACCTTCGGCGGGGCCAGGGCAACGCCCAAACGGACACGGCGGGGCGATTCGCCGCGGGCCAGGGCGTCCACCCGGGCCTTCAGGTCAGTTCCCGCCGGCAGGGCGAGGTAGAAGCCTTCGCCCGGCCGGTGCGTGTTGATCCCCACCAGCCGGCCGCCGCCGTCCACCACCGGGCCACCCGACGAACCGTGCGCCAGCGGCGCGCTGTGCTCGAGCGCCCCGGTGACGGTCCGGCCTTCGGGGCCCCTGAACGACAGCCCCAGGCCGGTGATGAAACCGACGCCTGTTCGGAGGCTCCGGCCACCAGGACGGCCGAGCCCGATAACAAGCTGGCCCAGTTCGACATCGCCGTCGGACCAGGTCACCACCGGCGCGCCGGCAGTGTCGACCGACAGGACGGCCAGGTCACCATCCAGGTCTGCGCCGGCCACAGTGGCTGTCGCCACCCTGCCGTCGGCGAAGGTGATGCCGACCTCACCTCGGACATTGTGGGCGTTGGTCACTACCAGCCCATCTCCCACCACGACACCACTACCTGCCGGGCCCACCCCGACTACGGAAGCCTGCACCGCGGCAACCACATCAGTAACAGCCTTCGAAAAATCTCCCAAGGGCGAACTCACGCCTTCCTCCTTCATACGTGTAACTTGTCACTTGCAAGTATGAAGTTACCTCGTCAGGCGACTATAGCGGCGAACACCCGGCATGGTCCCGAAAATCGCCAGGCAGCGATATGTTCGGCCAGGCCGATGAGGTACGGGCCGGTTCGGCGTCTTCCGGCCCGGGTGACAGGAAGGCCGTTCGAAACGCAGGTCGAGACCCGCACCGCCGGCCGGCCGACGAGCCGTACAGATTTGAGAGATGGTTCGGTTGACGAGCGACAAAGTTGCCGGCGACTTGTGCGCGCTGGTGTAACGGTAAGAGCATCTAGCGCGCAAAGTCCCGCCTTCAACGGCAACGGCCAGGAGCCCGGGCGCGCCGGGCCCGGCCGTCGCCCCTTAGGGTTGGGGACCAGGAGGAGAATGGTGAGCAGATGACCGATGTAGCGGGCAACTCAGCACTCGATGTCGCCATGGCCAGGGTGGGTGACCGCTGGACCCTGTTAGTGGTCGACGCCCTGCTCGAGAGCCCCAAGCGGTTCAAAGAACTTGAAGCGGCGGTGCCGGGGTTGGCCCCTAACGTCCTGTCGGCCCGGCTCCGTCGCCTGGAGCGTGAAGGCATCGTCATGGCCGTCCCGTACTCGGAACGCCCGACGCGTTACGAGTACAGGGTCAGCGATCAGGGAAGAGAACTGGCCGGCGCCCTTCGGCTGCTTGCCCGCTGGGGCGCCCAGGCGACCGGCGGAGAAGTGGAGGGGCCGCGCCATCGGTCCTGCGGCACCCTCCTCGAGGCCCGATGGTACTGCCCGACCTGCGAAAGGGTGACCGACAGGGCCGACGACGACATCGCCTGGCTCTAGGGAGGCTCAGGCGATGGCCTCCGCCAGCCGGCTGACCTGGTCGAGCCGAGCCGACCCGGGCGCGAAGATGACCTCGTCGCAGCCGCTTTCCCGGAACCCCTCGGCATAGCCCTTGACCATTTGGGGGCTGCTGGCCATGCCCGCCGCGATCTGGTCGGCGTACGGGCCCAGCCAGGCGTAGTAGCGCTTCACCGTGGCCATAGCCTCCTGGACGGCTTCTTCGCCGAGGGCGTAGTAGGCCAACGCCAGTTTGCGTGGTTTTCCCGGGCGGCCGGCATCTTTCCAGGCCTGGTCGAAAGCCGCCGCCCCTTTCAAGAACATCTCCGGGGTACCGCCGCCCATGATCCAGCCGTCGACCAGCCCGGCCATACGCTTGAACGTCCGCGGCCCGAACGCACCCAGGATGAGCGCCGGGCCACCCACGTTCACGGGGGAGGGCCCGATCGGCCCATCAATGCCGCGTTCTTCGCCTCGCCAGATGCGCCGAAGCTCCTCCACCTGCTCGGCCAGCCGGTCGCGGCGCCCTTTGGTGGGTAGCCCGCTGGCGGTGAAGTCGTCGTCGCGGCCGCCGGTCCCGATCCCGAGCACCAGCCGGCCTCCGGAGAGACGGTCGAGCGAAGCCGTCTGTTTGGCCAGCAACGCCACATTGGCGTGGAGCGGGGCCAACAGGACCGACGTCGTGAGGCGGACGTGCTCAGTCACCGCCGCCGCCGCCGAGAGGGCGATCAGGTCATCGTAGTTCGGGTACACCAGCCGGCCCACGGTGCCCAGGCTGGCAAAACCCGCCTCTTCGGCCTTCCTGGCCCAGTTGACGAGGGTCTTACCGTCGAGGTCGACGACCTGCGTCGGCAGGCCGATGCCGATTTCCATTTCCCGACGCCTCCTTTTTGCCTTTTTTCCTTTTGCCCTTTTGCGGTCGACTCTTTACCGCTGTGGTGCGATCTGTTGCCGGTCCGCACCCGGAGCGCCGGCCCTTGGCATGCTACCGGTGCCGGATGGAAGCCCTGCCGGCGGGCGTAAAGGGGCAGTCGATCAATCTCTTCTCGGCGGCCGCGTCTCGGGGAGCCCGAACATGGCAACGAACTCCGGATAATTGAACGCCGTTATGCGGAAAATACCGCCGGCCGAGATGTCCAGGACCTGGACGTGCGAGCCGTGGAACAGCCCATCTTCTTGGAGGCTGTACATAACGAGGGCGGGTTGGCCGTTCGCCGACGTTTCCAGCATCTGGCGGGTGCCGGCCCCGTGCCGGGAAAAGACGGCCGCGGCGAAGCCAATGGTGGCGTCGCGGCCCGAAAACCACGTGAGGCTGGGAGGCATTTCCGTGAGGACGTCCTCACGCAGCAAGCCGACCAGTGCTCCGACGTTTGCTTCTTCGAACGCCTTTACATAGTTCTCGAGTAACCGCCGTAGCCGCGGGTCGGGCAGGTCAAGGAGGTCGTCTTCCCTTGGCGCCAAGCGGTCCAGGTGGGCCCTGGCCCTTTGGAGGGCACTGTTGACCGCGGCCGTAGTGGTGTCGAGCAGGTCCGCCACTTCGGAGGCGCTCCACGCCAGTACTTCGCGCAGGAGGAGCACAGCTCGTTGCCTGGCCGGCAGGTGCTGCAAAGCGGCAACGAATGCGAGCCGTACGGTGTCCCTTCGGACGGCCAGGTTGGCCGGGTCCGAAGGAGATGCCAGCCACACGTCCGGCAGCGGTTGTAGCCACGGGACCTCGGTGTGTGCCGGGCCGAGGGACGGATCGGTGCTGGGCCCGCCCAGGGCCGAAGGCAAGGTCCGGGCCGGGCGGGACTCGAGCCAGCTGAGGCAGGCATTGGTGGCTATCTTGTACAACCACGTCCGGGTACCACCCCTGGCCGGGTCAAACCTCCCGTAGGCCCGCCAGGCTCTGAGCATTGTTTCCTGAACGAGGTCTTCCGCCTCGCTGGCCGAGCCCACCATGCGGTAGCAATGGGCCAACAACTCCCGCCGAAAAGGCTCGGTGGCCTGGCCGAACTCCTGGTTCAGGTTTACCTGGGTCATGATGGTGCCTCCCGTAACGCCCTTTGGGTTGCCACTTCGTGAAACCTGTGGTGCTGGACGGCCGCTTTCACGGCTGTCGGTGATGCCGACGGTCGAGGCGGTAGTCACCGGGCGCCTACCGGTTCGCCCGCCGTCGCCCCCACGGCTTCTATCGTGGCCCGGGTACCAGCGGTTACCGTCGCCGCCGCTCCGTGCGAGGGCCGGGGCACCGCCCTTTGAAGCCGGCTCGTCCTGGAGGGCGCCCACGCGCCGGCCAGCGCACCCGCCAGTGACAAGCCGGCGGCGGCCCAAAGGGCGGCCGAATAGCCCCGGCTGAAGGAACCGGCAGAGGTGTAGGCGCCGTGTTCACTGAAAACGGCCGCGGCAATGGCGATGCCGAATGTCCCGCCCAGCTGCCTCAGCGTGTTCAGCGCTCCTGACGCCTTGCCCATTGCCCAACGAGGTACGGAGCCAAGCACACAGTTTTGCGCCGCCGGGATGGCCATAGAGGTGCCACAACCCGACACCACCATGGGGGGCACCATCAAAATATAGGCCAGACCGGGCTTGGCGATAAAAGCCAGCCAGGCAAACCCGAAACCTTGCAGTGAGAGGCCGAGGGCCAAAAGGGCGCGCTCTCCGACCCGGTTTATGAGCTTGCCCGCTCTCGGTGCCACGACGAAAAGGGTGGCCGTCCACGGAGCCAGCCGGATCCCGGCCCCAAGTGGCCCGTATTGCAGCGAGGTTTGGAGGAACTGCGCCATGAAGAAGGCGGCCCCAAAGATCGACGCGGATTGCAACAGGGCAGTCAAGTTCCCGGCCGAGAAACCCCGCGAGCGGAAGAACTCCACAGGCAGCATCGGGGCGGGAGCCCGTCGCTCCCACAGGGCAAAAGCGGCCAGCGCAACCACCCCGCCGACCAGGGCGGCGACGACTTCGGTGTCCCCCCAACCGAGTGTGCTGGCGCGGACGAGACCCCAGGTAAAGCCCAGAGCCCCGGCTGTGACGAATGCCAGGCCGCCAACGTCAAGGGCGGCTCTGGGGCCGAAGCTCTCGGGCACCCGGGCCAGGACCAATGGGGCCAGCAAGAGGCCGATGGGCACGTTGAGCCAGAAAATCCATTGCCAGGAGAGCCACTGCACGACGGCGCCGCCGACCAGCGGCCCACCGAGGGTGGCCAGGCCGGTTACACCGGCGAAAAGACCGAGGGCTCTGGCCCGGCTCTCGCCGGGGAACGCCTCGCCGAGGATGGCCAGCGCCGCCGGGACCACCATGGCGGATCCGGCGCCCTGGACGGCGCGCGCCACTACCAGCCACCCGATGGTCGGCACCAGGGCGCACACGGCCGAAGCGGTGGTGAAAAGCACGAGGCCGGCCGTCATCAGCCGGCGCCGTCCGATGCGGTCCCCCACGGCCGCCGCAGTCATCATCAGTACCGCATAGCTGAGCGTGTAGGCGTTGACCGTCCACTCGAGCTCACTAACGGGGACGTGAAAATGGGAACGCATCACAGCCAACGCCGTGGTTACGACCAGCATGTCCAGCATCACCATCAGCGCCGCCGTCGATGTGAGCGCCAGCACCCATCGCGGCTGGCCGGCCGGGCGCCGCTGACCTGGTCCGTCCTCGGCCCGCGCTCCGCCGGCAACGGTGCCCTCACCCGAAGTTGTGCGTGTGCTCATGCCGCTCCTTTTTCCCAAGGGCCCTCGTGGAGCCCCGGCTCGACTTGAGCCGGACGTATATACAGACAGGGCGGGCCGAACTCATCGGGCCGAACTCATCGGCCCCGCTCATCGGCCTCGCTCATCGGGCCCGACTCGTCTGGCCCGACTCGTCTGGCCCGACTCGTCTGGCCGAACTGATCGGGCCAGCTCGTCGGGACCGACCTTTCGGGCCCGGGCCCATAGAGCCCTTAGCGCCCCGAATGCCACGCACGGCATATGGTGTGAACTGGTGCGCAAACCCCCCGTACGGGCTCTCACTCTTGGGGTCGCTGAGCCTCACCCCCTCGACGCCGCTGGCGTGCAGAAGGCGGCGGATAAGTTGCGCCTCGCCGCCGACACGTTCGGGCAATCGGGCTACGAAGTTCAGACCCTGCGGTTGTCGACCCGTCCGGTCCTCTCCGACCTGGCCGGATGGGTGCCGGACGCCATCGCCCTTTATGCGGGCGACCTGCAGGAAGCGCTGGCGGCGGCCGGCGTGGAGTTCTGCTCGCTCGGTCCCGCCCGACGAGGGACCCCCCCGGACCGTATCATCGGCCTGGCCGACCTGATCGTGGGGCGAGAGGCGCTCAATTGCTCGGTCATGGTGGCCACGCCCGGCGCCGGTATCGACGTCCTCACGGCCCGGGCGGCGGCCGAGGTGATGCTGCGGTTGGCGTCAGAGACGAAGGAGGGTTTCGGGAACTTCAATTTCGCCGCTCTGGCCTGTGTGGGCCCGGGAACCCCGTTCTTCCCGGCTGCCTACCACGCCGGCCCGGCCAACCTGACCGTTGCCCTCCAGGGAGCCGGGATCCTGGCAGAGGGGTTGCAAGCAGGGGCAGGCCTGGCCGATGTCACCCGGCAGGTAAGGGAGGCCCTGGTACGGCAGGCGAGCCCGGTCGTCGAACTCGCCCAGCAACTCGCCTCCGGCCTTGGTGTCTACTTCGGCGGCATAGACCTGTCCCCGGCGCCCGACGGCGACGACAGCATCGCCGCCGCCATCGAACTGGCCGGGCTCGGGCCCTTCGGGTCGCCCGGGACCCTTGCCCTGGCCGCCGCCATAACTCCCGCTATTCAGAGCACTGGCCTGCCCACTTGCGGCTATTGCGGGCTGATGCTCCCGGTGATGGAGGACGCGGTGCTGGCGGAGCGCTGGGCCGAAGGCCGCGTTGGGCTCGACCAGCTGCTGGCTTACTCCGCTGTTTGCGGCACCGGCCTGGACACCGTCCCTCTCCCGGGCGATTGCTCCGCCGACGAGCTGGCCAACGTGATCTGCGACGTGGCCAGCCTGGCCGTGCGGTTACGCAAACCGCTCTCGGCCCGGCTCCTGCCCGTGCCGGGGAAACGGGCCGGCGAAGTTACCGAGTTTTCCTCGCCCTACCTCGTCAATACGCTGATAAAGCCGCTCGGCTAGCGATGCCGGCATCCTCGGCCGCCACCACCGCGTCGCGCAGAGCGGCCAAACGGGCTTCGCCCCGGTTTTCGCCGGTGACGGGGTTGTCTCCTGGGCCTGGTGACGACGTCGTAAGTGCCATCAACCCTGACGTACCCAGGTCCTTGGCCGGCTAACCGTCCAGCGGCACCGACCGGCGCGGCCGGCGGCCATGACCGGAGATGAACCTGCCACCCTCCCGGGAAATTCGTTTGTTGGGCCGGAAGAAGACCGTTAGGATCCCCTTCGTGTTACCCGTCGTCCTCATCGGTTGACTCCGGCGGCGCGCGCGGGCGCCGCCCCGGGCCGCCGGCAAAGAGCGATTAGCCCCTTATCCGCTTCAGCGCGAGGAGACGACGATCCTGATGCACCCCCATGATGCAAGGCCTATCGGGCCGCCTGCAGGGCCGGCACCGGCGGCCGCGCCTCTCCCCCTCGAAGTCACCGGCATTACGAAGGTGTTCCGCACCAAGCGGCGTGGGCCTTTTTCCCGCCGCAAAACCGGCCCCCCGCGCAAGCGGGCCGCTCTGGACTCGGTGAGTTTCAAAGTTCCGGAGGGCGAGATATACGGGATCCTGGGTGCCAATGGGTCGGGGAAATCGACGCTTATACGTATCCTCTGTACCCTGCTCTTGCCGGACCGGGGGCAGGTGCGCGTGTTCGGTCACGATGTAGCCAAAGAGCCGGCGGCCGTCCGGCCCTTGCTCAACCGGGTTTCCGTCGACCCATCGTTCTTCAAGCCGCTGTCGGCGCTCGAAAACCTGCTTTTCTTCGGGCGGGCATATGGCATCGACGGCCCGGAAGTCCGGCGCAAGAGCAAGGAAATCCTGCACCGCCTCGGTATCGACGACGAGCATATGCGCGAGCCGATGCTGCACCTGTCGAGAGGTCAACAGCAGAAGGTGGCGGTGGCGCGGGCCTTCCTTTCCGCCCCCCGGCTGATGCTGCTCGACGAGCCCACGACCGGGCTCGACCCGCGCAGCAAGCGAGAGGTCCAGGCCTTCATTACAGAGGTGCGCCGGGAAACCCAGACCACGATCCTGCTGACGACGCACGACATGGACGAAGCCGAGCAACTTTGCGACCGCATGGGCTTCCTGTCCGGAGGCCGGCTCGTGGCCGAAGGGACCCCGCTCGAGCTGCGCAAGCAGGTGGCAGCCGGGCGTTCGCTGGAGGAAGTGGACATGGAGACGGTGTTCCTGGAGCTGACCGGCCGCAGCATCGAAGAGGACGAGGACGAAGACGAGGCCGAGAACGAAGGCTCCGCCGGCCCCGAGGAGGTGGCTGACTGATGACAACCGTCGAACTGGTACGGGCGCGGCCGCCGAGCCGGGTTGGCCTCGGGTGGGCCTTTTTCGAGCGGCAGACCAACCTGTGGAAGCGGTACTGGGCCTGGGAGGTCGTCTGGTTGGTGTACGGCGTCGTGAATACGCTCGCCATTACCTTCATCGCCAACGAGGCCGGCCGGAGCGCGACGGTGCCCAAGGGCGAAATCCCCCGGCTCACCATGTTCTTGCTGATCGGCACGCTCGTGTGGGCCTACTTGTCGGCCATTCTCGACGACATGAGCCTGACCATCATGTGGGAACGCTGGGAGGGCACCATCGAGCACACCTTGATGGCACCGGTGCCCCGTGTCGTGCACCTCATCGGCATGTCCGTGTTCGGTGTCATACACGCCCTGTTGCGGACCATACTCATCATGGTCTGCGCCCTGCCCTTCTTCGACGTCCAGTTGGCCGGGGCGGACTGGTTGACGGCGGCCGTCGTCATCGCGGTGGGCAGCGTCAGCCTGGTGGGCCTCGGGATCCTGGCCGGCATCCTGCCGCTCCTGTACCCCGAGCGCGGCGAACAAATGTCGTTCATGGTCCAGGCGCTCGTGTTGCTCGTTTCCGGTGTCTATTACAGCGTCGCCGTGTTGCCCGGCTGGTTACAGGCTGTGTCCGCCTTCTCGCCCGCCAC
>DATJUH010000281.1:0-14383 GCA_035502515.1 Acidimicrobiales bacterium
CTCGATGGCGGCCGACACCTCGTCCAGTTCCGCCGCGGTGAGGTCCAAACTGGCGGCGGGCAGCCAACCGTCGACCTGGCTCGGGCTCCGGCCCCCGACGATGGCGCCGGTAACCCCGGGCCACGTCAGGGCCCAGGCAATAGCCACCGCGCCGGGGCCGACATCCCTTTTTTCGCCGATCTGACGCAGTTTTTCGGCCAGCGCCAGGTTACGCTCCAGGTTTTCGCCCTGGAACTGTGGATCGCGCTTTCGCCAGTCGTCCTGGTGCAGGTTCGCCACCCGTTCGGGACTGAACGCTCCGGTCAACAGGCCGGCTTGCATCGGGCTGTAAATGATGACACCCGTGGAGTGGGTGGAGCACCAGACGAGCTCGGGCGCTGTCGCCCGCTTGACCGCTGAGAACGGAGGCTGGAGGCTGTCGACGTGCCCGATCGCCTCGGCCACCTCTAGCTGGGCGACGTTGTGGTTGCACAAGCCGACGGCGCGCGCCTTCCCCTCCTGTTTCAGTTGGAGCAGAGCGCCCCAATACTCCTCGATGGGAGTGCCGTCTTCCGCCGGCCAGTGCAGCTGGTAAAGGTCGATCGTTTCGACCTTGAGGCGGCGGAGGGAATCCTCCGCCCCGCTCCTGATGCTCTCAGGGGCCCCGACCCGGCGGGACGGCTTGTAACGGTCACTTTCGTCCCAGACCAACCCGCCTTTGGTGAAGATGTACGGCCGGTCGGCGGCCGGGATGCCGTCCATCGCCGCCCCCACGACTTCCTCGGAATGGCCGAGCCCGTAGACGGCAGCTGTGTCGACCCAGTTGACCCCCGCCTCGACGGCATGACGGACGGCGGCTATCGACTCCTGGTCGTCCTGAGGGCCCCACGAAAACGCCCAGCCACCACCGCCGGCGGCCCAGGCGCCGAAACCCACGAGCGTGATGTCCATCCCTGTTTTGCCCAGAGGTCGCGTAGTCAGCTCCACCGTGAAACTCTCCTTACTCGCAGTTGATAGTCGTCATCAGCCCTGTCGCCTTCGGTACGGAACTCTATTTTGGCCCGAACTCTATTGGCCCGAACTCGATGGCCCGGACTCGATCGGCTAGCTCACGGAAGTGTGCGGCCGGCTTCACGGCGTGTTGGCGTTGACCCCGCCGGCGCCAACCGTGATCCACCCTGGCGATCTTTCCGGGCCCACCGCCTTGATGCGCCAGTAGCCGTAGGCCGGGAACCGGGCGGTGAAAAACCCGTACCCGTGCTTTAGCAGCACGAGGTGCGGCACACTGGCCGCCGGTGCTCCCTTCGGTCCGGTCACCGACAGCGTGACCAGGCCGTTCAGACCGATATCGGGTGTCAACCCGGGTGTCTGGGCGGCCACCGTTATCGTGACCGGCCGCCCCAAAGGCGCGGTGTAGTAGTAGGCGCCGGGCCCGGTCTCCTGGAGGAGGAGCGTGGCGGGCGGGGCCGCGGGTGGGAGCGCCGGCGGGCGGGGGATCTCGTGGAAGTCGAAGTACTGGAACAGGTCCGGTGCCTGCAGGTTCGTGATGTCGAGCGCAGGCAGGTGCCAAAGCTCCTGCATGAACGACAGCACCGACAGGTTGGTGGTCGTCTGGGTGATGAACTGGGGCGTCGTGTAGGCCGAAATGACCACCATCGGGGTCCGGGTGCCGTCGCCGGCCACGTCGACCTGCGGTGGGGGCACATGGTCCCAATACCCGCCACCCTCGTCGTAAGTGAAAAAAATGACGGTGGATGGCCAGTCGGGCCCTTTCATGACGGCCAGGACCAGCTGGCCCAACCAGGCATCGCCGAGAGAGGTGTCTTCGGGGGACTCTTCGCTGTAGCCCGCACCGGGCCGGACGAACGAGAAGTTGGGCAGCGTCCCGTCGGTGGCCTCTGTAATGAACCGGTCCGTACCTACCACGTTGTCGGTCTGGCCCGCCGGGACCAGGTGGCCCCAAATCGGCCCAGCCACCGGCCCGTCGCCACCATTGAAGACTTGCCATGAGTGCCCGGCCCGCTGGAGTTGGTCGAATACCGTGTAGAACTTGTCCGCCGCCGGAGGGTCGCTGTTCGAGTACCACCCGTCCGAAGTCCCGGAGAGGGCGGCGAGGACATTGGGCAAGGTGGGGGCGATCTCGGGCTGGAAGTTGGACTCGGCCAGGGCGTAGTGGGTGGCGAGGAACTGCAGGTTGGGGTCGACGGAGGGCGGGAAGACCGTTATGGAGGCGAGCCCTTCGTACGGTGTGACCGTGTAGTGGTCCATAGCGAAGAAGCCGCCGGGCTTGTGGTCCATCGCTTGCAGCTCGATCTGACGGGAGTTGTCGAGGTTCGGCCCCACGCTGCCCTGGTCCGGCGGCGCCAGGAGGGGGCTCACTACCTGGCCGGCCACAAACGGGCTCGGGAAAGTGGTCGCCTCTGGTATGCCGTTCGCCCCGCCCAGGTAACCGAAGAGGTTGTCGAAGGTATGGTTCTCCAGCATTATTTCGACGACGTGGTGTATTGGCACCCCTCCCGTCGTCGGATCTGGCCCTGCGGTGGCCGCCGCCGCCAGGGCAGTGGCGGAGGCCGGGAGCCCCGGCCCCAGCAGCCCAGCCACCAAGAGAGCCCCGGTCAGGCCATACCGCGCCTCCATCAGCCCCGACCGGCGCACAGCTCAACCCTATGGCGAAGGGGTGGGCCTCCGTAACGCGGCCATCACGATGAGGTCGATCAGCATGAAGAACGCCCCCAGGCCCATCAGCGAGTACTGGAGCGGCCACGGTTTGACCAGGAAGATAGGCGCCACGATGAGGAACACGCCCGTCGCCAGGACGAACAGGTGCTGAAGGGCCTCGTCGCGCCCGAGCGGTCTCATGGCCATCGGTGAGAGGTTAGCTCCGCTCGACCCCGGCCGGCCAAAGCGCGGGCTCGCCTCTTTCGTCCGAGGCGTCCAGGTCGACGTCGGCCAGGACCGCCCATTCGTGGTAGCCGGCGGGGTCGTCCAGCACTTGCCGCACCCGCCATCTCCGGTCCTCTTCGTCGAGCTGGAACAGAGCCGGCCCACGCGCCTCCGGCCCGGTCCCGATGGAGCCGTGCTCGGCGAAATACGGCCCAAACGCGGCCTCCCACCGGGCTGCGTCCCAGCCTGCCTCCTGGTCCATTTCGCCCAGGGTGCCCCAGTCGCGTTTCGCCGCCAGCTCCACCCGCCGGAAACAGGCGTTGCGCACCATGACCCTGAACGCCCGGACATTGGAGGTGAGCGGGGGCGGCTCTGTCCCGGTGGCGGGGCCCCGGGCGGGGCGTTCGCCTCTGGCCAGGGCGGCCTCGAGCTCATCGGGGTGGCTCAGCAGCTCCCACTCGTCGAGGAGGCTCGAGTCGACCTGGCGGACCATCTCGCCGAGCCACTCGGACAAGTCGTGCAACGTCGTCGACTTCAGGTCCTCAGGCACATTTTGCACGAGGGCTTTGTACGCATCCGAGAGGTAGCGCAGCAAGACGCCCTCGGAACGGGACACCCCGTAATAAGCCACATATTCCGCAAAACTCATCGACCGCTCGTACATGTCACGGACGATCGACTTGGGATGGACATCGTGGTCCCGCGCCCAGGGATGGCGGACGCGATAATCGTCGAACACCCCGTACAGGAAATCGGCCAGCGGTTTGGGGTGCTCGAGTTCTCTCAACACATCCATCCGCTCTTCGTACTCCACCCCTTCCTCTTTCAGCCGGGCCAAGGTCTCGGTCTTCAGGCGTTCGAGCTGAGCCAGGAGCACCGGCCGGGGGCCTTCCAGGGTCGACTCGACCACCGACACAACGTCGAGATCCCAATCGGGCGACGAGCGCTCAAGACGGGGGACGGCGTCGAGGACGAACAGCGACAGCGGCTGGTTAAGGGCGAAATCTTCTTGCAGGTCGACGGTGAGGCGCACGCGCCGGCCGAATTCGTCAGGTTTCTCGAGCCTTTCCAGCACCCCGGCGGCCAGCAGTGAGCGGTACATGGCTATGGCCTGGCGAATATGGCGGCGTTGCGCCGGCCTGTCCTCATCGTTGTCCGTGAGCAGCCGCCTCATGGCTGCGCAGCCGTCGCCGGGACGGTCGAGGACCTCGAGCAGCATGGCGTGCGTCACCTTGAAACTGGACGTCAACGGTTCCGGCTGGGCGGCGACGAGCCGGTTGAAGGTGCCTTCGTCCCAGTTGACAAAACCCTTGGGAGGCTTGGCTTTTACGATCTTGCGCCGCTTAGCCGGGTCGTCACCGGCGCGGGCCAGGGCGCGTTCGTTCTCGCTCACGTGCTCCGGGGCCTGCACGACCACACTGCCGGCGGAGTCGAAACCGGCCCGGCCGGCTCTTCCGGCCATCTGGTGGAACTCGCGCGCCGTGAGGAGCCGGCTGGTGGACCCGTCGTATTTTGACAACCCGGTGAAAAGGACGGTCCTGATGGGCACGTTTATCCCGACGCCGAGAGTGTCAGTGCCGCACACGACTTTCAAAAGCCCTTCCTGGCACAGTCTTTCCACCAACCGGCGGTATTTCGGGAGCATGCCGGCGTGGTGCACGCCGATGCCATGCCTGAGGAACCGTCCAAGGGCCTGCCCGAAGCCGCTGCCCAGTCTTGACTTGGAAATGGCCTGGGCTATGGCGTCGCGCTCCGCTCGGGTGGCCAGCTGGGCACTGGTGAGGGCCTGCGCCCGTTCCACGGCCGCTTTCTGGGTGAAATGGACGGCATAAATCGGGGCCAGGCCCTGGCTGGCCAGCTGGCTTATCGTGTCGTGGACCAGCGTGCGGGCGTACCGGTAGTCGAGCGGGACGGGACGTTCCAGGGAAGAGACCACGGTCGTCGGGCGTCCGGTTCGCCGCTCGAAGTCGGCCACAAAACGCGAGACATTCCCGAGTGTGGCCGACATGAGCACAAACTGGCAGCGCCGCAACTCGATCAGTGGCACCTGCCACGCCCAGCCCCGGTCGGGATCAGCATAAAAATGGAACTCGTCCATCACTACCTGGTCCACGGGCGCGTTCTCGCCGTCGCGAAGGGCCAGGTTTGCCAGCACTTCGGCGGTGCAGCAAATCACGGGTGCGTCCGGGTTGATCGACGCGTCGCCGGTCAACATCCCGACGTTTTCCGTCCCGAGCTGCGTGCACAGGTCGAAGAACTTCTCGGAAACAAGGGCCTTGATCGGAGCGCTGTACCACGAGCGCCGGCCCGAAGCCAGCATGGAAAGGTGGGCACAAAGGGCGACCAGGCTCTTACCCGATCCTGTCGGGGTGGCCACGATCACGTGGTCGCCGGCCAACACGGCCAGCACCGCTTCCTCTTGGGCGGGATAAAGGTCGAGGCCGCGCAACTGGGCCCAGCCGCTGAAGGCTTCGAGGACGGAGTCGGGGCTTGTGCCCCTGGCCGCGAGGTGTTCGACTAAATTGGTCATGGGGGACCGCAATGGCTCATAAAGAGGCTCCGAGGGCAATGTGACAGAGACGGCAATGCTCGCTCCCGGTCAGCACCAGATGCCTGATTGCGGCCGCTATTACATGCCTTCCGGAGCGAGCGGTGTCCGGCTCTTGTCCGGCTGTTCCCGACAACTCTCCAAAGCGCCAATAAACAGGCGGGGTATTCCGGTCATGCGGCAAGGGAGGGTTCCAACGCCAGCGCAGGAATGGCATACTACCCCTGAAACCCGTAGTTGACCTGAAACCCCTAGTCGAAAGGCTGAGCGTGAGCGATTACGACCCAGGCGCCACAGGCGGCGACCAACCATGGGGGCCACCTCAGCCCCCGCCGCAACCTACAGGCGGTTGGGGAAATCCGCCAGGTGCCGGCCCCGCGCCGCCATATGGCGGCCCCGCCTACGGGGGGCAGCCACCTCCTTCTTATACGGGCCCGCCGCCCAACAGCGGCCAGCAGTTACCGCCCTACGCCCAGTTCGGTTCCCCCCAGCAGGCCAACTGGGGCGCACCGGCGCCGGGCCTCACCCAGCTGGCCGATTGGGCCCCACGAGCGGGTGGCTTCGTCATCGACTGGCTCATCATTTTCGTGCCCTCGGTAGTGCTCGACATCCTGACCAGTGCCACCCACAGTGCCGTCTTCGAGGTCCTGGCTTACGTCTGGGGCATCGGCATGTGGATATGGTTTTCCGTACAGGTGGGGACGACCGGGTCTTCGCCCGGGATGCGAACGGTGGGCCTCAAGTGCGTCAGTAAGTCGACTGGCCAGACCGTCGGGAACGGCACGGCCATCCTGCGGTGGATACTGCACATCGTCGACTCGATCCTCTGTTTCCTCGGGTGGTTTTGGCCGCTCTGGGACTCCCAGCGCCAAACGCTGTCGGACAAGATCGTGGGCACGTTGGTGTACAGGGTGCAGCCAGAAGGGTTTAGCCTGACGCCGAAGCGAGCCGCCTCCTAGCCCGATGCTGGCCCGCCTGTACAGGCCGCCTCCCCCCTGGGACTGGCCGGTGTGGTCGAGGCCACTTGCCGCCGCGGGGGCGCTGGGGACGGCGGTGACGGTGGTGGCCCTGGTCAACCCGTTCAAACACCACTTGGCTCCGGCCTGCCCGCTCCACGCTCTCACCGGGCTCTACTGCCCGTTCTGCGGCGGCACCAGGGCCACCTGGGCCGCCGCCCACCTCCACTTCGGGCTGATGCTCCATGAGAACGCGCTGTTCCCGGCCATGGTGCTGGCCGCGTTCTGGGGCTGGTTGTCGTGGCTTGGCCGGGCGACGGGACGTTGGCGCTTACCGGGCCTGCGGAGCCGTGCTTTCGACGTGACGGTGGCGGTGGTGCTGGTCACGTTCATGGTGGTGCGTAACCTGCCGGGCCTCGGGCTGGCCCCGCCGGCCCTGGCATGAACAGCTCAGGGCTGCGAGATCCCGACGCCACCCCGGGTGGTCGCACCATAGCGGAGTTTCTCGGCGTCGATGTCGAGGCGGCCCACGGACGAACGAGCCCCCAGTGCGACCTCGTCCAGTAGGTCGGCGGGGACGATCCAGGCCACCTCGAACTCGAGGCCGTCCGGGTCTTTGGCGTACAGGCTCTTGGTCGTCCCATGGTCGCTCGCCCCTACCAGGGCGCCGGCGGACCGCAACCTCCCGGCCAGCTCGTCCAGGTCGGTCAGGGTTTCCACCTCCCACGCCAGGTGGTAGAGGCCGACGGTTTCCCGCCCGGCATCTGAAGCCTTCGCATGCTCGCCGATGGAAAACAGGCCAAGATCGTGGTCATTCGTGGAGCCGGGAGCTCGCATGAACACCGCTCCGGGAAAGCCCATCGGCAGGCGCTCGAAGTCGAGGACTCTCTCGAAGAAGTCGGCCGTCGTCTCGGCGTCACGGACGTAGAGGACGGCGTGGTTGAGGCGTTTCACTGCCATGACTACGTTGTAGCCCAACTGGTATCGTTCCGTCATGGCTAAACGAGGCGTGCTACTTGCCGCGGGCCTGGCCGCGGTCACGCTTGCGCTGGCGGGATGTGGCGATTCTGTGCACCGGGGTGGAGAAAATGCGGCCATCCATCCCTCTTCCGCGATATGGGTGTCGCCCACTGACGGCGCGGACAACATTTCCGGCCACGTCGGGCCGCCCACTCCGCCCGTCGGGCCGTTGCCGCCCTCACCGCCGGCGGCGGTGCCGGCCGGGCAAATGGCCACCGTGGTCAAGATCCAATCGGCGCTGACCAGCGGCTGTTGGGAAAATGCGGCCTTGGGTAATGTTTACGGGGCCTTCGACCAGCATTTCTGGTGGATGGGGGGTTGCGGCGACACGCAGGCCCAGGTAGCTCTGGAGCTGTACCCGACGGTGGCCGCCGCCACCGCCAACGCCCATCACCCGAGCCCGACGTCGTTGCTCGACCGTTACATCGATGGCAACGTGCTGGTCGACGTGTACTCCAATGCGCCGCAGGCCTCCCTGGCCCAGTTGAGCACGGTGAAGGGCCTGACCCCGGTACCGGGGTTCGGCAGCTAGGCGGCCGTTCAGGCCGGAAGTTCGGGCCGGCAGTTCAGGCCGGCAGTTTAGGCCGCCTCAGGAGGCAGGCTCAGGCCGCCTCGGGCGGTACCGGTCGCCCTGCGCCATGGCTCTTCACGAGGCCGGCGGACGGGTGCAGTGCCATGGAGGCGAGACGCCGTTTCTGCGCCTCGCGAGCGGGCGCCTCGGCCATGCTCTCAGCCAGAAGGGCATCGATCGCATCGAGCAGCTCGCTCGTGTGGTCAGCAACGCCGTCGCGGTTGGCCGCGGGCCCTGGCGCCCTGATGGCTGGCACGGTGAGCTTCATCGGACCTCCTTCGAGTGCGGCACTACCGCTTATATCGGCCGCCGGCATGCTGTCCTCAAGAAAATGTGAGCGCGTGGCCGCCTGCTAAATACCGGGACTTGGGACCCTCAGCAGATCCTCAGCCGCGCCTCAGCGTTGCGAAAGCTTTGGGAGTGCCTCAGACGAGGCGGGAGATGTCCCTGAACACCAGCGAAGCGACCATGGCCATTACGGCCAGGTACACGACGGCCGCCACCCATCGCCAGCGGTGGTCCGAGGCGAAGAAGCGGCGCATGGCCCGGACGTCGAACACCAGCGCCAGGATGCCGACCGGGATACCGATGGCCGGCCCGATGAGCGGAAGCGCGCCCAGCCACGGCGCCATCACGGGCAGCACGATGTAAGAAAGCAGGCACCTCGTGCCCGATAGGGCCATCGAGGCACTGAAGAGGTTGTGGACCTCCTGGCCGTCCACAGGCTCCCGGACTCGAAGGGCCCAGCGGGCAAACCGGTCCGCCCGGCTGCGGCGGGCGGGTACAGCCCGCGCCGGGCCCGGCCGGGCGGGGGCAGTCAGCGCGGGGTCAGGCCGGGTGGAGGCAGTCAGCGTCGCTCCGGTGACGGCGGCGGAGGCGGAGCTAACACTGTCCACCCGGGCGACACCACCCTCGGCTCCTCCGGCTTCGATTAGCGAGTTGGTTGCCGCGGCGTCCACCCCCACACGTTATGCGCTGGCGAGCTATTTGGTGATCGCCTGGCCGGCGGGGGAGACCAACCACCAGATGCCGCCGTATGTCTCCACACCTTGGCCCGTGACCATGCCCGGGTCGGAGTCTTCTTCGTAGGTATAAAGAGCATGCTTGTTGTACAGCACCTGCCGGGCTCCGTCGCTGCGGGTGAAGCTGGAGAGCAGCGAGGCCGTGACGCCGGGGCCGGCTTTCAGTCGTCGGCCGGCGACCAGGGGGGGCCACACGATGGCGCACGAGCCCACGCAGCTGCTCCCTCCGGGAGGATCCGAGGTGAGGAGGTACAGGGCGTGGCCGGAGGACGTCACCAGTATGTCCCCGACCCCTTTCACGAACCGGACGTCGACCGTGCCGGTGGTCACCGACGCCACCGTGGTAACCGATGATCCCCCGAGGTAATTCGTGCTTCCGCAGCCCGTCACGACGATTGGTGCCACCACGGCCATGAGGGCGGGCAGGAGCACTCGCAGGCGGGATGGCACCCGGCTACGCCCCGGTGGCCCTCGGCCGGCGCAGGAACACCTCTTGGGCCACGGTGGCCACCAGCTCGCCCCCCCGGGTGAAAACCCGCCCCTGGGTGAGGCCCCGGGAGTCGAACAGCGACCCGCTGGAGGCCTCGAAGAGCAACCATTTGTCGGCCCGGAAACGCCGGTGGAACCAAATGGCATGGTCGAGGCTCACCGGGCGCCAGGGCTCCGCCGGGCCGCACTCCTGGGCGTGCAGTGCGGCCGCCACCCATGCCGGGCCACTGTCGGAGACGTAGGCCAGGGCGGCGGCATGTAGCGCCTGGGCCTGGCCCAGGTCCTCGAGCACCCTGGACCAGCTGCACGCTTTCTGCAGTCCTTCGGCCTCGTCCACGAACCCGCCCAGCCGCCGGGCGGCCATGTGCGCCCTCCCGGGGTCGCTCAGGTCACTCATGGCCGTGATGTCGCTATCGATATCGGCTCCGGTCCGAAGGTCCCCCGAGCCTCGCGAACTGGCGTCTCCCGGCGCGGCGCCGGCAGACGGGAGGTTGCCGGGGACGAACCGAAGCTCGAACACCGGGCTCCAGCTGATGTCCGGGGCCTCGTCCGGCCTCCCGACTTCGGGGGGCCGGGCCAACTGGACGTCCATCGTCGGAGTGCCGGCGGCCTGGAACGAGGCCGACATGTTCAGTATGGCGCCCGTCGATTGACGGGCCTCTACCTGGCGGGCGACGAAGCTCCGGCCGTCCCTCAGGCGCTCGACTTCGAAGCGTACGGGCTCTCCGGGGTCGCCGAAGCGCAGGAAATAGGCATGTAGAGAGTGCGGCAAATAGCCCGGCTTTACCGTCAGGTCGGCGGCCCGCAGCGCCTGCGCCACGATCTGGCCACCGTAAAGGCCTCCCCACGGGTAGCTCGGCCCGCTGCCGACATAAGTGTCAGGGCCGTGCGCCTCCAGTTGCATCATTGCCTGGAAGGGCGGCCGGGGGTCCCCCACCTGAAGAGGTTGAGGACCGGGAGGTTCAAGAATTGTCAAAACGAGGAAAAACAGTTTGCTCGAGGACGAGTTTTATCCCTGCTGCGATCGGTATCGCCACCAGGGCACCGATTATCCCGAGCAGAGCGCCGCCAATAACGACAGCCAGGACCGTGAGGACGGGCGACACATTTACGGCGTGGCGCATTACGCGTGGCACCAGCAGATAATCTTCGATGAACCGGTAGGCAATATAAAACGCGGCCGTCGAGGCCGCCACCGGCAGCGAGACCGTCAGCGCCACCAGGCTCACGATGACGCCGGCGATCGTCGACCCCACCACGGGGATCAGGTCGAAGAATGCGACCATGAGGCCCAGCAATATCGGGTACGGGATGCCTAGGACGGTGGCCCAGAGGAACGTGCCCAGGCCGGCTACGAGCGACGTGAAAAGGTTGCCCAGCAGGTAGCCGCCCACGCCGGCGAGGACCTCGTCGGACAACACCACGAAGCGGCGGCGGCGGCTTTCGGGGACCAGATGAGAGCAGAAACCCTTGATAGCGGGCAGAGCAGCCAGGAAATAGATAGTCAGCACCACCACGATGAGAAAATCGCTGACGGCGCTGAGGACGAATTTTCCCGCTCCGAGGGCACCGGTGGCCAGGTCCTGGGCCAGGCTGCCCGTGCTCTTGCCACCCAGGTAATCGCTGAGGTGAAGCTGCTTGGCCAGGTGGCCGATGGTGCCTTTCCCGGAGGCGATCTCGGAGCGCCAGATGGGTACCTGCTTGGTCAGTTCGTTTATCTCGTGCTGGATCGGAGAAATGGCCGAATAAACGAAAGCGGCCACCACCGCGGTGGCAAGGAACACCACAATGAGGACGGCCATTGAGCGCTGCACACGGTGACGCGTAAAAAATGCCACAGCCGGCTCCAGGCCGACAGCGATGAAAAGGGCCAGGAAGACCAGCACCAGCGTGCCCCGGATGGAGTAAATAGCCGCCCCGAGGCCCAACGCCAACAGCACTCCCATGGTGGCCACGAAGCCGACGACGAACGGGTTTTGCCTGTCGAAAGGCTGGCCCAGGCGCCGCACCGTCCGCTGACGGGCGCGCTCTTCCGCCCCGCCCCCGCGGGCCGGGATCTCCGTAGGGAGCGTTCGGTCTTCCAGCCCGGTTGTAGTGCGGTCTCGTTGCCTGGCGGGTATGTCAGCCATTAATCACAGCGGTTCGATTACGATCGTACGCTGCTTGCAGGCGGACAGTGGCCATGGTTGGCGCCTATGAGCGACAGGCTCAGGTCCAGTTGCCCCGGGTGGGCGGCGCGGAGTTCCGTCCACCCTCCCGGTCCCCGGTCTATGCAGGCCTCGTTCCCGACAGACGGCCCGAGGGACCAGTAGGGGGACCAGCGCACCCTGAGCAGGCTCCGGCCTGGCCCCGTCACCCGGACCACGGCCGAACGGGGGGTGATGGAACTGACCATCACCGGGCCACTGGCCAGCCCGGGGCTGCCCGCTACCCTCCACAGCTGCCATGTGGGGCTGCGCCACACGGGCGTCAGGCCTTTGACCTCACCCGAGCGGAGGAGGGTGGCCTCAGCGGTGGCGGCGTAGTCCAGCGGCGCGTCGGGGAGGGCGACGTACGAGACCCCGTTAGAGAGCAGCCAGTCACGGTAGGCGGACGGGCGCAAGGGGCCTCGGTGGTAGAAGAGGCCGTTGTAAGCCATGTCCAATTGTCTTTCCCAACCGCGGGCCAGCGAGAACCCCGGGGCTACAAATGCCGACTCCCAGTGGTGCACGGTCGGGGGGACCTCGACCCGCACGGGGGTGCCGTGAGCCAGCGTGTCGAGCTGGTTGATCAGGGGCTTGTAGAAGGCGGCGTCGCTGGATGGGCCGTTGGCGGCCCCGTCGAAAGCCTCGACGATGGGGGCCCAGTGCCAGACCACGAGGAAGAGCGCGGTTGCCAGTGCGGCCAGGCCGGCCATCGTCACCCGGGGCCGCCCGAGATCCAAAGGGAGGCCCCAACCCTCGGGCCCAAGACCATTTTGGCCAAGACCATTTTGGCCAAGACCATTTTGGCCAGGACTACTTGGACCGGCCAAGCGAGCGACGAGCCGGGGCAAATAGCAGATCACCAGCGGGACGCCGATGTAAGCGGCCAAGCGGGCATCGTTGTCCCCCATCTGGGTGCGAAAGGCAAACAGGCCGATGCTCACGACCCCGTAGATGACCGCTCCGGCCCGGACGGGACGGGCGGCTTGAAGGAGCGGGCCGGCCAAGAGGGCGCAAATGACCAGCACCACGAGGAGGTCGCCGAAGCCGAAGGGGAAATAGCCGGGGCCTGGAAAGAGCAGCGGGCCGGCGGCGGCGGCGACGAAGACCCCCGCTGCCGCCACCAGTTCCAACAGGACAGCTGGAGCCGGCGCTCTCCCGAGGTCGGCCAGGGCCCAGGCGAGCAGGGCCATGGCCAGGAACGCCCCGACAACGGGCGACGTGAGGCCGGCCAGGGCCCCGAGTACGAACCCACCGGTGAGTTCGAGGACGGCTACGGCCGGGGAGGGCCCGTCCTTCCGATCGTCAGGGGAGCGGTAGCTGGCCAGGCACAGCACCGACCCGAGGGCCAGCGCCTCGGCCGCCAGCGTCGGCAACTGCCCGATGGCGACCTCGACCACGGTGGAGGCGGCGAAGTACCAGCTGCCGGCCGGCCGTCTCCCGAACCCGCGGACGACCAGGCGGTCGAAGCAGAAGGCCGAGCCGGCCGCCGACACCGCCGCCACCAGCCACAAACCGGCGTAAGCGGCGGCCAAGGGGTAGACGACGCTGTAGTTGAGCGGGTAGGTACCGCCGTACCAGCCCGGGTCCCAGATGGTGAACCCCCAGTGGCTGACCTGGCCGGCCCGGTAGACCTGGGCGGCCCAATCGGTCCCCCGCCAGCCGCCCAAGAAACAAAACGCACAACCGGCCAGCGCAAGGAACACTGGACCGGCGCTTCCGAGAAGGCTCGGCCCTCCGGTACGGACGTCGGACCGGGCCGACGTGCCCCCTTTTTCCCGCGCTACTTTTTTCGCCACCAGCGGAGGCACAGGTGCTCGCCTGTGATCGGTCGAACTGGACAGGACGCCAGTCTTACCGTTAGTTCCCGCCCGCCCGGACTTTGCCGGCTGGGCCGAGCCCGGCTCGCCGGTCTCGAAGGCCGATGCTGAGCAGCCCGGGCGAAATTGCGGCAAGCTCTTGGCATGCCAGATAACGGGCGTACGGGGGAAATCCTGAGCACCATGCAGGAGTTCCCGCTGACGATCACTCACATGCTCCGGCACGGCCAGACGGTGCACGGCCGAAGCGAGGTAGTCAGCTTCGACGGCGAGCAGACGTCGTCCACGAGTTTCGCTGAGGTGGCGGCCCGGATGGAGCGCCTGGCCGCCGGTCTGGCCCACCTGGGGGTCCGCTCGGGCGACCGCGTCGCCACACTCATGTGGAACAGCTCCGAACACCTGGAGGCTTACTTTGCCGTGCCCTGCATGGGCGCGGTCCTCCACACTCTCAACCTGCGGCTGGCACCGGCCGACCTGGCCCGGATCATGGCCGAAGCGGGCGACAAGGTGGTCATGGTGCACGCCAGTTTGATGCCCCTTCTGTCAGCCGTGCTGCCGGGGGTGCCCACCGTGGAGAAAGTGGTGATCGTGGCCGATCCCGGGCAACCCGCCCATTCGGGGGGAGCGGACGGTCCTGTCGAGCACCTCGGTTACGAGGAACTATTGGCCGCCCAGCAGCCGGGGTACGCCTGGCCCGACCTCGACGAACGGTCGGCCGCGGCGATCTGTTACACGAGCGGTACCACGGGGGTCCCGAGGGGTGTCGTTTACAGCCACCGGTCCACGTTCCTGCACGCTTTCGGTTCCTCCACCGGGGCGGCCTTTGTCGTCGGCCCCGAAGACCGGGTATTGCCACTGGTCCCGATGTTCCATGTCAATGCGTGGGGCATTCCTTTTTCCAGCTGGACCAAC
>DATJUH010000282.1:0-11387 GCA_035502515.1 Acidimicrobiales bacterium
ATCAGCTTCCTACGAGGGGACCGGGCGCTTCAAACCGTGTACCTCATCGACCTCGTGGCCATGGTCTTCGGTATGCCGCGGGCGTTGTTCCCGGCCTTCGGTACGGTACTGTTCCACGGCGACGCCCGGACGGTCAGTTACCTTTACACTGCCGTCGGTGCCGGCGCCCTCATAGGAGCCTTGACCACCGGATGGGTGACACACGTGAGGCGACAAGGTCGCGCCGTTGTCATCGCGGTGCTGGTCTGGGGCGCTTCTATTGCCGCCTTCGGGTTGGTGGGTTCCCTGGCCGTAGCTCTTTTGTGCCTCGCCATCGCCGGTTGGGCCGACGTTGTCTCGGCCATCTTCCGCAATTCCATCCTCCAACTGAGGGCGCCCGACGAGTTGCGAGGGCGTATGAACGCCATCCAGACGGCGGTGGTTGCGGGCGGGCCCAGGTTGGGTGACTTCGAGTCGGGCGCAGTCGCCACGTTGGTTTCGCCCCGGTTCTCGGTGGTATCCGGCGGGCTGGCCTCGATGGCGGTGGCCGCCGTTTTGACCATCACCATGCCCATGTTCTGGCGCCTTCGGCTGGCGCCGCACGCACCGGCGCCAAATGACACCTTTCAGGAGGCCTCGATGCCCGATGCCGCGACAGAGGCGACACCTGGCGACGGTATCGCCAGCCCATAGCCTCGTTGATCAGCGAACCCGTCAATCGGCGGGGCGCTGCTCCACCGGGGCCTGGCCCGGGCTGCCTTTATGACCGGACAAGCCGCTATGACCAGACAGAGAGGTGGCGCTGGGCCAGTTGTTCATTGACCGGTCCCCCACCACACTGGTGAGCTCGGGACCGGCGACCTCTGGACCGGTGCGGTCCCGGCCGATCAGTTCCGGGTAGCAACCACTATCGAAGGCCCGAATAAACGTTTTCAGAGGTTTGGGCAGACTGACAACGAGCGGGATGTGCCCCCGGGACCGCTTTATATAAATACTCCGGTCTGTGACCACGATATTGGTAATGGAGCGTTCGGGGCCCACTATGGCCCATAAACAACGAGCGAGGGCGCACCGGGTCGAGTCTTTCGGCACGCCGGTCACGTTCATTGACAGAAGGTTGGCGGCGACTGAGCCGGCCGTCGGCCCCAATGAGGCTTCGAAGCTCACTATTGACCGGCGTAGCTCGCGTCGCGTACTCATCTGGGCCCTCCCACTAATTTGTTTGTCCGCCTTCCTGGGTTGCTGATATACCCACAGCCTTTCGATGGAAAACCGGGCTCGATGGCGCCCTCGTCTCTCCAGCGGGCGGCGGGGGTGGTAGTGGGCCTCAACGGCTACGCCGTCCACGACCAGGTGCCAGGAGCATGTTTAGCCCTAACGAGCTAATACTGAGCGGCGGCCGTCATCGTCAACAGCGAGGGGCCTGGGCCCGGTTGGCGCTGCTCCGCCGGAGACGATGTCTCGGCTGTCGCGGGGTGCGGGGCGTCTACCCAGGCGGGGGGCGGCCAACGGTCACCGGGCCGGTGCCGGGATCGGGCCGGGCCGGTCACTGACGGCCCGGACAGGCCCGGGGCCCAGGCTGGGCCACGTCGGTACGGACCGCTCCTTCTACACTTTCCGCTCCTTGCCGGTCCTCGGTCCTACATTGCTCGCGCCTCCACCGGTCACCGCAGCCTTCGCCGGATTGCGGCTTGACCCGGCTCAGGTGAGTTGGTACGGTCACTTTAGGAATTAGGGGCACATCAGGAATTAGGGGGGCCGAGCCATTATGGGCTGAACTTGCGGGCCTTCGCCCGTTTTCGAGGAGACGCAGCGTTCTCGATCTAGACAAATAGTGGGGAATTCTGCCAACACGTCCCTTGCCGAAGATCCCGGCCAACCATGTGCCCGGGAAAGGCAGTGTCCCCTCGTTCCATTTCTGCCCATGTCGCTGCCCTTACCAAAGGTGCCAAGGAGGTTGCCATGGCAATGTCGAAGACATCATCGCCCGGCGGGTCAAAGCTCGGAGATCTCAGTGATGAGCGCATAGCCGAGTTCCGCCGCGACGGCTGCACGGTCGTCCGTGGGCTGTGTACGAAGGAGGAGATGGCCTCCGTCCGGTCGAAGATCGTCGAGGCGGTGGCAGACCGGAGCAAGGATGTTGCCCCACTGTCCGAACGCTACGGCACGTACGGTCGCGCCTTCCTCCAGGTCGAGAACATATGGCGGACCGTGCCCAGCGTGGGTGACTTCACCCTGTCCCCGCGCTTCGCCGAGGTGGCGGCGCGTCTCGTAGGCGTGCCGGGTATGCGCCTTTACCACGATCAGGCGCTGTTCAAGGAACCAGGGGGCGGGCTTACACCATGGCACCAGGACCAGGGTTACTGGCCGCTCCGGGGCTGGGGCCCGGTGACGATGTGGATGCCTCTCGTCGACCTCACGTCCGAGATGGGTGGGAGCATGAGCTTCGCCCGCGGGAGCTGCCATCTGGCTCTCGAGGATCTCGAGATCTCGGATGACTCCCAATCGGGCGGCGAGCGGATGGTCGACGAGAACCGTCTCGATGTCGTGAATTTCGGTCCATTGGCTGCGGGAGACGCCACCTTCCACGCCGGGTGGACGTTGCACCGGGCCGAGGAGAACACGAGCACGGCAATGCGGGAGATCATGACTGTCATCTATTTTCCCGACGGCATGCGAGTGGCGCCGCCCGAAAACCGGCGTCAGGCCAGCGACCTCGGTCGCTGGTTGCCGGGCTGCGCGCCGGGAGACCTCGCCGCCAGCGAACTGAACCCGCTCCTCTACAGCGAAACGCAGTAAGTACAAGGAGTACCTCGTTGGGTTGACGCCGTCCGGCAGGATTGCTACCGTCACTTTAGGAATCCATGGCACCAGAGAGCACTCATCGCACGTTTGAAAATTCAGGCACTTTGTGAATTCAGGGCACCTCGAAATTGTCACCGGCAGCTTAGGTAGTAGAGGGCTCTAGACGAAGGGGGTTGGTTTGACCACGGAAATGGCACCGTGCCCGTCTGTATTTGCTATAGGCAATGCCCATATAGACCCGGTCTGGATCTGGGATTGGCGCGAGGGCATGCGTGAGGTGGTGGCCACTTTCACCGCCGCCGCGGACCGGCTCGACAGTTGTGACGACCTCTTTTTCACCGCCAGTTCCGCCGCCTACTACGCCTGGGTCGAACAGACGGACCCACGGCTGTTCGAGCGCATCAAAGCGCATGTGCGCACGGGCCGGTGGTGCGTGGTCGGGGGAGAGTGGGTCGAGCCCGATTGCAACCTGCCCTCGGGGGAGGCTGTGTGCCGCCATCTGCTCTACGGCCAGCGTTACTTTCATAAGAGCTTTGGTGCTTCGGCGACTGTCGGCTACAACGTCGACTCCTTTGGACATGCCGGGTCACTCCCACAGCTGCTGGCTAAAGGGGGTCTGCGTGACTACGTAATGATGCGGCCCCAGCAGCACGAACGTGATATCCCCGTCTCTTTGTTCAACTGGCGTGGCATTGATGGGACGGAAATCCCGACGTACCGGATCCCGATGGCCTATACGACCGGGCAGCAACGTGACCGGACCGAGGCGGAAGTCGTGCGCGAGAGGGCCACGTCACTGCTCGAACGCGCCGAAGTGGAAAAGCGGCCGCTCATGTTTTTCTTCGGAGTCGGCGACCATGGCGGTGGTCCTACCCGGGCGGCCATAGAGGAACTGCGAACGCTGGAGGCCCAGGATGGTGGTTCCATTGCGTTCTCGACCCCGTTCCGCTACTTCGCTGCCGCCCTCGGTGCGGGCTCGATGCCCTTAGAAACGGTCGAGGGCGACCTCCATATGCACGCTGTCGGGTGTTACAGCGTGGTGGCATGGATGAAAGCGCTAAATGCCCGGGCAGAGCGAGCGCTGGTCGAAGCGGAATGGATGGCGTCGATCGCGGAGTTGGCCACGGGCCAACCGATGAGCGTAAATGCCGAACTCGAAGCGGCCTGGTCGCGAGTGTTGTTCAACCAGTTCCACGACAGCCTGGGCGGGACGTGCACGGCCGAGGTCCACGATCAGTTGCGCGAGTTTTACGGGTACGCACTCGCTGTTGCCGACGACGTCACCACGAGGGCGGCGCAAGCCGTTTCTATGAGTGTCGACACGTGGGTCGAGGAGGCGGCCCGCGCTGACCGGTTCCGTTCCCTGAGGCCGTACGTCGAGCATTACCCGGTACCGGTGGTGGTTTTCAACCCATTGTCATGGGACGTTGAGGTGCCCGTTGTCCTGCCTCACGAGGCGGCAGCTGTGACCGACGATTCTGGCCGCCCAGTCCCTGTTCAACCGGTGGGGTCGGGTGAAGCCACCCGTTATGCCACCCACCCTTTGGTCCGGGCATCGCTCCCCGCCGGAGGGTACCGGCTCTTCTGGATCCATGAAAACGGCGGTACGGCTGAAAACGGGCTAGATCCGGACGGCGCGACGAGCGGCCGTCGACCAGCCGAAAATACGGTCACCGCCTCGGCTACGACCCTCGGCAACGGCCTGCTCCAGCTGCGGGTCGACGAGAGTAACGGCGGCGTCACCGGTTTCAGCGACGCGGAAGGGCGAGAGTGGCTGGCCGCCGAGGGCCTCAGGCCGGTCGTACTCGAGGATCAGTCCGATACCTGGTCTCACGGGGTCATCAGGTACGAGGGCCAAGAGCAGAATTGCGAGTTCCTGGGTGTGACGGTGGCGGAAGCCGGGCCGGTGCGGGCCACGCTCCGTCTTTCTTACCGTTGGCAAAGCTCCATGATTTACGAGGATTTGTCCCTTTCGGCCGGCGATCCCGTCCTGCGCATCAAGCTTCTCGTGGACTGGCACGAGGGTCATCAATTGTTGAAACTGGTGGTCCCCGTGGCCGGCGCCGGCGGGCAGTCGTGGGCAAGCCTCCCTTACGGCGCAATTTCGCGTCCTTCGGATGGTCGTGAGGAAGTGATGCAGCGATGGCTCGACGTCGAGGCACAAGACGGTGGGATGGCCTGCATGTCGGACGTGACGTACGCGTACGACCTGGCCGACGGGCGGCTACGCCTGACCATACTCCGCAGCCCCCGGTGGGCCGATCACGGGGCGCCCTGGCGCCATGACCGCGGGATCGAGAGCTCCTACACGGACCAGGGCACGCACCAGGTGTCTCTGGCCTTAATGCCTCATTCGCGAGACTGGGTCGCCGGGCGCGTGCCGGCGCGGGCTGAAGAACACTGTGCGCGGTTCCGGGTTGTCACCGAGACATGGCACAAAGGCTCCCTCCCGCCCAGTCGCGGAAGTGTCTCCATTGAGCCCGGCAATGTGGCCGTACCTGTCCTCAAGCGGGCCGAGGATGGGAGCGGCTGGGTAGCCCGGGTTGTCGAGCTAGCCGGCCGGCCGGCCGAAGCCCGACTGAAAGTCGAGGGCCTGGCCGCCGCTTGGGAGGGGAAGTTGGGCCCCTTCGAGGTCAAAACCCTGCTGATCCGCGACGGTGCTCACCCCGAGATGGTGGAGACCGACATACCCGAGCTCCAGTCTTCGAGATAAACGGGCGATGAGCGCTGAGGACCTGACCCCGCAAGCTGCGCAGCGCAGGCGGCACGAGCGCAGTGTCTTCCACGAGATCAGACGGAACGGTCCAATTTCGCGCTCGCAACTGGCCGACCGAACGGGGCTGTCCGCCCAGGCGATGGGGACGATAGTGAGGAGCCTGCTCGACATGGGGCTCATCGAAGAGTGCCCGATGGCCCGCAGGGAAGGGCCCGGCGCACCTGCCACCGGGATCCAGCTTCGTCCCGACGGTGCCTTTGCTTTCGGCTTCGGCCTGGAACGTGACTCATTGTCCGGCGCGTTGGTCGACCTGTCGGGGAAGTCGCTATGGCAGTACAAACGCCCGGTCGAGCCAGGCGAGCGGCCCGCCGACACTCTCGACAGCATCGCCGCCGCCGTACGCTCGGTCCTCCGGAGCCCTCGCCTGCGCCAGGTCAGGGGGCGCACGAGGGGATTGGGTGTAGCCGCTCCGGGGCCGATCAACCTGGCCGATGGGACCATCGTCGGGCCGCCCGAGTTCCCGGGCTGGGAAAAGGTGCCCGTGGTCAGCTGGCTCGAAGCAGCGACCAGCCTGCCCGTCCTGGTCGACAATGCTGCTACCGCCGCCGCGCTCGGGGTGGAGTGGCAGATGCTCCCCGCTCACGGGTCGTTCCTGTATTGCTATTGGGGCCTCGGCATCGGGGGCGGGCTCGTAATCGGTGGTGAGGCGTACCGCGGGAGTACGGGCAATGTCGCCGAGCTGGGCCACGTCGTCGTCAACGAGAACGGCCGCCCGTGCGCTTGTGGAGGGCGAGGGTGCCTGGAAGCGGAATCGTCAGCGGCCGCCGTGCTGCGAGACGCCCGTCAGCACGGGCAATTTCCCAATATTGAAGCCGTGGCCAATGCGGCGGCAAGCATACCTGCGGTGAGGCAATTACTCGAGAAGGCCGCCCATCAGATGGCCGCCGCTCTGGTCAGCGCTGTAAACCTCACAGATGTCCCCGAGGTTATTGTCGGCGGAGCTCACTTCGCCGCCGTCGAAGAGATCTTCTTGCCAATACTCCGGTCTGTTATCGAGGGTCAGGTGCTGCGCCGCCGTGTAGCTCCGGTGACCCTCAGGACGGCACCTGTAGGCGAGGAAGCGAACGCCTTGGGAGTGGCAGCTCTGGTGCTCCACGAACAACTGCCACACAACTCGTCGACGGGCACCCATGCCGCTCGTGACCCCCGCTCCGTTCACGCAGACGGCCAGGCCCGGGAGGGTCGCCGTCCGCCTTCAGCCAAACCTCTACAAGATCCGCCGCCCAATGAATTCGCGGGTACGGGGGGAAGGAGGTAAGCCACAGCAAGCGCCGTCGGCCCCGGCGGAGAGTTTCCCGGCATCCGCAATGCCTACGGTGCACACGCCAACCAGTCGTCACATTTTCGTCGAGCGTCTCACACCACAATCCGCCACAAGGAGGAACTCGATGTTCTCGAAATCAGCAAGGAGACGGAGCTGCGCCGCCCTAATGGCGGCGGCCGGGGTGACATCCGGCCTCGTCGCCACCGCAGCCACGGCCAGCGCGGGAGGCAAGGTGACCCTAGTCTTTACCTCCCAATACAACGGTAACAACGACCTGGACAACTGGATTACGGCCGCCGCAAAAGTGTTCGAAAAGACGCACCCGAACGTGACCGTTGCCTTACGCAACATCGTCACGGACAGCGAATCCACTTATTACGCCAAACTCGACCTGGCCGAGCGGAGCGCCTCGACGACGCCGGACATTTCCTATGAGGACTCGTTCCTGGTCCAGTCAGACGCCGCCGCAGGGTATATACGTCCACTGCCCCAGCTCACTTCCGACCCGGAATGGAAAGCCCAATACCCGGTCTTCCACAGCATGACCGACTACAACGGCGTCCCGTACGGGATGATGATCGAGACCGACGTGCAGCAGCTGTATTACGACATGCCGCTGTTCAAGAAGGCCGGCCTGCCGACGACCTGGCAGCCCAAGACCTGGGCGGATATCATAACTGCCGCCAAAGCGATCAAGGCTCATGACCCCGGTGTCACTCCGCTATGGATCTACACGGGTACACCGCTCGGCGAAGCCTCCTCGTTCAGGGGCTTCGAGGTCCTGCTCGGCGGCACCAGCGACTGGCTCTACGACACCACTACCAAAAAGTGGGAAACAGGCGGGCCGGGCTTCAATGCTGTGTTCAACTTCCTGGAGACGCTGCAAAAAGACGGCCTGACGGAGAGCACCAGTTACTGGTCCAACCCCAATGCCGGCACCGTCGTCTCTACTCAGCTCATGCCGGCACAACAGGTGGCCATAAGCATGGACGGGAGCTGGGTCAGCACCACATGGCTCCCGAGCGGGACCAAGCCGTGGTCGCAGGCCTACAGCACCTATAACGTGGCCGACTGGCCCACCGAAAACGGCCAGGGGGCTGGTGTGACCAACGAGTCCGGAGGCTGGACGTTGGCCGTGCCGGCCAAGTCCAAGAACGCCGCGCTGGCTGTCCAGTTCATCGAGACGGCCACCACCCCCGCTCTACTGGCTAACTTCGATGGAGTGAGCGGCCAGCTTCCGGTGGAGGCGAACGTGGCCAACGACCCGACGTTCAAGGACCTGGTCAAGGACGACCCCCTGTTCGTAAAGGCCACCACGTACGTCTCCCATACGACGTACAGGCCGGGGTTCGGGCCTTACACCCAGATATCGGCCGATATTGCCGCCATTACCGGGCAGATTTCCCTCGGCCAGCTGACCGCCACGCAGGCAGAGCAACAGTACGCAAAGGACGTCACTCAGGCGGCCGGACCGGGCAACACGCAGAAGATGAGCTCGTAAGAGCTCCGAGGCAAGTTGGGAAAAGAAGGCCGGGCCTGTCGCCGGTAAAATGCGACCGGTGGGCCCGGCCTTCACCAGGTTTGGAGGGATCCCGTGTCAGTGGTGCCCGGTGAGCTGCTAGGTAGTGCGGACGGCGAGGCAAAGCTAGCGACGTCACCCAGCCCGCCCTCAGGCCGGTCCGGCTTCAACCGGCGCAGGCGCAGCCGGTTGATAACAGGGACCATCATGATGGCCCCTTTCGCCGTGCTGCTGGGCGGCCTCCTTGGGTGGCCCATTGTGTGGACCTTTGTCCTTTCCTTGACCAACGAGCAACTCACCGGGCCTACCGCCCTTCACCGTCAGTTCATTGGATTTGCCAATTTCACCGAGCTCTTCCAGGACGGCGCTTTTGGTGGGTCGATCATCCACACGCTTCAGTACCTGGTGGGGTCCGCCTACCTGGGCCAGATCGTGCTCGGTTTTTTGCTCGCCCTCTTGTTGAGACGGTGCAACCGCGTCGTCCAGGCCATCGTCGGAGGGATCATCATCCTCAGCTGGGTGGTGCCGGAGCTGATCGCCGGGTTTATGTGGTATGCGATGCTCGGACAGGATGGAGTACTTCAGCAGGCGGCTAACGCCCTCGGGTTACCGTTCACTCAACTGCTGGTGACGCACCCGATGCTGGCCGTCAACCTGGCCAACTCCTGGCGCGGGGTGGCGTTTTCCATGCTATTGTTCACCGCCGCACTGGCCGCTTTCCCGAGCAGTCTCCTCGAGGCGGCGCAGGTCGATGGGGCCGGGCCGCTCAAACGCATCCTTTTCGTAGTCCTGCCCAACCTCAAAGGCACCATCCTGGTGGCGGTGGTGCTGGTCACGCTGGCCACGCTCAACGACTTCGTGCTCATCTTCACGATGACGGGAGGCGGCCCCGGCAACGAGAGCCAGGTCCTGTCGACTTACATGTACCAGACCGGCTTCACTGAGTACCGGATCGCTTACGCCACCGCAGTTTCAGTCGTGTTGCTGATTATCGGTGTCATCTTGTCCGTGCTTTACGTGAGGGCGCTGCGGAAGGCTGACTGAGAGCAAATGGCACAGACGCTTAGCCTTGACCGGTCCGATACCACGGTGCGCCAGGAGGCCGGGGCCAGACAGAGACGGCGCGGACCGGCAACTTCGCGGAAAGCCCCCTGGGGATGGAACCTGCTCGCTATCGTCGTCGGGATCCTGTTCCTGGTGCCGTTTGTTTGGCTGGTCCTGACTGCCTTCACCAACAACGGGACGCTGGGAGTGTCATTGTCCGGTGGCCTGACTGCGAGCAATTTCTCCAGCCTTTTCGCCTCCAACAGCGCCTCGGAGGCCATTGGCGAGGGGGTCGGAGGAGCGCTGATGAACTCGCTCTACCTCTCGGGTGGGACGATGGTCGTCACCACGGTCGTAGCCGTATTGACCGCTTACCCGTTGTCACGGTTCCGCATACCGGGGAGCAACATCCTTGTCTTGGCCATCGTCTTCGTGACCGGGTTACCGATAGTGGCCGTCGTCATCCCCACGTACGACATTTTCGTGTCGCTGAACTTCATAAATTCCCTGCTCTGGACCGTCCTGTTCATGGCGGCCACTTCGCTCCCCTTTGCTGTCTGGATCGCCAAGAACTTCATAGACAACGTCCCCATCGAACTGGAGGAAGCGGCGGCTACGGACGGTGCCGGCACGTTCAGGACGTTGAGGCATATAACTGCCCCGCTCAGCATCCCCGGCTTGCTCGTAATCGCTCTGTTCACCTTCATCCAGTCCTGGTCAAACTTCTTCGTACCCTTCGTGCTTCTGCAGACGCCGAAGCTGCCCGCTTCCGTGACGATCTACCAGTTCTTCGGGGAGCACACCATCAATTACAGCGGCTTGTGCGCCTTCGCTCTCATCTTTACGGCGGTGCCCGTAGCCCTGTACGTGCTGTTGTCCCGCCGGACCGGGGGTACTTCGCTGTTCACGGGCGCGGTGAAAGGGTAGGGAACGAGGGGCGCCGCCAACCGGCCGTAAACAGCAAGTGGTCGAGAGGCCCGAGGGAAGCTAAAGGAAAAGATGGCACAGATATTTGAACGCATTAGTGAGAAGTTGGCCGCTTTCTTGACCGCGCAACCCGTCTTTTTCGTCGCCACCGCCCCGTTGAGCCCTGACAGCCACATAAACTGCAGCCCGAAAGGCAACGTTGGCGCCTTCCGGGTATTGGGGCCCCGTACGGTGGTCTACCGTGACCTGAACGGTAGCGGGGTCGAGACGATCTCACATCTACGCGAAAACGGACGGATCGTGTTGATGTTCTGCGCCTTCGAGGGACCACCGCGGATCGTCCGCCTGCAAGGCCGGGGCCGGCCCGTCTTTGACCAGGACGCTGACTTCGGCCACCTGAGTTCCCAGTTCGATGGCGCACCTCATACCCGGTGCTTCGTCGTGGTCGATGTGGACCGGATCTCCGATTCCTGTGGCTTCGGGGTCCCGCTGATGGCCTTCGAGCGCCATCGGGACAAGCTCGAGCCCTGGGCGGAAAACATGGGCGAAGACGGTTTAGCCAGGTATCGCGCCTCGCACAACCGGCTCAGCGTCGATGGCCTCCCCGGCGTACCGGAGGCGAGTGAGGCACTTCACGCCGGCGAGCCTTAGAAGAGCAATACGAGCCGGCGGGATCAGGGGACGTTGGAGTACAGCTGGTCACCTGTCCGTATGTCGTGTGGCACGGGCCACAGGGTGGCGGCCACCGGGAACCGGACGGTTATTTTGAGGCCGCCGTCAGGGAGGGCGTCTGCTTCGAGTTGGCCGTTGTGGGCCGTCACGACCGAGGCGACGATGGACAGTCCGAGCCCGACCCCGTTGCCGTTGCTGACCCGCTCATCGAGACGAGTGAACGGCTCGAACAACGATGCGACCCGCGACTCGGGGACCAGCGGTCCGGAATTGGCGACCAAGAGGTAGGACTGGCCGTCGTCGGCGCCGGTCTCGACCTGTACCCAGCCACCGGCGATGTTGTAACGGATGCCGTTGTCCACCAGGTTGGCGGCCAGGCGCTCGACGAGGACGCGATCACC
>DATJUH010000283.1:0-8721 GCA_035502515.1 Acidimicrobiales bacterium
GGCCGGGTTTGATCATTCGGTTGAACGCCACTACCGAAGTGAGGAATATTCCACCCTCAGCCTGCATCGGTTCCAGACCGGCGAACACTCTGGCCCGGAACTCTTCCGCCAGCCTCGCGCCCAGGGACTCTACGAAGCCACGAAAGCCGTGGGACATGTTCCAGTCCCAGAAATGTTGCGCATCGCGCAAGGCGAACGACGCCGTAGCCCATCGCTGTTCGAGGCCGGTGAAACCGGCCTCCCGGCACAGCTCGGGCAAACGTCGAGGCGGCGGGGTGAACGGGTCGGGTTTCTTGTCCGGGTCGGACCGTGTGGCCATCTCGCTGATAAGCGGGCCGTAGAACGCCCAGCGCTCGTCGCGTCCGGGGGCCGGCCCTTCCCCCCCGTCGTCCGCCCGTCCGGTTGGCGGGCCCGAAAAGGCGAAGAGGCCACCGGGGCGCAATACTCGGTAAACCTCGGCAATCGCTCGGGCCGGGTCATTCAGGAAGTGAAGGGTGAACCCGCAAGTAACGGCGTCGAAACGCCTGTCCGGAAGGTCGAGCCGGTGCGCGTCCATGAGACGGGGAGTCAGCTGCGGTAGCCCCTGATGCTCGATGGCCAGGGCGGCCAGCATCCTGGCGGAGTTGTCGATGGCAACCACTCGGCCGCGCTCGCCGACCGCCCGGGCGGCGGGACCGGCAATCGCCCCTCGGCCGGCGGCAACGTCCAGTACTTCCCACCCGGTTTGCAACCGGCACCAGGCCACCAGCTCGCTCCCGAAGGTCGCAAAGAAGGGAAGCTGCTGGTCGTACTCGTGAGCCAGGGTGTCAAAGAGCCGCCGTACTGTCTCGGTGTCGGTCACTGGACCGATGTTGCCAGGCGTCTACCGGATTTGGTGGCGCAGTCCGGTTTGCACTACGTCACTTTGCTGTGTCCGGTCACGCCGACATCATCGGCAAACGTCTCGACGGCGCCGTCGGCGAGTAAACACGAGCTTTTGGGCCACGACCTGCGCCCGGATCCCATTGACGCTTCACCTCTGATCAGCCAGACGGGCCCCAGGGCAGAAGGTAGGCGCGGTAGCTTTCGACTCCCGCCGGGAGCCTGGCGTTGAACAGCAACTTGCCGGAGGGGCTGAACTCCGACAGGTACGGCAGCGTGCCCCAACCGACGAAGAGGTTGCCGGCAGCGGTTGTCTGCGCGTTTCCCCAAAGTCCGCTCTATGCCCGCTCACCAGCCATTTTACGAGCTGGGACGGGGTATTCGGGGGGCGCCGGGCCCGGCCGGCCCGACCGAAGCGTCGTTCGTGCCCGGGCATCCCGCAGCCAGTCCACCGGGTATGGCCGAGCACTACAGCGCCGGTTTCGGAAGAATGCGGTACATGGAGGGAGTTGATCGGTTCGTCTGGCCGGCGGCAGGAGGCGGATTGTCGAGTGAGCGGCTCGGTTTCACGCCCGACGCGAGGGTCCTGATCGTGAACTGCGACGACTTCGGCATGCACGACGCGGTCAACGACGCCGTCGTGGAGTCGATCGAGAACGGCATCGCCAGCTCGTGCAGCCTGATGGTGCCCTGCCCGGCGGCGCCACACGCCATGAAGATGCTCCGTGAACGCCCGCACCTCCCGTTCGGCATACACCTCGCGCTCATCCGCGATTCGCCCGGGTACCGCTGGGGCCCGGTCGCCGCACGGTCCGAAGTGCCTTCGTTGCTCAACCCGGGCACCAATGAGCTCTACGTCAACACAACCGAGCAGCGCGCCGCACTCCTGGCGGCGGCCAAGATCAGCGACGTCGAGCGCGAACTGCGAGCCCAGATCGATGCCGTCCTGGATGCGGGCCTGGTACCCACACACCTCGACTGGCATTGCCTGGCCGATGGCGGCCGCGCTGACATCTTCGACCTGACCATGGTGCTGGCCCAGGAGTACGGCCTGGCCGCCCGAGCCTGGTTGGACGATGGCCGAGACAAAGCCCGCCGGCGGGGCAAACCCGTCGTCGACAACACCTTCTTGGACAGCTTCTCGATCAGCCCCGAGGACAAGACGGCCACCTACGCGCGAATGCTCCGCGATCTCCCGCCCGGCCTCAACGAATGGGCCGTCCATCCAGCGCATGGCACCGGCGAGTGGCAAACCATCGAGCCGGCGGGCTGGCGCGTACGGCAAACTGACCATGCGTTCCTCACCTCAAAGGCGACACGCCAGGTCCTCGAGGACGAAGGCATCACCGTTATCGACTACCGGCCGCTGCAACAGGCGTGGAGGGCCGGGACGGGGCCCGACGAAGTGGTCCCGGGTGCGTAGCGCCCTCCAGAAATCTCTGTCGTCCAGGGCGGTAACTCTCCAGGCCTTCTTAGCCCGCGGCCTTTATGTACAAGGCGTACGGAGGTTTCCCCGGCTATAACAGCCGTCACCTCGCCTGGACGGCGCGCTCCAGCCACGCCCAGGCGGCCCGGCCGTCGTCGGTTTCGAGGGTCACCGCCCCTTTCGGAGCATCGTCGGCGGGGACGAATTCGACACTTGTGGCCAAGACCTCTCGGGCGACCGAGCCGGCGTCCGACCTGACGTCGTCCAGACCGCCGAGCTTCAACATGATCCGGTCCGACAGTTCCAACCCGGCCTCGCGTCGCAGTGACTGCACCTGGCGGGTCACGTCGCGAAGTAACCCCCTCTTCCTCAGTTCATCGTCGATATCGAGGTCCAGAGCCACGGCTGCCGCGCCCTCGCGGGAGACGGCAAAGCCCTCTTTTCCCTTCACTCGCACCTCGATCTCGTCGGGCCCGAGCTCGACAACGCCGCCGGCGAGCTCGAGGTGGACCGAGCCCTGCCGCTCCAGCTCGTCAACCAGGGCAGCGGCGTCGGCGCGAGCCAGGGCCGGGCGCACCTCTTTGACCGCCTCACCAAGGCGCGGGCCTAGCAGCCGGAAATTGGGGGCCAACTCGAAGGACACGAGGTCGCTCATCCTGTCCACTCGTTCGACCTTGTCGACGTTCAGCTCCTCCGCCACGAGGTCCTCCAGCAGCGGCGGGCTGTCCGGCGGGAGCGCAGCCAGCGCACGGCGCAATGGTTGGCGCACCCTCACCCCTGCATGGGCCCGGGCCGACCTGCCCAGCGACACGAGACGCCGGGCCAGTTCCATAGCCGTCTCGAGCTCGGGGTCGATGGCGGCGACGTCGGCCTCCGGCCAGGGGGCAAGATGGACCGAACCGGCCTCGTCGGCACCGCTGAGCTCGCGCCACATCTTCTCGGCCAGGAACGGGCAGAAGGGGGCCAGGAGAAGAGAAATCGTGGTCAGGGCGCCGTGCAGTGTGGCTTGAGCCGACAGGGTGTCAGCCGCATCGATGGAGGGGTCGGTGCGCCAGAAACGGCGGCGGTTGGCCCGTACGTACCAGTTGGACAATTCATCGATCAGGGCGCCAATAGCCCTCGCTCCCGGGAGCGGTTGGTAGTCCTCGAGCGCAGCCGTCACTTCCGCCACCGTTGCCTCCACCCGGGAGCGAAGCCAGTGGTCAAAAACTGGCCGCTCCCGGGGGGCGGGTACGGCGGGGTCGGCCGGGTCGAAACCGTTCAGCTCGGCGTAGGTGGCGAAGAAGCTCCACGTGTTCCATAAGGTCATCAGCACCTCGGACGTGGACGCGTCGATGGCCTGGAGGCTGGTCCGGGTGGCCGTCCAGGGCGAACCCTGGTGGAACATCCACCAGCGCATGGGCTCGGCCCCTCTGCTGTCGAGGATGGCCCAGGGGTCGATGACATTGCCCACGCTCTTGGACATCTTTTTCCCGTCGGCGTCGACGATGTGGCCGAGGGACATCACCGTGCGGTACGGGGCGCGTCCGAACACCAGGCTGTTGACGGCGAGCAGCGAGTAGAACCAGCCCCGGGTCTGGTCCACGGCCTCACAAATGAAGTCCGCCGGCAGCCGCAGGTCGTCCTCGGAGCCGGGCCGGTAGGGATAGCCGAGTTGCGCCGCGGGCATCGAACCGGAGTCGAACCAGGCATCGATCACCGCCTCCACCCGCCGGGCGGTCTGGCCGCAGCCCGGGCACGCGAACGTCACCTCGTCGATGCCGGGCCGGTGCGGGTCAATGGCGGACACGTCGCGGCCGGCCAGTTCGGACAGCTGGGCACGCGAGGAAATGCAGGTGGCATGGCCGTCGGGGCACCGCCAGATCGGTAGCGGGGTGCCCCAATAGCGGTCGCGTGACAGCGCCCAGTCGACGTTGTTGGCCAGCCACTCCCCGAACCGGCCGTACTTGACCGTCTCCGGTCGCCACGTCACGCCCTCGTTCTCCTCCAGCAACTGGCCCTTGTGCTTGGAGGTGGCCACGTACCAGGACGGCTTGCCCCAGTAGATGAGGGCCGTCCCGCAGCGCCAACAGTGTGGGTAGGAGTGACTGAAGGGCTCCGCCTTCACCAGGAGGCCGGCGTCGGCCAGGTGCTCCACGATGGCAACGTTGGCTTCCCGCACGGGCCGGCCGGTTAGCCAACCGGCGTCGACGAAGCGGCCGTCAGGCCCGACCGGGTTCAACGTCGGCAGCCCTTCCTGCCGGCCCACCAGCCAGTCGTCTGTGCCGAACGCCGGGGCGATGTGGACCAGGCCGCTCCCTTCGTCGGCGGTGACGAATCCCGCCGGGACCACCCGCCAGCCGTCAGCGCCGTCGGGCTCGGCGACGACGTCGATAGGGCGCTGGTAGCGGGCCCCGACCAAGCGTTGGCCCGGGAACCGGGCGGTGATGCGTTCCCGGGCGCCCCGGCCAAGCACGTCCTCGGCCCGCTCTTCGGCCATCACCAGTCCGTCCACAACCGCATAGGTCAGGTCCGGGCGCACGGCTACGGCGGTATTACTCACGAGGGTCCACGGTGTGGTGGTCCACACGACCAGCGCTTCAGCGCCCTCGGGCCTGTCGCCCACGATGGGCAGTAGCACGTAGGCGGCCAGGTCTTCGACGTCCTGGTAGGCGTCGGGCTGGCCCAGCTCATGACTGGACAGCGAGGTGCCGCAGCGCACGCAGTAGGGCACCACCTTCACGTCCTCGAAGAGGTCCCCTGTCCCCCACAACTGCGCCAAGTGCCACCAGACCGAGTCGATGTAGGCGGGGTCAAGGGTCCAGTAAGCGTGGTCGAGGTCGACCCAGTACCCGATCCGCCGGGTAAGCGCCTTCCAGTCGTCCACGTACTCATAGACCGATTGCCGGCACCGCTCGACAAAACGGTCAACGCCGTACTGTTCGATCTGGTCCTTGCCCGACAGCCCTAGCGCCTTTTCGACCTCTACCTCTACGGCCAGGCCGTGCGTGTCCCAGCCCGCCCGGCGGCGTACGTACCGGCCGGTCATGGTCCGGTACCGGCAGATGAGGTCCTTGTAGACCCGGGCCCAGACGTGGTGCAGACCTGGCCGCCCGTTGGCCGTCGGCGGGCCCTCGAAGAAGACGTACTCCGGCATATCCCGGCGCTCACGCACCGAGCGGGCGAAGACGTCGTGCGCCTCCCAGTGCTCCAGCGCTTGCTCCTCGAAGGCCCCGAAGTCCGGGGCCGGCGGCACAGCCGGGAACCGTCTCGGGTGTTGATGGTCGGCCATTACGTCTCCCTCGCTCCTTACGCCTGTCATACGGCGCAGGGACGAGGCCGAGCCCCGCGGTACCACCCTGCTTGGCCCGGAGTCCCGGGCCCACTCTCTTCAGGCTGTAACGGGCCTGCCCGTCCCGTTCTATTGAGGTGCCGACGAATTGGGGGCACCCGTTCTTCGGGAGGCTCCGGGGTGATGGCCCCATCGCTGCCGTTAGAGGCACTGTACCCGGGTTCAGGCAGTGCGTCTTGAAGCCCGCAGAGCCAACCTGTCTTGGCAGAGCTTTATGGACCTGAGCCGTGATGATAAAAACTCGTTGAGCGAGGACGGGCGCTTCTCTCGCCCGGGCTAAGCCGGTGCCTGGACGTCGCCGGCGCTGCAGTAAGAGCCCGGGCTGTGCACCAGGTGCACGACCCGCAGCTCCGAGCCGGCCGTGGGGGCCGGTCGCAGTCCGGGGTCGGCCCGCCAGCCATAGCCCGGCAGGCCGGGGTTGGCCCGGGCGTAGGCCTCGAGGGCCAGGGGTAAAAGTCGCAGCCTCTTGTCCACCCACGCCCGGTCCCACGGGCCCTCGGCCAGGATCTGCTCGGCCGGCCGGAACTCGTAATAGATCGTGCGCCGCAGAGCGTTGCCGACCGTAGGGGCCGAGCCGTGCACCAACATAACGTCGTGGACCAGGACGTCGCCCGGCCCCATAGCCACTTCCGACGACCCGGGGACGTCCCAGGCGTGTTGCTCTTCGAGCTGACAGACATCGACCTTGCCCAGCTGCGACCCGGGGACCACCCGGAGGGCGCCCCGCCCGGGCTGGGCCGTGTCCAGATAAATGTCGATATTGAATATCCGGTACCGGCGTGGGTGCACGGCGTCCTGGTGCCAGCGGACCGGTGCCCCGTTGCCTGTGTCTTTGAACACCATGGCCTCGTAGGTCGGGACCAGGTTCCTCCCGGCCAGGCTCTCGGCCACCCCGAGGATCTGTGGACTGCCCAGCAGCTCCAGGGAGGCGGCTCGGCCTTTATTGTGCAGGTAGTCCACCCGGAACATGACTTCATCCTGGCCTCGGGCCACGAAGCGGTAATCGTCGTCGGCCTGTCCCAGCACATGAGCTTGTTTGCCGGCCGTGATCCAGTCATCAGCGGCCTGCTGGAGGCGGGTCAACATCCCCGCCGGGACCCGGTTGCGAAGTACCAGGAAACCCTGTTCGTCGAACGACTCGATTTGTTCTTGTGTCAGCAAGTAGTCGGGCGGGACGAGGTCCTGTCCGTGCTCAGCTTCGGTCATGACGTCCTCCCAGTACAAGGATCTCTGGCCGAGACGATCCCGCCCGCCGCGTTCGGCATCTGGGTGCCGGCGGACTTTGTGCAGCAGCTGCCGAACGACATCGAGGAGGCGGCCCGAATAGACGGTGCTGGTGAGTGGGGTGTCTGCGACGCCCGGCCAAACATTATGGGGACAGTTGCTGGCCTTCGGGCTCCTCGGGTGCGTGCCACCGCTACTCGTGATCATCCTGGCACAGCGATATATTGTGCACGGCCTGGCCGCCGGTGGCCATCGGTGAGCCGGAACTGCTCCTCGGCCCGGTCTCGCTGGCCACGGTTCGGCCGTTTGAGTACCTGATCTTTCAAAGCTTGTAGCCGATCGTCCGCAACAGCCGTTTGCGCTCGATTACATCGTTATCGCTCTCCACCCCCAGGGGCGAGCCACCATCTATGACCCCGAGGATGGCGCGGCCGGCGTCGGTCTCAGCCACAATGACTGATAACGGGTTGGCAGTAGCGCAAAAAATGTGACAGACCTCGGGCACTTGTTTGATGGCGTTGAGCACGTTTATGGGGAAAGCGCCGCGGAGGAAGACAATGAAACAATGTCCCGCTCCGATGGCCAAAGCGTTCTTTGTCGCCAGCTCCACCAGGTCGTCGTCATTGCCCGAGCGGCGGACCAGGCGAGGCCCGGATGACTCACAGAAGGCCAACCCAAAGCGGGTGACCGGAGAAGAGCCGGCCATGGCTTCGTGAAGGTCCTCGACGGTCTTGATGAAATGGCTCTGCCCGAGTATGAGGTTCAGCTCGTCCGGGTTGTCGACCGGTACAACCAACAGTTCCATTGCCACATAGTCTCACGACGCCGGCCAGTCGGCAGTGGCGCCGCAGTGGCGCGCACGGGTCGGGTGAGGTACGGCACTTGCTGCACCTGAGTCGTCTCGTTTGATGTCATAGCTTCAGGCTCCACACTGATCGCGGGATGTTCGTAGACGGGAAAGCAAACCTCAGTTGCCATAGGGGCCTCCGACAGGGCCACGTTCGACCCGGGCGCAGATCCGACCGGCCTGGCGGTTCCCGGACCACGGGTACCGGCCAGTCCTGTGATGCGGCCAATACCAGCGGTCCGTTCGGAAAAAATCAGCCGGTGCTGGCTGCGCCTGCTTCCTGCAGGGTCTGGTAGAAGCGACCTGGCCGGCTCGGTTCAGCCGGTCGTTGTTGGTTGAGCTGTTGACCGCCAGCGCGATGATCATGCCGGAGCGGGGGAAGTACATCTGAAGGGCCCGGACCCCCAAGGCCTGGCCTTGGTAGTACCAGAAGTCGCCGGTCGGGCCGGGGAATAATCCCTGCGCGACGCCGAGCCCGTAGCCGAGCGGGTCAGCGAGGGTGGCGTGGACGATGGGCTGGCCGGTGGCCTGAGATACCAAAGACTCCAGCTGGTGCTGCTGGCGGGCAGGAGCCGTCCCTGGTAGAGGTCGCGGTCCAAGGTGGTCATATCGGCCCATGAGCTGACAATCCCGCCGGCGGCCTGGGCCCAGGTCAGGGCCAGAGGTGGCATCGGCTTGCCCACCAGCGACGGCACTTCGCCGGCGATGTAGAAGTACCCGGCCGGCACCCGGCCGGCGTCGGCCGCCGGGCAGGTGTAGGGGGCCAGGCACGTGGTGCGCAGCCCCAGGGGCGTAATGATCCGTTTGGTGAGCTGGTCGGCGTAGGAGTCGCGGGTGACCTTCTCGATGATCATCTGCGCCACGATGTAACCGGTGTTGGTGTAGTGGTACCCGGCCGGCCCGAGCGGGAGGCCGGCGACGTAGGACACCAGGTGGGCGGCGGTGAAGCGGGTACTCTGGTCCGCCGCGAACGCGGCGGGCGAAGGCTGGCTGGTAAAGGTAGTCGGGGATGCGGCTGGTCATGTCGAGCAG
>DATJUH010000284.1:0-18114 GCA_035502515.1 Acidimicrobiales bacterium
CCGATGTTGTTCAGATAAATGTTGCCCCTGCCGTCGACGACGATCTCGTTCCAGGGCCGTTCCGAAAGGTTGCCGAGCTCGGCGTGCGCAACCAGGGCGCCGGTGGGCTCTCGCCGTAATAGACGGCGGTCCCGGGCCGAGACGGCGAGCAGGCGCCCATCAGGGAGCCAGTCGATAGAGAACGGGAACGAAGCCACTTCGGTAACGACCTCGCTCTTCCCGGTGACATCGATGGCGACGACCTGGTGGGCGCCCCAATCGGCCACCCAGAGCCGACCATCGTGCCAGCGTGGTGATTCGGGAAATGCGAGACCGGTCGACAACAGCATCGATACGGGTGCGGGCATATCGCCTCCTTGTGGCGCCTCTTGCAACGGCAATAGCGATCAGACCTATCGACGCCGTGGAAGTCATCGGTATTTCTATTCCGACATCCGTGGCCGGGACGATTGGCTTTGATCACTCGCACAAACTGCGAGGCAAATGCCTTTTCTGAAAAAAGCCTGAAGAAGATTAGTCCTGGCTCATCCAGGCCGGGGCCGACTCCAGCAGATAGTGGCTCACGGCCAGCGCCCGGTCGAAGCTCTCACAGAGCAGCTCTTCGCCGGCGAGCACCCGGGCCAGCGAAACTTTCTGGCGAGCGATGACGGTGAGACGACGTTCGGCCGCGTCGGTCGCGGAAGGGTAGCTGTCGATGGCCGATGTCTCCAGGGGGAACTCGACACCGCCGATGCCGGCGAGGTCAATGGCCAGGTGGAGAAGGTCCGGGCCGTGTGGCAACGGAGGTAAGGCCCAGGTGAAGGTCAGTGGGAAGTGATAGTCGTCGGACGGGTCTGCGCCCTCGGGCAACTCCACGACCGCATCTTCGAACGACAGCAGCACCCGCGGGTCAACCTCGAGAGCAAGGTGAAGGTCTAACGGCCCGTTGCATGCCTCCTCGGGGTGCAGGTCAACCTCCCAGGCCTGGCGGAGCGAGTACGTCTCGACAAAGTGCCGCTCGTCGTGAACGTGAAAGCCGTGGTCGACAGCGTGGTCTTTCAACTCGGCTACGTAGCCGGCGACGTCGATCACAGCCATTCCCCACAACGCTAGCGGGAGACGGGCAAAGCAAGCCGGGCGAGCCGGAAGGCGAGTTGCCTGGCTGTGGGCGTTCCGAAGCGCCTGTGCCCGCATCCCGTCCCAACAAGCCACCACTCCAAGAGGATTAAGCTTCACGCACGGCGCGACGATCCTGGTAGCTTAGCTATTCCGAAATTGAGTTGACTTCCGGTGGCCAACGTGCTGCGATGGTGACAGGCAGGAGCCCAAGTCGGGCAGAGCGCGCTTCGAAGGAGGTCAGGCACTGATGAGCAGCGAGCAGCTTACGGGCTTGGCCCTTCCGCGCCCCAACCAGGCTAATCAGGGGCCCAGGGTGCTTGCACTGCCCGCGCCGACCTCGGTCCACGCCGGGGCCAATTGCGTTGGCAAGGGCATGCCGAAGGACTCCTTTAAGTCCGGGTGGTACCGCCTCGAGCGGCTTTTGAGCCAAAGCGAGCGATTACCGAGTTGATCGGATCACTCGCAGGATTGGCCCAGAGGCCGCCGGGGAACTCCCCCGGCGGCCTTTTTGTTTCTCTGACAGCGAGCGATGGCACTTCACAACGCAGGGTTGATATCGAAAGGAAACGCAGGATGTTCGCCTACAGCTGGGCCGAGAGCGAAGACGAGAGCGACGAGAGCGACGAGATCCAACTGACAACGACGCTTACTTGGGACGATGCTGCATGCCACGATGGCCAAGGGGCACTTACACCGCTTTTCTTCTCTGACGAGATACCCGACATAGAACTGGCCAAGGCGATTTGCTCGACGTGCCCGTTGGTAGCGCCCTGTTTGCGCGGCGCCCTCGCCCGGCGCGAGCCGGCAGGCGTTTGGGGCGGGCAGCTGTTCGCGGACGGCGTGGTCATACCCCGGAAGCGCAAGCGTGGTCGTCCACCGAAAGTCGCCGCCGCACTGCCGAGTGAGCCGGGCTTTCCGATGCCCAACCGGCCCGAAAGGGTCCGTCGTCTCGAGCCGCCTCGAGACCCAGAAGAAGAGCGCAAGACCGCTTAGCGGCCGCGTCTCGATAGGGGCCGCCCCCGCCAACCTTGGCTCGTAGTCGACCGGCAGCCTTTAAACGGCTCCCGGTCGAGCGAGGATGAAACCAGGTAGGCCCGGGCGGTCCCGGCGCGTTTGACGCAGGAACTTTTCGCCGGCAGAGTTCGTCGGGGCAAACCGGCACTAACATGTAGCGCCTGGGCGCTTAGCTCAGTTGGAAGAGCGCCGCCCTTACAAGGCGAAGGTCGCGGGATCGAGGCCCGCAGCGCCCACGTTACTGTTATCGGGGTTGTCGGCGGCCAAGTAGTTGCCGCCAGGCAAGTAGTGCAAGCGTGTAAGTCCGGCCGAGGTGTCGTGGCCGACAAAGTCCCGGGCTTACAAACCTGGTGGCAAACAAACTCCGGCCGGGTTGCCGATGTCGATGTCGCCGTCGCCCTGCCTGGTGGCGCGCCTGGTTGGCTATGCCATTGCCCTTAAGAGAAATGGTTTCGAGGAAAGAGACGTACTACTGAGGTTCGAGAAACTTTCCCGGCCGGCAAGAGAGCCAGCGACAGGATGCGGGAGGCGCAAAAAAACGCAGTTCCCGTTCGGCACCGACAACTACCCGGCGCAGGCATTCCAGAACCGCCCACGAGGGCGCGGACTTCAGTTCTCGCGACTTCAGTGGTGTGTTCCCGGCCTATACTCACGACGTCAGTTACATCGCGACGTCTTGAATTGTGATTTGGCGCGCGTTTGAACTACTATCGTGTATTGATGCCGCGGCGCAGACCGCGTCCTTCTGCCGAAAGGGGTTTGTCAATGGCTCGTATCACGCAAGTTGTAGTTACTTGCGACCTAGAAGACGGGGATGTCAATGCGGCTGAATCCCTGTCATTCACGTACGGTGGTAAGACCTATACTCTCGATCTTTGCCGGCAGCACCTCGACGAAGTGAAGGAAACTTTAGAAGGCTTCGCCAATGCGGGCCATTCCGCCGGCAGAGGGGGCCGTGGCCGTCGGCGGGGGGCAACCACGGGCCGTTCGACGCGCTCGAGCCGCCCTGCGTCGGCACCACGCGGCGAATCACAAGCTGAGATACGCGAATGGGCGCGTGCACAAGGTTATGCGGTTGGCGACCGGGGCCGCATACCAGGAGAGGTAAGGGCGGCATACGACGCCGCGCACCGGGGTGGCCGTCGCCGGTAAGGCGACCGCGCCAGGCCGGCTGATCGCTCGGGTTCATTAGCTTGCAAATCTCAGACCGGTAGGGATTTCGGGGTGGGTACCGGTCAAAGTGCCCCTTTCAGTAGCAGTCGAATCGAGCGGGTCGGTCAAGCTGGTGTAGGGTCTCCTGTTTGGACGGAGGCCCATGAAGTTAGTAGTACCCAAGGAACTGACACCTGGGGAGCAACGCGTCGCGCTCGTGCCTGGCGAGTTGGCGCGCCTTACGAGCAGTGGCGTGGAGGTCGCTGTCCAACAGGGCGCCGGCGAGCTCGCCCTGTACGCGGACGAAGATTACGAAGCCGCAGGTGCGAAGGTCTCTGGGAGAAGCAACGAGCTCTTTGACGGCGCCGACCTCGTGGCGAAGGTCCAGCCTCCCATGGTCAGCGAAGTCGACGGGCTGCCCGAAGGCGTTTCCCTCCTGAGCTTCCTGGCCCCGTCAGCCAACCTCGATGTGGTCCGCCGGCTGGCGGACCGGCGCATCACCGCCTTCAGCTTCGAGCTGGTGCCGAGGATAAGCCGGGCTCAGCAGATGGACGCCCTTTCTTCTCAGGCCACCGTGGCCGGCTATAAGGCGGTGTTGATCGCGGCCAACAAGCTGGCCAAGTTTTTCCCGCTCCTTATGACCGCGGCCGGCACCGTCCCTCCGGCCCGTGTTCTTGTCCTGGGCGCCGGGGTGGCGGGCCTGCAGGCAATTGCCACGGCGCGCCGGCTTGGTGCCGTCGTGACTGCCTACGACGTCCGGCCGGCGGCGAAAGAAGAGGTAAAGAGCGTAGGCGCCAGTTTCCTCGAACTTGGCCTCGAGGCCCAGGAGGGCGCCGGCGGCTATGCAGCCGCGCAATCCGAGGACTTTCTTTCCCGTCAGCAGGAGTTGATAGGGACCCATGTTGCGGCCTCGGATGTGGTCATCACGACGGCGGCCGTCCCCGGTGGCCGCGCCCCGCTCCTGGTCAGCGCGGCCATGGTCAACGAGATGCGGCCAGGATCGGTCATCGTCGACTTAGCCGCCGCCAGCGGCGGAAACTGCGAGCTGACTGACGATGGCAAGGAACTCGTTTGGAACGGCGTTTATATAGTCGGAGCGCCCGAGCTGGCTGCCTCGATGCCAACACATGCCAGCGCTCTGTATGCCCGCAACGTCAGCTCGTTCGTGCGATTGTTGGTGAAAGACGGCAAACTGGCGCCCGATTTCGCAGACGAGGTCGTCGACAAGAGCGCGGTCACGATATCTGGTTCGGTCCACCACGAGCAAACCCGCTTAGCCCTCCAGGAGCCGCCGTCATGATCACCGACGCCGTAGACCTGCTTGTCATATTCGTCCTTGCTGCTTTTTTGGGCTTCGAGGTCATCTCCAAGGTCCCGAGCATCCTGCATACCCCGCTCATGTCCGGGAGTAATGCCATTCACGGGATTATCCTGGTCGGAGCGATGTTCATCGCTTCTCAGGCCCAAGGCGCGCTGCAAACTTCGCTGGCTTTCGTGGCGGTGTTCCTGGCCACCTTGAACATCGTGGGTGGTGTCGTCGTTACAGACCGCATGCTCGACATGTTCAAAAGTCGTCAGCAGACGAAGGCAATCCGGCCTGAGGATGGAGCCAAAAGCGACACCAAGCGATGACGGCTGCCATCCACATCAGTGCAAACGGCTTGACGGCCGTCTATCTCCTTTCGGCCGTTTGTTTCATTTTGGCGCTGAAAGCGCTCAGCTCGCCGCGCACTGCTCGGTATGGCAACCTCGTGGGCGTTGCCGGCATGGTTATCGCGGTACTCGTCACGTTCCTCGTCCAGGCGCCCGGCCACGACTGGGTGATTGGTGGTGCGATGGGCCTGGGGGCGCTGGTGGCGGTCCCTGCAGCCCGCACTGTCCCTATGACTGCCATGCCCCAAATGGTGGCCATGTTCAACGGGGTCGGAGGCGCCGCCGCGGCGGTCATATCGGTGGCGGAGTACCTCCACGACCTGCCTTTGGGCGTGCCGGCGGAAAAGGGAGTGCCGATTGTCTTCGCATTGGTGGTGGGAGCTGTTTCATTTGCGGGCAGCGCCCTGGCCTTCGCCAAGCTGCAAGAGCTTATGACCGGGAGGCCTGTGATTTACCCCGGCCAACAGGTTGTCAACGGCATCGTCGGCGTCGCCATCGTCGCTTTGGCCGTTTTGGTCGTAGTGACGCCGCACCTGGTTGCAATTACCCTGCTGGCCATCGCCGCTCTCGCCCTCGGCGCAGGGATTGTCCTGCCGGTCGGGGGGGCCGACACCCCCGTCCTCATCTCGCTGCTCAACAGTTTCACCGGTCTGGCAGTGGCCGCCGACGGCTTTGTCCTCGACAATGTCATCCTCGTAATTGCGGGCACGTTGGTAGGGGCTTCCGGGGCGCTGCTAACGAAGATGATGAGCGACGCCATGGGCCGGTCACTCCCGAACATCGTGCTCGGCGGGTTCGGGGCAACGCCGGCTGGAGGCGCTACGGCTATCGGCGCAGGGCAGGAACGAAGTGTGCGAAGCGCGGACGCCACCGACATCGGTACTCTCCTTGCATATTCGCGCAAGGTGATGATCGTGCCCGGATATGGCCTGGCCGTGGCCCAGGCCCAGCATGTGGCGGTTGAGCTGGCGCGTGCTCTGGAGGCGCGCGGCGTGGAGGTAGCTTACGCAATTCACCCGGTCGCGGGGCGAATGCCAGGGCACATGAACGTGCTGCTGGCCGAGGCCGATGCTCCGTACGAGGAACTCGAAGAAATGGACCAGGCCAACGACGAGTTTCCCAGCACCGACGTGGCGCTCATTGTCGGGGCAAATGATGTGGTAAACCCGGCGGCCAGGGACGACCCCGGCAGCCCGATATACGGAATGCCGATACTGAATGTCGACAGCGCGGCCAACGTGGTTTTCCTGAAGCGCAGCATGCGCCCCGGCTTCTCCGGTGTGGACAACGCTCTGCTTTACGACCCGAGGACGACACTACTTTTCGGGGACGCAAAGGAGTCCCTTACGAAGCTTTTGGCGGCGGTAAAAACGAGTTGAGGGACCACCGGGGGACTGCCAGCGCGCTGGAAGCCACGTTCCACTGTGAGCCTTGGTCTTTTGGCGCCAAGGTCGCCTGTTCCCAGGTTTGTCTAGAGCAGGTGGCCGCTCAGCGCTCGGAGGATGGCACAGGAGCGGCCATGCCCGCCCACCCGGGACGGCCCGCCCCTACCGGTTGCTCGCCCGGCCTCAACGCGTCGCCAACCAGGACTTTCCAGGACCGAACTAGGATCAGGCTGTGGGCCAGCGGTGGTTGTCTCGCAGGGCGTTTGTTCTGCACTTCCTTCTGGTGACTGTCGTCCCGGGCTGCCTGGTGGCGGGCTGGTGGCAGGTGCACCGCGCCCTCAGTGGCAACCTGCTCAGCTACTTCTACTCCATTGAGTGGCCGATCTTCGCCATCCTCGGCGTCATCGCCTGGTGGCAGCTGATCCACGACGTTCCCACCCCGGCTGACTATGCCCACCCGCGCCGGGAACGCCGTTCCCTCCTGCACCGCGACGACGAGGTACCGTCGCCCGCCTTGGTCTGGGACAAGGCACTGGAAACACCTGAGCTCCAAAATTACAACCAGTACCTGCACGCACTTTCGGCCGGCGGGGCCCGGAAGACCTGGAGCAACCCGCGCGGCCTGCCGCTGGATGTGCTCTACGGCGAAGACGGGGACGGTCGGGTAGTCGATGACGAGGCTATCGGCGATGTTCAGGGCTCGTCAGGGGATGGAGCCGGAGACGGTGCGGTAAGGGCCGGTTCGGGGTCGCTCGGAGCGGTGCCCCATGGCGTGGAGCCCCAATCGACGGCCGAGCAGACCGACCTGTCCCTATGAGCGGCATCCTCAAAGGACCGCAGCCCCTTGGGGGCACCGCCGGAGCGCTGGCCCGGTACCGCGTCATGGCTTTCATAGTCGGAACGGGCCTGGCCATCCTGTGCTTCATCGGCATCCCGCTCCAGGTGATCGGCGGTAACAAGTGGCCTTGGACTTCCGTGGTCGCGATTGTCGGGCCAATTCACGGGATTTTCTACATCGTGTACCTGCTCACATGCCTCGACCTCGCCGGCCGGGCCCGGTTCCGCACCGCCCAATTGCTGGGGATGGTTTGCTCGGGGCTGGTGCCGCTTCTGGCCTTCTACATGGAACGGAAGGTCACCGAGAGGGTGCGCAGGCAATTAGCTCTGGGCGCCGATGCGCCGCCGGGGCCCGCGGCCACGATCTGGGCCGTCCTGTCGGGACGGGCCAGGCGCGAGGCTGGGACCGGCACCGATGGCGACGCCGGTGGCGCGTCCGCTCCGGCGCCTCCGTCGCGGCCCGTGGCTCCGGCCGAAGAGCCGGAGGGCCGCCCGGCGGGACACCCATAGGGTGGTAAAGGTTTTCCGGAATGCCCACAAAGTCGCCTGACCCGCAAACGGGCATCCTGCTCTTTACCTGGCAAACGCACTGGATCTCGTTCGTCGCCCTGGCGGTCCAGCTTGCTGTACTGGCCTGGTACCTCTCGAGCGTGCGCCGGTTGGTCTCGCGAGACGGGCGATGGTCGGTTTTCCGGACGCTCTGTTTCGTACTCGGGGTCATCATCGTGGCCTATGCGACAGAGGGAGGCATCGCTCGTTACCAGACCTCTAACTTCACCGCCCACGTCGTCCAGGTGCTACTCCTGGTCGACGTGGGCCCACCGCTCATGGCCCTCGGTGCTCCCATTACGTTGGCCCTTCAATCGTCTTCGCGTCGGCGGGGCGCGGTATTGGTGAGGGTGCTGCGGAGCTGGCCGGTCCAAGCGGTGTCCCGGCCGTTGGTGGCTTTCGTCATCACGACGGGTTCGATGTTCATCTATTTCCTGACCCCCCTCTACCAGTTCTCCGTTGAACACCCCGTCTTCCTGGCCTTAGTCCACCTGTACTTCGTATTGGCCGGTTTGTTGCTCTGGGTGCTCATCGCCGGACAAGACGGTCTTCCCCGGCGCCTTCGGTTCGGGATGAGGTTCGTGCTCGTGCTCCTGCTTATCCCTTTCAACCTCGCTTTGGGCCTGGCAGTAGCCAACGTGGCGCAGCCTCTTTATCCGGCCGGGAACACGTTGGCCGATACTCAACAGGGCGGGAACGTGCTCCTGGGCCTGGCCGAGGTGCTCGTGGTCGCCGCCCTGGCTCTCCTTTTCGTCGAGTGGGCGAGAGAGGAAGAGCGCAGTGCGGCGCGCACCGACCGTCAACTTGATGCGGCGTTAGCGGCGGCCCGCGCCGCTGTCGGCCCGAGCGATCCGGAAGAACCTACGGACAACTAGTCAGAACTTCAGTTCCGACAGTTCAGGGATCCACTGCCGGGATCTGGAGAGGGCTTCCTTCCAGCGCAAGCGGCCGTCGTCGCCGGAGGGCTCGACTATCGACCGAGGCGTGATGACCGAGGCGACGTCCTCATACGTGGACCACATCCCTGTGCCCAGGCCGGCAAGCAGGCCGGCCCCGAGCGAGGTGGCCTCCAGCTCGGCGGCAATTTCAACCGGGCGCCGGCACGCGTTTGCCAGCTCTTGCACGAACACCGGGTTGGCGGTCATCCCCCCATCCACCCGCAGGCGCGAGACTGCCCTCCCGGCGTCGTCTTCGGCCGCCTCCAGCAGGTCGGCGCCGCGTTGAGCGATCCCTCGCAGCACGGCCCGGACCACCTCGGGCCGCCCCGTGCCACTCGTCATCCCGATAAGTAACGAACGGGCCCCAAAGTCCCAGTCGGGCGTGCCCAGCCCGATGAGCGCCGGCACGAAGGAAACATCGCCCGTGTCGGCGCAACGCTCTGCCACTTCAGCCGACTCGGCCGGGCTGGAGAGGATACCGAGGTCGTCTACCAGCCAGGACAGAGCCGTCCCGGCCGACAGCATGACCGCTTCCACACCCCACGTGAGGGTGCCCTCTCGTTCCCACGCGATGATGGGGAAACAGCCGGACGGCCCGCTTTTGCCGGAAGCACCGAACGGTGGGGGAGAGCCTCCGATGTTGACGTCGAGGAAGGCGCCGGTGCCGAACGTGGCTTTGGCGTCCCCGGGACGAACGCAACCCTGGCCTATAAGGGACGCCTGCTGGTCCCCGACCATGCCGCAAATGGGTGGGGCGCCGGCCAGGGCGGTGGCCTCGGCCAGCAACCCGGTGGAGGCCACCAATGCCGGCATGCACTTATCGGGCACCCGCAGCCGTTCCAGGCGGGATTCGTCCCAGACCAGGTCTGATTGGCCAGCCAGGACCGCCTCGGTGGGGAGTAGCCCGCTGACCGCCGCGTTGCTCGGGTCGGTTATGTGCGCGCTTCCGTCCGTAAGCAGCCAGGCCACCCAGGTATCGAGAGTCCCGAAGCGCAGGTCGCGCCGGCGATCGGGGTCGTAAGTGTCGAGCAGCCAGGCCAGCTTGGTGGCTGACTCGTTGGGGGCCAGCCGCAACCCTTCTGCTTGCAGCTCGAGACAGGTGCCGAGGGTGCGCAGGTCCTGCCAGCTGAGGGCCGGCCCGACAGGCTCGCCGGTCGAGGCGTCCCAAACGATGGTTGTGCCGCGCTGATTGGTGATGCCCACACCATCGACTCGACCGGCCTCGTCGAGGCTGGAACGGGCCGCCGTCATCACTGCTCCGGCCAATGCAGCGCCGTCGAGTTCGACCAGGCCGGGGAACGGCCGGTCCGGGCTCGTCCCGACCTGACGCCTGGCCTCGATCGTGCCGTCAGGGCGGACAACGCTGGTCCGGACGGCGCTGCTGCCTATGTCGATTACGAGGATGCCGATGGCCGACCCCCTGGCTCGAAACTGTGCCGGCTCGAAACTGTGCCGGCTCCAAACTGTGCCGGCTCGAAACTGTGCCGGCTCGAAACTGCGCCGGCTCGAAACTGTGCCGGCCCAAACTGTGCGGGCCAGGCAGGACCTTAGTGAGGCGACAGTGGGACCATCAAGGCCGCCGGCCCGGCATCTGAAGAAATTGCGCGCTTCAAGAAAGGTGAACGGTGCAGGAAGCGCGACGGCCTCGGGCGGGCGCAAGTGCCGGTTCCGCTTGCTTCGAGAGGCGGGCCGTCATTGGCATCAGGGCTTAGTACCGTTGGGGGCATGCCCGATGCAGTGAGCGCCGACATTTCTTCCCCGAGCCGGGCTACTCCACCACCGCCGGCGTCTTTGGCTGACATAGGTGGCTGGCCCGCGGTGTTGGGTCGTCTGGCCGCCGGGGAGGACCTGAGCTCTGTCGAATCGGCGGCGGTGCTTCGTGAGATCCTTGACGGGGCGGCGACGCAATCCCAGGTGGCGGCATTCGTGTTCGGGCTGCGGTGCAAGGGCGAGACGGCCGAGGAGCTGACCGGGATGCTCGAGGCCATGCTCGAGGTGGCCGAGACGGTCCCCGTTCCGAACGATCTGGCCAAGCGCCTGGTGGACACGTGTGGCACAGGGGGAGACCGGGCCGGCACTATCAACGTCTCGACCATCGCTGCCCTGGTCGTGGCCGGGGCCGGAGTGCCGGTCTGCAAGCACGGTGGCCGAGCTGCCTCCTCGCGCACGGGCTCGGCTGACGTCCTGGAAGCGCTTGGAGTGGAGATCGCCCTGCCGCCCGCATCGGTGGCCCGGTGCATCGAGGAAGTCGGCATTGGTTTCTGCTTCGCCCCCCGGTACCACCCGGCCATGAGGCATGTCATCGCGGTCCGGCGCGAGCTCGGGGTCCCGACTGCGTTCAACCTGCTTGGGCCATTGGCTAACCCGGGCCGGGCTCGTTACCAGCTGGTAGGGGTGGGTGATGGCCGGGTTGCCGAACGGTTGGCGACGGTCCTGGCCTCGGCCGGGGCAGAGCGGGCCTGGGTCGTCCACGGCGACGACGGCCTGGACGAGCTGTCGACCACTGCGCCGACCCGCGTGTTCGAGTGGCGGCCCGGCAATGGCGGGGTGCACAGCCTGGTCGTGGACCCGTCCGAACTGGGGCTGGCGAGGGCGCTTCCCGAAGACCTGAAGGGCGGGGACGCGGCCGTTAATGCCCGAGTGGTGAAGGAAGTGCTTTCCGGGGTGCCCGGTCCGCACAGGGACATCGCGCTGTTGAACGCGGCGGCCGCGTTGCTTGTCGTAGGGGAGGTGCGAGACCTCCAGGAGGGGCTCGTAGCAGCGGGAGAATCAGTCGACAGTGGCCGGGCCGGTGCTTGTCTAGACGACCTGGTGAAATTGTCGCGGTCGGAAGCCGCCCCGAAGGAATAGGCCGGAAGGAAATAGGCCGCCACTCCCGCACTGGCCGGCGCAGTCAAGATCAGGCGGCGAGCCCCGGCTCGGGCCGGGCGGGTCAGGCCGGGCGGGTCAGGGGCTGGACGTCGGCCGAGGCGGCCGGGCCCTGGCCATGGGCGGCATCGAGAAGGCTCGCAGCAGGACGGGCCGACAGTTCGCCGAAAGCAGTTTCGACCACAGAGATCCGTTCGTCCAGGCTGAGCCCGGCCGGCCCTGGTGGGCTCGAAATGCTTGTCCGTTTCGTTTCGAGCTGATGGACGCGACGGGCGGCGTCCTCCACTGCGCTGACGCGATAGGCGAGAGCGGCCATCGCCTGGACCTTGGGCACCCCTCGCGCCAGCCAACTGGCAGTGACGAGCTCGCGGTCCAGTTGCATCGCTTCCCGGACGACCTCCCTGGCCAGGTCCACGATGGCGTCGCCTTGCGGCGGGAGGTTCCGCTGCGACCACCGCCGGCGCGGGGGCGGGGGCCGGGACTCTTCAACCGCTCGGGCCAGCCGGCACGCAGAGCGGAGACGGCGGTGCAGCGTGGCGGCCATACCCGGGCTCCAGAGCCAGGGGATCGGTGCGCTAGCCGCCGACCGGCCCGGCCCGACCCTGTTGGCCCGCCGTAACGAGAACCGGGCCCAGGTGCCCACACTCGTCAAGAGCACCGCCGGGAGAAAGAAGACGAGCGTGACGGTGACAAGCAGGTCGCTCACAAAACCCAATAGTACTGCCGAAAGTGTCCTCCACGGGCCCCTAGTCACCGGATTGGTCGGCCTCCTCAGGTTGCGCCCAGTTCCCACATGGAGTCGAGGTCGCGCCGGCTGTACGACTGGAAGGCGACGAGAGTTCTCGTGTCGGTGACGCCGGGAAGGGCGTGCAGGCGCCTTGTCACGACTTCAGCCAGATCCTCGATCTGGCGGACCCGGACGACGGCCACTACGTCGGCCTGTCCGGCCACGGAGTACGACTCCGCCACACCTTCGACGGAGGCAACCTCTTCGGCCAGCTCCGCTACACGAGCCGGTTCGGCGTCGATCAGGACAAACGCGGTCAGCACGTCCCCTACCGTAGTGCGGAGAGCCGTGAGGTAGGGGTTGGCTGTGGCGGGAGTTAGACCGGCTGTGTTCAGGCCAGACGGCCCGCCCCGCGCGAGGGCGAGACGGTAAATAGCTCGGGCGGCCGAAAGCCGGCTTCTGCAAACGCTTTCGACAGCGGCACGGCCAGTACGTCCGCCCCTGTCCCCAGTGCTATGGCACACCCACCCAGCCCGGCTCCGGTGAGCCTGGCCCCGGTGGCGCCATTGGCCAGGGCGGTCTCGACGGCCAGGTCAAGCTCGGGACAGGAGACCTCGTAGTCGTCTCGCAGCGACATGTGCGAACTCACCAGCAGGTCCCCGACCGCTGCATTCTGGCGCAACCTGGCCACGGTTTGCTTCACCCGCTCGTTTTCCGTCACCACATGCCGGGCCCGTTTTTGCAACTGACCGTTGAGCTCTTGTTCCACCTGGGTGAGCGTGGCCTGGCGCAGAGACGGCACGCCGAGCCTGGCCGCGGCTGTTTCGCACGCTCGGCGGCGGTCGGCGTAGGCGCCGTCGGCGTTCGCGTGCTCGACCCTGGTGTTCAGCACGACCAGAGGTCCGACTTCGAGGGGTACCAATTCGGTAGTGAGCGACAAAAAGTCGATGAGTACTGCGGCGCCCGGCTTCCCTTCGAGCGCAGCGAGCTGGTCCATCAGCCCGCACGGCGTGCCCGCGAAACCGGCTTCGGCCTGTTGGGCGATCTTGGCTATCTCCTGGCGGTCCAACCCGAGCCCCCAGATGTCGTCGAGCGCCACGGCGATGCCTACTGTCAAAGCCGCGCTCGAGGAAAGCCCGCTCCGCAGCGGGACGTCCGAGGAAACGACGATGTCGACGCCGGGGAGCCCGGGGGGCGGGAGCTTAATGGCCCACAGGACCCCGAGCGCATACCGGGACCAGCCCACGAACTCGCCGGGATCCCAATCAGCCAGCTCGTCCAGGTTGGCACATGCTTGCTCGTCGAGGTTTGTGGAGTACACCCGGACTGTACGGTCCGGGCGGCGAGCGGCAGCGACGACGGTGGCGCGGTCTATGGCGAAAGGCAGGGCCAGACCGGCGTTGTAGTCGGTGTGCTCGCCGATCAGGTTCACCCTGCCGGGCGCGCCCCATATGCCCTCCGGGTGCCGGCCCACAAGGTCGGAGAACCGCTCTGCCGCGGTAGACATTGCCAGCGTGGCCCCGGGCCCTCCTTCGTCGCTCATGGCCGGCCACGATACCGCAGGGGGTTTCGGTCACTGCTGGGTGAGAGCCTGATGGTATGACGACAATGACCATCGATTGCGACGGCTGCATCATGCAGGGGACGGATGCCTGCGACGACTGCGTGGTGACTTTCATCTGCGGCCGGGAGCCCGAGGATGCTGTGGTCTTCGACGTGGCCGAGGAACGAGCGCTAAGGACGCTCGGCCGAGGCGGGCTGGTCCCACCACTTCGCCATCTGAGAGCCTCCGCCCCGGGCTGACCGCCGCAGCATCGTTCCTAGTCCGGGGCCCGGGAGGTACGATGACGCTGTTCGCGGATGACCACCGAGGGGTGTTTTACGGAGGCGTCGTCGTCAATTCGTGTGGCAGGCCAGCGGCGAACGCCCGCTGAGCCCCTCCAGGGCCTGGGCGAGCTTGCAGAGAGGTTGCGCCAGCGAGGCGAGCAGGCCGGCCTGGCTGCCATCGGTATTGCCCTCGCCACACCAATGGAAGCGACCCGGCGCATCCTCGAGGAACGCAAGGACGCCGGCCTTTCGGCCGATATGCAGTTCACCTACCGCAACCCGACCCGGTCCACCGACCCGCGGCGGGCGTTGCCTGAGGCCGCCGCTCTCGTGGTCGGGGCCTGGCCATACGGAGAAGCCTCACGGGAAGACTGGGACAACGAGCACATTTCAGTCCCTGGTATTGACCGCGGCCGGAGCCCGGTTGGCCCGGACCGTCCGCAAGGTCGCGTGGCTCGCTACGCCCGCCGGGACCATTACCTGGACCTGCGGAAGGCCTTAGGACAGGTCGCCACTGAGCTGACGGGAGCGGGATGGAGGGCAAGAGTCGTAGCCGATGACAATGCCCTGGTCGACAGGGCGGCGGCGGAGAGAGCCGGCCTCGGCTGGTTCGGGAAAAACAGCAACATTCTGTTGGCGGGACGGGGCTCGTGGTTCCTCCTCGGTTCGGTCATCACTGACGCCCCATTGCCAGCCAGTGCTCCCGTCGAAGACGGGTGCGGTAGCTGCCGGCGGTGCCTGACCTCATGCCCAACCGGGGCGCTGGTGGCGCCGGGCGTTCTGGACGCGCGCAAGTGCCTGGCCTGGTTGCTACAGGCCACGGGCGTGTTCCCTGTCGAGTACCGCGCTGCCCTGGAGGGGCGGATTTACGGCTGCGACGATTGTCAAGAGGTATGCCCGGTGAACCGGCTGGCCGCTCGAATGGCCGACGACAGCCACGGCGAGCGCACGAACCAAGCAAATGGCAGGATCAAGGTGGCGGCCGCGGCCGCGGACGTGGCCGTAGCCCAAGCCGAGCCGGCGGAGCCGGCACAGCCGGCCAAGGTCCAGCAGGCGCCCGAGGGCGGGCCGGCGGGGCAGGAGGCCGAAGTCGACTTGCTCGACCTGCTCTCAAACGACGACGAGTCGCTGCTGGCTCGCTACGGCCGCTGGTACATCCCCCAGCGGGACCCCCGTTACCTGCGACGCAATGCTCTCATAGCGCTGGGCAATGTAGCGGACGGCCACCAGCCGGAGGTAGAGGAGACGTTGGGCCGCTACCTGGACGACCCCGACGAGCTGCTTCGTGCTCACGCTGTTTGGGCATCGTTCAGAGCCGGCCGCCACGACCTCGTCGCCGCCAGGCCATCGCTCCTCGGCGACCAGTCTCCGATCGTTCGCCAGGAGCTGGCCCGTCAGGCTGATGTGGCGGCGCATCTGACGGCCAGGCCGGCGCTACCAACGCAGAGGCCTGTGTGACTGACGGCGAGGCCTGCGTGGCAATGGCGAGGCCTGTCCTACCAACGGCGAGGCCTGTCCAACCAAGGACGAGGCCAGCCACGTCAAGGTAAGCTGCCACGGCTGACAAGCGATGCGACACATCCTCCTCACGAACGACTTCCCGCCCAAGGTCGGCGGCATCCAGTCTTACTTGTGGGAGCTATGGCGCCGGCTTCCTCCCGACGACGTCACCGTCTTTACGCCCTCGCACCTGGGCGCTGAATGGTGGGACCGGGAGCAGAAGTTCCGGGTGGTGAGGGCGAGAGAACCTGTCCTCCTTCCCCAGCCCCACCTCGCCAGCCGGGTGAAACAGCTGGCTGCCGCCACGGGCGCCGAAGCCGTCGTCATCGACCCGGCGCTCCCCCTCGGCCTCCTAGGGCCGTCGCTGGGGTTGCCGTACGCGGTTGTCTTGCACGGTGCCGAGGTGACCGTGCCGGGCCGGCTCCCGGTCAGCCATCAGTTACTCGGCCGCGTACTGAAGAACGCCTCACTGATCATCGCCGCGGGGCACTATCCGGAGGCCGAGGCCAGACGGGCTTTGGGTAGCGAGCCTGCCGCCGACGGCGGCACGGAAGCGAGTGTGTTCCCGCCCTCGGTACAGATCCCTCCCGGCGTCGACACGCACGTTTTCAAGCCCCTGCCACAGATCGAGCGTGCCGCGGCCCGCGTCCGGTTCAGGCTCCCGGCCTCTGGCCCGTTGGTGTCGAGTGTCAGCAGGCTGGTACCTCGCAAAGGCATGGACACGCTGATCCAGGCCGCATCCTTGGTCTCGAGCCGCTTCCCGGGGTTGTCGGTGGCCATCGCCGGGGCGGGTAGAGACCGCCATCGCCTCGAGAGGCTGGCGTCGCACGCCAATGTCAGAGTGGATTTCCTGGGCCGGCTCTCGGCCGCCGACCTGCCCGATTTTTACGCCTGCTCCGACGTTTTCGCGCTGTGCTGCCGGTCGCGGTGGTGGGGCCTCGAACAGGAGGGCTTCGGCATCGTACTGGTGGAGGCGGCGGCGACCGGGGTCCCATGCGTCACCATCGACACCGGGGGGGCAGCGGAGGCGGTCAAAGACGGCGAGACGGGACTGGTGGTCGGATCGGCGCCCGATGACCACGACGCACCGCGCCGCGCCAACCCGAAGACGGCGCAAGTGGCTGATGTGGCGGATGCTTTGGCGACCATTTTGGGCCACCCCGAGGTGGCCAGGCGAATGGGGGAAGCCGGTCGCCACCGGGCGGAAGAAGAACTTTCCTATGACATCCTGGCCGCCAAATTGGGAGACGCCATCGACCAATACCTTCGGCCGCCGGTCGCGGGGCCCGCGCCCCACGATTGAGCGCCCCACGAGTGAAGCGCGCGCAACCGATGCACCCCGGGCTCTCCTTCTCGTTTCCCCAAGCTCGTTTTTCGCAGGCGCTAGGGTCGTGCCTGAGGAGGTGAGGAAGTGGAAGAGCAGGTCTCGGAGAGGATGGTCATCGGCGCGAGCCCTTCTACCTGCTATCAGATCCTGACCGACTTCGAGCGTTACCCGGAATGGGCGGCGGACGTGAAGGCGGTCTCGGTCGAGGAGCGGGACGGCGACGGAAGGCCAACGCAAGTCACGTTCCGCGCCGCCGCTTTCGGGCGCAGCACGTCTTACACGCTGCGGTACGAGTACAGCGGGGCGCCCTCCCGGCTCTCCTGGGAACAGGTGCGCGGCGACGTTACGCGCCGGCTCGACGGCAGCTACGAGATCGCCCCTGGCGAAGACGGTTCTGCCGATGTCACCTATCACCTGGTCGTGGACTTGAAGGTACCGTTGCCGGTGTTCGTCAAGCGGCGGGCCGAAGGCCGGATCACGCACACAGCTTTGAAAGAGCTAAAAGAGCGGGCCGAGCACTGAGCCGACGGCGTGAGTCTGGAATGATGCCGTGCGAACGAGGCGGGCGAGTGAGCCTGGACAAGCGAGGTTGAACGACTGAGGTCCCGCCGCTCACGGCGGCCATTTTCCACGGAAGTGCCCTGGTCGATTACGTCTCCGACCCGTCCGACACACGTTTGGCCCTGTACCGGGACCTGAAGGACTCGGCCCTGCGCCGTAGCGCGGAGTTTTCGGGAGGGGTGTTCATCGTCGAGGGAAAGTTGGCCCTCGAGGCGGCGCTCGCTTCGCCCTACCCTTTGCGGTCGGTGCTGGTGCTCCGGCGCCGGCTGAACGTCGTAGCGGACCTCCCTCTGCCCGTGGGCGTGCCTGTGTACGCCGTCGACGATGACGTGATGGCCGCCGTTACCGGCTTCAACGTCCACCGGGGGGTGCTCGGGGTGGCCGGCCGGCTCCCGCCCGCCTCCGCCGGGGACTTGTTGGCCAGCGCCCGCTGGCCGCTGCTGGTGGTGGTAGAGGGGGTGAACGACCAGGAGAACCTGGGCGCCATCTTCCGCAACGCGGCCGCCTTCGGTGCCGGCGCGGTCCTGCTCGACCCGGCCTGCTCCGACCCTCTGTACCGGCGGAGCATCCGGGTCTCGCTCGGCCATGTGCTCAGGGTCCCGTTCGCCCGGCTGGAGCCGTGGCCGGCGTCCCTCGGGTCGTTGTCGGCCGCGGGCTACGTCGTACTGGCGCTCACGC
>DATJUH010000285.1:0-21300 GCA_035502515.1 Acidimicrobiales bacterium
CGGCCGGGCGTCCGGCGACCGGATGCCCTCGGTGCTCCCTACCGCTCCGACGGGCTCGTAGCGCTCGGCCATTTTCGAGGACGTGGTATCGGGTGGCGGCGCCGGTAGGTTCCGCTCGGTAGGTATCCCCGACAACGGCGAGCGGTGCACGGAATGCGCCACCGGCCGGAATTCGCCCTGCAGCGTGAAGGACCGGCGCGGCGAGTATGGTCCGGGCGCGGGATTGCCCACGGTCCCGGCGGGGCCAGCCGCGGCCCTCTCCCGAGCGGCCGTACCCTGATGGGTCATACCCTGAGGGGCCAAGACCTGGAGCGCGGCCGTGCTGGCCGGTCCGGTCCGGCCAGGCCCGGCTTTGTCGGACAGGGCTAAGCGGCCCTGGCCGCCCAGCCCATTGCCGGATCCGATGACCGACCCGGGTGAGCCGTAAAAGGAGGAGCTGGTGGGGAGGAGCCCTCCGTTCGCCGACGCAGATGTAAGGGGGGAGGCCCTGGGGGGGACAGTGCCCGAAATAACCTGCCCTTCTGTTGGCGCGCCCTTACCGATCGCCCCTGGCGCTGAGGGTTTTTCAATCCCGTTCCGGGCAAAATCGTGGGGGACGAGGGAGCCGTCGATGGCGGCGAAATGACTGTGACCCAAATCGTCGTCAACGGGTCCGCCGGCCAGAGCCGAGGTCCCATCCGGTTCGAAAAGCAAACGGGGGGGTCGCAAAACACCACCGGAAGAAGCCGGCCTGCCGCCTACCAGTTGCGCCAAGTACCTGGGGCCGGGCTTCATGCCACGGACCGGTCCTCGACCACCATCCTCCAGTAACGCCTTCTGCGGCTCCGGGGCAGCCGGAGGATGGTGGCTTCTTCCCAGCCGTATGCGGAAGCCAGGGTGTGCGTCTCGTGGTAAAGCCCGGCGAAGAGCCCGCGCAGTTCTGCGAACGTGTAGGCGACAGGGTCAAAAAACAACGTCACGGCCGCCCCGCAAGCTGGGCATGCGCCCCCAACCAGACCGTCGAGGCTTGGCGACAGTGCGTCGAGGGCGCGGTCGATCCGCCTGGCCACGCCGGCTGTCACATTGGGAGGGTCGAGGCAGGCGGCGGAGATGGCCAGGTCGGGGCGCTCCTCGCCAATGGCCGCCAGGAGGTCCGCCACCGAGGGCACTCTGAAGCGGGCCGGGGTCCCGCCCAGCGAGTACCAGCCTTCTTCGGCAGCCGGAGAGACGGCCCTCGGACGCCGCGGCCGGTGATGGGCGAGGTAAGCGCTGACAGTCAGGCTGAGATCAAGCCGCTCGCCACACCCATCACCGGTACAGGTCCCCTCGCTGACGACTCTCTCCCCGACCCAGGCCCTCCTTATGCCCAACGCCACCGCACCGAGCCGTGCGGCCGGCAGTCTGGCCCAGTCGAGAACGCCGCCATCGTTGATGGAGGCCACCCGGCCGGCCAGGTGCACCATTGCTCTCACCGGGGATAGCGGCGTCTCCAGGACGAACAACTCGTCTTCCCCTGTCGGCTCGCGCACGTCGATGGCGAGGTCGTTCAGGAGCACGGGGTTACAGTTCCTTGGGCTCGGTGAGGCTCGTGTCGCGCTCCCACCCCTCGTTCTCCAACTTGATGTGCTCGATGGCGATGGCGTTGCCGCCGGCGTCGAGATCGGGCAGCGCCTGGTACTCGGACACCCAGCACCGGTGGATCAGCCAACGCAGCACTGGCTGTGCCTCCTCGTTGAGGAGGGTGATGCTGATCTCCTGGCGAAGGTTGGCCAACGAAGTCGAGGCCGACCCGTGGTCGAGGGATTGCGCCGCGTTGGCCCAGGTTTCGAATGTCTTGTCCTGAGTGATCCCCCGCTCGAGCGTGATGGGCTCGTACTTCGTCCGTCCGAGGCCCTTCAGGATTATGGCGTTACCGCCTTCTTTGTACTCGATGACGTCGGAGGACCGCTTGAGGCCGGTGACTTTGCTGACCGCCGCCACCGGGACCGTTGGGCTCGAAGTGGTGAAGTAAACCAGGAACCGGTACGACTTGTAAGGGTCGAACCTCGTTGGGTTTACAGGGAAAATGTTGGCTGAAGTTGAGGCCATGGTGGGCTCCTTAGCTCGAGGCCTGGCCGGCGAGCTGGGTTATCTGGACGACCACGAACTCCGCCGGCCTCAGGGGGGCGAAGCCCACGAGGATGTTGACGACACCGTTGGCGATGTCGGCCGGAGTCGTCGTCGTGGAGTCGCACTGCACGAGGAACGCCTGGCTCGGCGTGGTCCCGGCGAACGCCCCTTGACGGAACAGGCCGAGCATGAAGGCGCCCACCTCCTGGGTGAGGGCGTTCCAGAGGGGCGTGTCGTTCGGTTCGAATACAGCCCATGTCAGGTTGGCATACAGCGATTGTTCGATGAACAGGGCCATGCGCCTGACGGGCACATAACCCCATTGGTTTTGCAAGGCCTCGTCCCTGTAAGCGAGCGTCCTCGCCCCGAATATGACGGGCGGGAGCGACGGGAACTGCCGTATGCAGTTGATGCCGTATTGGTTAAGAGCGCCTTGCTGGTCATCGCTCATGAGACCGGTCGGCACCACGCCCGTCGTGCCGTTGAGCGCCGTCTCCAAGCCGGCCGGCGCTTTCCAGACCCCCCGGTTGGCATCCTCGGCCGCGAACATGCCCGCCACGAAGCCGCTCGGGGGAGCGGTGGACGGTAGCGTCGTAACCGGGTCGGTCGTCGAAAGCCAGGGGAAGTAGAGGCCCCCGTTCGCCGTCACGGGGACGGGCAGCAACGAAAGGCCGTCGATCGGCGACGACGGGTCGGTCCCGGTCGAGGCGGAATCGACCCACCAGGTCGACGGGGGGTCGGCGATCAAGAAGGCTCGTTTGCGCTCTGCGTACGCCGTCGCCTCAGCCAGCACCGACGGGTCGGAAATACCCGGAACTGCCAGCAGGTTGAAGATCGGCACTTTGTCCAGCGGGTAATTGTTCGTAAAGGCTTCGCCAATCAGTTGAGTATCGAGAAAAGAGGAGACCGGCGGGCTCGGCGGAGCGGAACTGAACGCGTAGGACAACGGACTGCTGCTCGGCGGGCTCCCGGCGGCCGGATAGGACAACGAAGTGGGAGGCGAAGACACCGGCGGCCATTCAGGGCTGCCCCAGCTCACCAGTGACGAACCGGCCAGCGCCTTCTGGAGTTGCGAGATCTGCACCTTCCTGTAGATCTCCACCTGAGCTCCGGACGTCTGTCCCACCGGGGGCCCGTACACGATGGTGATGTCGGCGGTGTCGTTGGCGCTGGAGACGCTCTGGATATTGCTGATCGTCACCTGCAACGGGAGGCCTAATCCAGTCAACCCGGTGGTCGGGTCCCCGACGGGCACTATCGCATTGAGGGTTACCGCCGGTACCGTTCCCAATGTCGCGGTCGGAGTGGGAAAGGTAGGGTTCGTCAACCCGACCACGTAGCATTGCGAACCGCCGTTCAGGAAGAACTGAAAGACCGCTTGCCCGACGTAGTCCGGGAGCCCGGGGCTGCTGAAGAAGCCCCCGTAGAAGTTCTGGTAGTCGGCGAAACTGTACAGGACGTTCGCCGGCGTCGACTGAGGGCTGGACCTCGGAGTTTGTAGCGGGTGCGTAAAGCCGACGAACGCGGCGATAGATGTCGGGGCCGGCGTGATCGTATGCGACGAGCTCGGCAGCTCCTGGATATAAACCCCGGGGTACGTGGGTGTGATTGACATCTGGCCTCCTGGAGCGCTGCAATTTGGCTCTTGTCGTTACCAGCAGTAGCGCCCAAGGTTATGTGGTGCCCGTCACGCCGCCGTCAACCGGATATGAACGTTTCGTCACCGGCCTGCCCCCCCACATTCTCGACCAAACTTGAAATCGTCCATGGCGAGCGCAGTGGGATGTCGAACGAGCCCGTACCGCACAAGCCTGTACCGCACGAGAGCTTGACGCGGCTGTGACGCCGGGTTGACGGGCCGGCCTTAGTCTCGGTCCATGGGCCGCCGCCAGACTGAACGATCTCGCCCACATTGTCCCGCCGTCATATGGGATTTTCCAGTGGGCATATGAACATCTTTGCCTGCCTGGTCCACGAGGCGCCCGATTGCGTGCGGGACCTGGTGGACAACCTCCTGTTCCTAGACCCGGGATCTGTTGTGCTTCTCTACGACGGCAGCGGGGGCAACTTGCTTCCGCGCCTTGGTATGGAGGGGCGGCCCGGGGTGGTGGTGTACCCGCAACCACGGGCCATGAAATGGGGCCGGCTCCACGATTTCGCCATCGACTGTATGCGCTACGCCCTCGAGCACCTCGAGTTCGAGGCCATGACAATTGTCGACTCCGACCAGTTGGCGTTGCGCCAGGGTTACTCGGCCTACCTGCACGCTTTCCTCGAACAACATCCTGACGCCGGGTGCCTCGTGAGCTCGGAGCGGGCCCAGCCGCCTTCGACCACCATCGGCCCCGCCCGTGTGGCCTGGCAAGAGGTGGAGCTGTGGCGGCCGTTCTTGAACCGGTTCGCAGGCGGTGTGGCGACGTTCCCGCAGTGGACGTTCTGGCCGTCAACGGTGTTCACTCGGGCCGCGGCCGGCGAGCTGGTCCGGCTGTGGGAGGACGAGGAACTCCAGGATATTCTGGCCAAGACGACGATATGGGCATCAGAGGAGGTGATCCTGCCATCTCTGGTCGCCCTTACCGGGCATCGTGTCATCAAGAGCCCATGTAGCTACGATCTCGTCCAATACCGGGCGAAGTACTCAGTAGCCCAATTCGGCCCAGCCATGTCGCGGAGAGACGTGTTCTGGGCGCACCCTGTGCCCCGGGTCTATGGGGACCCGCTCCGTGCCCATGTGCGCAAGACCTTCGGTGGCTATTCGACCTCACTCTCCACGCCGCCAATGAGCCCTTTCGGGCCGTCGGGGCAGCGGCCGCTGCCGTTGGTCCTGCCGCTCATAAAGAGCCTGGAGACGATCGACGGTTGGCTGTCGGCGGCTGAGGCGGACCTGCTGGGTGCCGCGGTCACACGGGCCCTGACCGACCTGCCGTCCCCGCACGCGATTGTGGAGGTGGGTAGCTACTGCGGAAAAGCGACCGTGGTACTCGGGACCCTGGCCAAGGCGCTCTCGCCAGGGGCGACTGTCCACGCTGTCGACCCGCACGACGGTTTGCAGGGAGAGCGGGGCAAGATAGTCCGTGGTCTGGCGGACTCTCGCGCCAGGTTCACCCGCAACATCGAACAGGCCGGCCTTACTGACGTAGTCCATCACATTGTGGCCGAGGCCCGTCACGTGACCTGGGACGAGCCGATCAGCCTTCTGGTCGTCGACCGGCTGCACGACTATGCGTCGGTGGCGGCCGACTTTGCTCAGTTCCAGAACCACCTGGTGCCAGGTGGCCTGGTCGCCTTTCACGATTACGCCGAGTATTTCCCCGGTGTCGAGGCCTTTGTCGGGCACCTGTTGACGACCGGGGCCTATACGCCGGTGCAGCGGGTGGAGTCTATGGTCATCCTTCAAAAGACCCGCACCGTCATATTGCCCTCCATCGGGACGGTCCTGGCGCAGATTGACGTCGTCGATGGGCACTTCACCCATGACGAAGCCGCCCTGCTGTCGCTCACCGTCGCCCTTTCTTTTTCGGCCTCCGGGTCGGGCGTCATCGTGGAGGTGGGGGCACGCGACCCGAGGGCCACGCGGGTCCTGAGCAACGCGGCACTGGCGGCGCGCCGTCCCGGCCCGTGTCAGGTGACCCGATCGGGAGGCTCTATCTTCGTGGGCGCGGAACAAATCGCCTCGACAGAATGGAGGCGTAAGGCGTCGACGCCGGGACGGCCGGTCGCCAACAGTGGTGCAGTCGACGGCGACATAACCGTCAGTGGGCCGGAAGAAATCTGCCTTCTGGTGGCCAACGCCGACAGCGGCGGCCTCACTTTGGCCCAGACCATAAATTTGCTTTTGAGAGCGCTGGTACCCGGAGGCTACGTGGTTTTACTCAACGTAGCGAATTCGGGCATGTCCGGCCTTTACGGAGAACTGCTCCGCACCGGAGAACTCCAGCACGTCTTTGCGCGCGGGCACCTGGTTGTACTGAGGCGGACGAGGTCGCCCAACCGGGCTGGCGTCGGTGAGCCGCGGGCCGTCGCCCCCCACCCCCGAAAAAAAGCGCACCTTGCCAATGCGGACGGCAATTCGAATAAGCCTTTGGTCTCGTGCGTGATGCCGACCCATGATCGCCGGCCGCTCGTGGAACGGGCGATCCGTTGCTGGCTCCGCCAAGACTACACCCGCAGTGAACTGATCGTCGTGGACGACGGCACAGACCGCGTCGGCGACATCGTGCCCGACGACCCACGCGTCCACTACGTCCCGCTTCCCCAGCGTCAGACGATAGGCGCCAAGCGCAATATCGGCTGTCAGCGCGCCGAGGGCGAACTGATCGTGCATTGGGACGACGACGACTGGAGCGCGCCCTGGCGGGTCGGTTACCAGGTGGAGATGTTCCTGAAGCAAGACGTCGACGTGTCGGGGCTGAGTGCCGTTTTCTTTTGCGACCTGGAGGCCGGCAAGGCGTGGCGTTACGAGTACCCCTTCCAGCGCCGGCCCTGGGTGGCCGATGCCACTTTCTGCTACCGGCGCAGCTTCTGGCAGGAACGCTCGTTCCCCGACAGCAGTTACGGGATCGATACGACATACCTTTGGCAGGGCCCGGCAAAACGGGTGGCGGCCTTGGCCGACCCGTCGTTTTACGTCGCCATGGTCCATCCGGGCAACACGAGCCGCAAAGATGTCCGCGACGCATGGTGGCACCCGCACCCGATCAGTGAAATAGCGTCCCTTATGGGCCCGGACTGGGAACGGTACCAGCAACCGGCATAGTGACGCTTCACCGCGGTGCGCTGTGCGGCTTTGCCCTCGGGACAGCACCGGCGCGACCCCGCGCCTCCGGCCGCCTCCGGCACTGCACCCCGTAGCCACGGCTGGGGCTCAGCTCTCCCTGCGAAAGACCATCCCCGTGTGCTCCGTGAACCGGCTCCACATGGTTGATGCCGCCCGAACACCCTGGGTGCCTTCATTGTCGAGCGCAAAACCGGCGCCGCGGAAACGCTCGACCCAGTAGTCCGCGTTCTGACAGTTGACGTGGTGGTAACCGGGTTGCCCCGGTGGGGCAGCAGTGATGAACACAGTCTGGCAGCGGCGGAAGGTGGCCATGAAATTGTCGACGTGAGCCTCGTCGACGTGCTCGACGAACTCGACCGACCAGCCGAGATCGAACCGGCCCAGGTCGAGTGGTCCGGTGCTGTAGTCGTGCTCCACGACGCCGGGGACGTCCCGGGCAACGGTGGCGTCGCCGTCCACGCCCAGGGCATCGAGGCCCCGACTACGGGCGTAGTGCAGCATTCCGCCCGGCCCGCAGCCGACGTCGACCATGGTCTTGGCGCCGTACCGTTCGATCAAATAATCGAAAGCTCCTTCATCGAGTTGAGTTATATCCTCGTGGCCGCCCAGGTGTGACGGGACGTCGTAGGCCGGAGGCGCCGGTTCGCCCAGGGCGCGGCGCACCAGGAACCCGAAGAAGGACCGGTCCCGCAAGAGCGCCTCGGGCTCGGGGTAGCGCAGGGCGCGGGCGAAATGATGACCTGACACGGTGTTGTTAGAGAGCATGTAACAAAGCGCTTCGGGCCGGAACACCTTCTCGTGCTCCTCGTCCGGGCGCCGGCAGCACAACTGCTCGTTATCCCGCCAGGGCAGAGGCATGATCAGTTCAGTAGGCAACAGACGGGCGGCGCTGAGATTGCCTTCGACGGCCCGGTCCATTGGCCATGACGCCAGCTCGAGCCATTCCAGGTCTTTGCCTCCGGAAATGGCAGCCACTACCCGCTGGTAATGGTCGGTTATGACGGCCCCATGGGCTTGGGAAGCCATGATGTTGCAGCTCATGTACCCGTCTGGTTCACGGTAGCCGGAGAAGCCGACCTCGGCCGCGCCCTCGAGCAAAGGGGCCAAGGGCCGCATCACGACGCAATCTGCGTCGAGGTAGAGACCGCCGTAGTTCGCCAGCAGGTAGGACCGGACGTAATCGGAGCGATGGTTTACTCTGAGCCGGTCAATGTCCAATTCCCGGTCGGTGGTGCGCAGCGCCTCGAAGTCTTCCCGGTTGAGTACTTTCAAGTCCGGATGGTACTTGCGGGCTGTCCGGGTGCACAGGTCGATGTACCCGGGGCTGGGGCCTTCCCAATAAATCCAGACCGGGCCGTCCATTACGGCAAGCGATCTTAGCTTTTTCCGAATTGAGCGTCCCCGGAAAACCTGCCACGAGGACAGGGCCACGGCGACCGGAGGTGGCTTCAGTCGCCACTTCGGTCGTGAATAAAGTTGTCCTCGGCTCGGCGCCGGCATATGGGCCAGCTCGTGTGGCCAAGCTGCCCAAATTCCTCAGCTTTTTTGCCGGTTTTGCCTCGAACATATGTACGATGGAAGGGTGCTGGAGGTACGGGCGGAAAGAGCATCGGGCCTGGCCGAGGCATTGGCGGTAGCCATCGATGAGCTGGTCGTGCCCGTGGACGCCGAAGCCATAGAAGTCGTCCTGGCGCTGAGGGACCGTCTGGACGCCAAGATTTCCGAAGCCCTGTGCCGCTTCGACCAAGAGGAAGCCTGGCGTGAAGACGGCTCGCTCTCCTTGACCCCCTGGCTGGCGGCACACGGGCGCATGTCGCGGAGGGAAGCTCACCGAGAAGCCCTAATTGCCAGGAGGTTGCGGACCCTCCCGGTGACGGCAGCCGCCTGGGCCGGCGGCGCCCTCTCCTCGGGGCAGGTGGTGGCCATAGTGGCCAATGTCTCTTCCGAGCGAGCGCCGCTCTACGCCGAGCACGAAACCGAAATGACCCCACTGTTGGCCGAGCTCTCGGTAACCGACACGGCCGCGTCCATGCGCTCGTGGCGACTGCACGCCGAGGCTACCGAGGACGGTCGCGGGCCGGCCGAGTGGCCCTCGCAGCTCCACCTGTCCGAGACCCTCGACGGCAGGAGAGAGATCTCGGGCCACTTGGCCGTCGTGGACGCCGCCATCGTCGAAGCCGCGCTGGCCCGGGCCATGGGTCAGCCTGCGCCGAGACGAGAGCCGGGGTCATGGCCTCTGCCCACCGCTTCCGAGCGGAGGGCCGATGCCCTGGTCGACATTTGCCGGTGGTTCCTCGACAATTTCACCCCGGTACCCACCGGGGGGCGGCAACGGCCTCACCTCTCGGTCATAGTCGGCCTGCCTGACCTGGCCCACGGCGGCCCCGGGCGGCTGGCTGACGGCAGCGCCATCTCCGGGGCCGCCGTATCACAGGTCGCCTGCGACGCCGAGCTGCACCGCATCGTGATGGCGGGCCGCTCGACCATTTTGGACTACGGCTCCGCCGTTCGCACCGTAAGCCCGGCGCTGTGGGCCGCTTTGGTCGTTCGCGATGGCCATTGTCGCCACCCCGGCTGCGACCGGCCCCCGGCGTGGTGCGAAGCCCACCATGTCCAGTTCGCCTCCAGGGCCGGTCCTACTCGCCTTTCCAACCTGGTGCTCGCCTGCAGCCGGCACCACCACCTCTGGCACGCCGAGGGGTGGCAGCTCGAGCTCGGGCGGGATGGCGCGCTCGAGCTCATGTCGCCCTCGGGGTTGCAGCTGACCAGTCAGCCACCGCCGGCGCAGCTGGTTATCTAATTACTTGGCCCTGTCGGGGCGTCGACAAAGCGAAGCAAAGGGTCTCGGGGATCTCGAGCAACAGCAGGATGGCGGCCGTCACGATGAGCCCGAGCAGCAACTCCCCATAGCCCACGACGATGCCGATGGCCGCGGCGGGCGTCCCCACCAGGGCGAACGTCCGGTCGCCGACGACCGATCCACGCAATTGCCGCTCGAACCCCAGGACATAGCTCAGGCCAAACGCGGTGGCGAGGTTGGCCAACGTATCTAGCTGCAAGCCGGCCACTGCCGCGACCCTACCGGAGCCATCTCGGCCGGCCGTGGGTTCGAGGTTGCCTCATCGCCGCATTCGCCCTTCGGGGCCTTATGCGTTGGCCAAGCTCCCATCCCGGGGGAAGGTGTAGGGGTGGAGGGTCGTGCCGTCGAATGTGACCAGGACATAGCCGCCCTGGCCGCCAGGCCCGAAGGGGGCGATGCCGACACACGGGCCGTTTTGCGCCTTGCCTCCGGCTTTGTACGCCGGATGGTTGTTGAGCCCGCCCAGGTACGGAGGGGTGGCGCCTCCTGAAGCGGCGACGGAGTACACCGCCCCGTCCGGGTTGACCATCCAGTAACCCCCGGTTACGGGGTCCCATGCGACCATGTTCATCTCCTCGATCAGCTCTGGCGGCGGTTGAGGCACGGGTTGGGGCAAGACGCTCCAAGTCGAGAGGGCCACATTGGAGTCGTAGCTGTTCGTTTGGTACTGCTTGGCCACCGACCCCGCCGGGACCTGGGCGACTCCGTCATAATCCGCCACCCAGTTGTCGACGTCGCGGACGAATTCCATCCCGTAAGGCATCAACGCCGTGACGACCGCCGGCCGGGAGGAAGCACTGCAGTAGATAGTCGGCCGCCGTCCCGCCTGCACCTCGGCATCCGCCCACGCCGCGGCCTGGGCGGGGGTCAAGTCCCCGGTCTCGCAGTCACAAACCTCTACGCCGGCCATGCCCGTGACAGTGATCCTTATGATGACCGCGCCGGGAAAGCGCTGGACCAGAGCAGGCACCGTAGCATAGCGGCCATCGACATAGCCGGCCACCACCCGGGCGTCGGCCGGGATGGCCTGCACGTTCACAGAATCGAAGAAGTCAACCAGGGCCATCGGTGCCAGGGCCATCGGTGCCAGTGCCATCGGTAGCGGCCATTCGCAAAACCGGCAACATCTGGACAATTCTAGACAAAGTTCATCCTGGTGGGCGCCGTGCTTCCCGTTACTAACAGCCACCCGGGTGAGGCGTTGGTCGGTGCAATTACCGGCCTTCTTGCCTATTGACGCGAGCACAAAACCACACGTAGGCTGCTGTCGCCCTTCCCGACTAACCGAGGTCCAACCTACCGAGGTTCATAAACCGCCACCCTCAGGGTCCTGTTCCCCTTTTTCACGCTGCCGGTAGTTCCCGGTGCCCTCGACGGCCGTGGCCGTTCCGGATCCGCGCCTGGCCAGCCGCAAACTGGTCCACTACCCCGGCTGGCACGACGGAGAATTGGAAAAACAAGAAATTGGGACTACGCCGCCACGCTGTGGCTCAGTGGGAGAGGCTGAGGCTTTCGCCAACAGGGCGGATCTTTCGAGCCGCACTTTCTCCAATGGAATAAGGAGCAAGCGCTACCATGACCATAGCGATTTCGGATGGCGGCAGTTTGGCTTCGTCGGCCGCCGCCGTGGTCGACCCCGTAACCGTAACCTACGTGGTTACCGGTGCCGTCAGCAGCCCCACAAGCGTGGCTGTCGAGGGCCTGTCACTTCAACTCGTCGACCAAAACGTGGGTGGCGATGTTGTACTGGTGTCCGGCCAGACCAATGGCCAGGGTCAGTTCACACTAGAGGCGCCCATATCGTCAGCCACTTTGGCGGCCCGGCACAAGACAAGCCCCGACCTTCAGGTACAGGTGCTCCTCGACGGTGCGGTGGCGGCCAGTTCTGCCGTGCAGTACAACGCTTCTACCCCGATTGTGCTGGATGTCGTCCTGCCGTCGAGCTTCCCGCTCCCGAGTGAGTACGAAGCACTCACGGGCACGCTGGCGTCGCTGTACCCCGGTTCTCTGGCTCAACTTCAGGAGTCCGCTGGAAGTCAGGACATCACCTATCTGGCCAACAAATCCGGCTGGGATGCGCGCGCCGTTGCGATGGCGAGCCTGGCCGCCCAATTTTCCCAGGCTGCCGACGCCGTCCTTGCCCCTGCACCGGCGACAACAGCCGCACCGCCCCCGACAACGACGACGGTAGCCTCGCTTCCGGTCACTACGGCGGTCGGCTCGCTTCCGGCCACGACGACGGTCCCCTCCTCTCCAGTTTCAACGACACCCGAGCAGGAGGGGCCGGTGACCGCCACCGAGGCCGGCGGGGCCGTAGAGAGCGGCAATCTGCCCGAGAAAGCGGGGGCCACGGCGGCCTCTCCCGCCCTCGTGATAAGCCCCAACCCCTTGGTCCTGCCGGTCAAGCCGGTCGAGACGGCGGCGCCCGTCCAAGAGCCCGTCAAGGCCGTCACCGTCCCGGTCGAGCCTGCCACCGAACCCCCAGCGCCAGTGACGGCAGCGCCAGTGACGACGGCGGCGCCGGTGGACGTAGGAACCGGTTCAACCACGGCTGTGGGCACAACCACGACTGCCGGCCCGCCCACTTCGGCACCCCCTCCCACAACCGGCAATGGGTCGGCCCCCACGATTGACCCCGGTTGCTTCTATGCCCTGTTCCGGGCCGGGCTGCCGACGACCCCAGGTGCGCTGTACAGAGTCGACCCGGACCAGGTCGAGAACATCTGGCAACAAGCGGCGGACCAGGGAGTTATCCCGAGCAGCCTTGGTGAGCAAAGTTCGACCTCCCGCGAGGGCTTCTTGAAGGTCGCCGCCGCCAGCGTGCTCGACGCCGCCCCCGTCGTCGGCCCTTCGACTTTGCGCCAGATGCTCCAGGTTGTGCTCGGCAATGACACCACCCGTCAACAAACGTTCGCCAACCTGCTCGTAAACAACCCGCACGATACAACGGCTTTGTGGGTGCAGGTGGAGCAGAGCCTCGGCACCACGGTGTCGTCACAGCTCCAGCTCCTCGGTCAAATGGCTTTCCTGACCGCCAATAACGCGCCTTTGCTGGCTGCCCTTTACCAGGCCCAGCACAACAACTTGACGGCGCCCATCGACCTCGTGACCTCCGGGTATTACCAGACGTCGGCGTGGGAACCCCTGCTGGCCAACGTAAATCCCCCGGCCGAGATCGCGGGTGCAAATGCCGCAGAACAGAAGGCCAATTATGCGGATTTTCTGGCCGCTCAAGTCCGTATGTCCTTCCCGACCGCCACAGTCGCCCAGCTGGCCAACAGCGGGAGCCTGGGCAAGGCGGTGCTGAGCGCCGGAGCCGGTACTTTTCTGATGGCCCACCAGGCCGACTTCGATATCGGTGACGAGCCGATATCGCAATTCCTGGCCCGGACAGGTACCTCTGCATCGGCCGAGCTTGTCCAGGAGATCGGCAGTATCCAGCGGGTGTACCAGATCACGCCCGACACGACGTCGATGGGCGCCCTTCTCACTGCGGGACTGACATCTGCCTACGCCATAACCAAATTGGGGCAGGCCAGCTTCGTCAATGCCTACTCCCAATCCCTCGGGGGCACCGACGTAGCCACGTCGGTCTTCACCCGGGCGCAATCGATCACCGCCGCCACCACGCACGTCGCCCTGTCGTTCCTGAGCGCCAAGCAAGCGCCCGTGCTGGGGACGGGGGCCCTCAGCAGCATCGTAAACTCCTTCCCGGGCACGACCAGCACCGGGCAACCGGGCGCCGCCGCCCAGGCCACCTTGGAGGATCTCTTCGGCGACCTCGATTACTGTCAGGGCTGCGACTGCCAATCCATCACGAGCGCGGCCGCCTACCTCGTCGACCTGCTCGACTACATCGACAACACGGCTCCTACGACCGGGTTCCAAAACCCTCTGAGCGTCCTTCTCTCCCGGCGGCCGGATATTGGCACGTTACCGCTGACGTGCGACAACACGAATATCGCGTTGCCCTACATCGATCTCGTAAACGAGACGCTCGAGTACTTCGTGGGCAACGCCGCGCCCAATAGCGAGTCGCTGGCCAATTTCCAGGGCTACAACGACGACGGCACGATTTCCTCGGCAGAGCTCATAGCCAGCCCGCAAAACGACGACAACACCGTGGCGCAGAATGCCTACTCGGTCCTGAAATCGCTGTGGTTCCCCCCTCCCCTGCCCTTTTACAGGGACCTCGAGTTGCTCCGCCAGTACGTCGGCTACTTCCAGATCAGCCTGTACAACCTCATGGAAGCGCTGCGGACGACGGAAAGCCTCGAGACGCCGGACGCCGCCAACCCGAGCGCGTACGGCTGGCGGGACATCCTGTCCGAGCGCCTCGGCCTGTCCCGCCTGGAGTACCGCTTGCTCACCGACAGTACGCTGTCACTGGCGCAGATCTACGGCTTCGCGTCGACCACTCCGGCGTCCTCCGTCATTTCCACCATTTCGTCCTTGCAGGAGTTCTCCCGCCGCACCGGCGTCGCCTATGCCGACCTCGTCTGTATCCTCCAGACGCAGTTCATCAACCCCGGCAGCACCCTCATCCAGTTGCTCGAAGCCCTGGCCCTGCCTTTCTCCACCCTCGAGGCACTGCACGGCGGGGCTCTGACCGCGGCCCAATTCGAAGCGCAATTGCCGGCCGGTCTCGACATGACGGATTATGGGACGGAAGGGCCGGCGGCGTGGGTGACGGCGAATTACACCGAGCTGGCCGGGTTGATCGTCATTGATGTCGCCGGTGCCCCTTGCGACACCTCCAAAATGACGCTCCAGTACCTGAACGGCAGTGCGCTGGCGCAGGCCGACTGCGTGCGTTTGCTCCGGTTCATCCGGTTGTGGCAGAAGCTCGGGCTGAGCATTCAACAGACCGATGCGCTGATCTCGGCCCTGAACGGGAACTCGTCGTCGGGGACCGCCTTACAGCAGCTCGACGCCGACTTTCTCTTGCTACTCCCACGGATCGGGCTCGCCTACCTGGCCATTGACACGCTCGGCCTCGACCCTCCGTCCGACCTTCCGTCGCTGCTCACCTGCTGGTCCCCTATCAGCTCCAACGGCGCCAATTCGCTTTATGCGCAGATGTTCCTTAACCCGACCGTGCTGGCGATCGACCCCGTGTTCTCGCCGGATGTCCACGGCGAGCTCTTTACCGGCACTCCGGCCCCGCTGTTGTTCGCCCACCAAACAGCCATTTGCGCCGCCCTCAACCTGACGAGCGCCGAGTTCAACCTCATAACCGGAGCGCCCCAGTCCACCAACCCGAGCCTTGGCCTTGGCTACACGGCCACCACCCCGCTCAGCCTGGGCGCATTGACCGCCATCTTCCAGCGAGCATGGCTCGCCCGCACGCTCCAGATGAGCGTCCTCGAGCTTTTGAGCCTAATTTCCGCCACCGGCGTCGACCCCTTCAACCTGCCGGTCCTGAGTGACACTGCTCCCGTCTCGTCCCCGCTGCTCGATTTCGTACAGCGCGCTCAGTCCATGAGCACGGCGGGCCTGGCCCCGGTGCAGGCTCTGTACTTGCTCTGGGGCATCGACCTGAGCGGGGTCTCCGACCCTCCTGAGTCGGTGGTCACCGGGTTGGCCAGTGCCTTGCGGGCGGCTTTCGTGGCCATTGACAGCCAGTTCACCGTCACCGGGCCGGTGACAGCGGACGCCGCTGAGACCCTGATGTCCCAGGTGCTCGGGCCCCCGGCGGCAAACACGTTTTTCGGCCTCCTCAACCAGACGTTCATGACCTCGACGCCTTTCGGGTACACGGCCTCGACCCTGCCCGCGGCCGTAGTGACAGCGGCAAATGGGCGCCTCTCATATGACGACTTGAACAAGGTCCTCAGTTTCGCCGGCTACCTGGGCCCGACGACGTTCTCTGCTTTGCAGGCTGCGGCCACAGGTAACACCACCCTCCTGGCCGGCCTTACTGCCCTTCAGACGGCGAACACACAGGCCGTCGACTCGTTCTTCGCCACTTACGACGACCCGCCGCTCAACCTGCAAAGCCTGTTCAACACTTACCTCGCCGCCACCGATCCGGCCGTGGCGCTGACGAACCTGCTCAACAGCCTGCTGCCTGTCCTCGGCAGCCTGCGCAAGCAGGAGCAAGCGCTGGCGGGCGCGACGACGGCGGCCGGCTGCGACCCGAGCTTCGCCCCGGCACTGCTGGACGTCGCCGCCGTCATGCCGGCCACCAGTCCCGCGGCGGCCGGTGAAGCAGCCGTGGCCGATCTAACCGGGATCGGTGATGGTGGGCTCAGCGTCGAATACTTCCTCACCGATAATGTCTCGGCCGCGCCGGACCAGTCCATCGCCGCCGTGCCATCCCTCACCTACGGTCCGGCCAACCCCCTGCCCGCCCCGGGGCCCGGCGCCACTTCGATCGCCGCTCGCTGGAGTGGTTATATCTCCGCCAACCAGGACGGAGATTACAACCTCTCCTTCACGGCCGGGGCCGGCGCCACGGTCGAACTGGCCGTGGGCGGCCAGACCGTGACGATGACCCAGTCCGGGACGACCTGGAGCAACCAGAGCGCCATCTCGCTTCAGGCCAACGCCCTCACGCCAGTGCAGATCATCGCCACCGGGTTGACGACAGCCTTTTCGGCCAGTTGGGAGAGCCTGGGCACGGGCTGGCAACCTATCCCCGCCGCCAACCTTTACTCGGACGTCCTCGTCGGGTACATGCGTACCAGTTTCCTTCGCTTCCTGAAGGCCACTGCGCTGGCCGGCGACCTGTCCCTGGTTGCGGCCGAGACCGCCTACCTGGCCACGCGGCCGAGCCTCACCGTGGCCGGTCAGGCGTGGCTGGGCGCCCTGCCCGTTGACGCCCCCGCACCGTCGGCTAATTATGCCGCCATCTCGGCGGTGCTGGACGCTCTGCTGGCCTTCTCCAGCCTGAAGACCGCCTACCCGGCCCCGAACAGTCAAACGCCCGGGTTGCTCCAGGCGCTGCAGGACATAGCCACCACCCCGGCCACCGGCACGGCCGAACTCATGACGCTGACAGGGTGGGACAGCGCCTCTTTGCAGGCCCTGCTCCCGCGGCTTTTCAGCGGCGCCACCGGTTTGGCTTCCTTGCCGAACTTGCTTGGAAGCCTGCCCCGGCTTCAGGCCGCGTTTACGATCGTGAGCGCCACGCACCTGTCGGCGGCCACATTGATCGAGGCGGCCACCAACGACCCTACGCCGCCGGCCAACCCGGGTTCGACCGTGGTGGCCGACTTCCAGTCCGCGCTGCGGTCACGTTATGCCGAAAGTGACTGGCTGACCGTCGTCCAGCCGATCAACGATTCGGTCCGGGAAATGCAGCGCGACGCTCTGGTGGCGTACGTACTTGTCCAGTCCGGGCCGGCCATCTTGGGCGCCCTCGGCATTGCCACCACTCCCAACCGGGTCCCGACAGCCGACGACCTTTACAACTATTTCCTCCTCGATGTGGAAATGGAGCCGTGCATGCAAACGTCGCGGGTCCGCCTGGCCCTTTCCGCCATCCAGCTGTTCATCGAGCGCTGTCTGCGTAACCTGGAGCCGGCGGTCAACCCGGCCGACATCGACGCCACTCAGTGGGACTGGCGCAAGCGCTACCGCGTCTGGCAGGCCAATCGGGAAGTGTTCTTGTGGCCTGAGAACTGGCTGGACGAAAGCCTCCGGGACGACCAGTCCCCGTTTTTCCAGACCACGATGAAACAATTGCTCCAGAGCGATATAACCGACGACGACGCCGTTTCGGCTTACCTCGACTACCTGTCCAACCTCGAGCTGGTGGCCAAGCTCGATCCCTGCGGGCTGTGGTACCAGCCTCCGCCGGCGGGCTCGGCCGACGACTTGGCCCATGTGATCGCCAGGACGGGCGGGGCGCACCGCAAGTACTATTACCGCCGGCTTCAGGGCGGTGGCTGGACGGCGTGGGAGGAAGTGAACCTCCCGATCGAGGACAACCCGGTGGTGCCGTACGTCTGGAACGGCCGCCTCCTGCTGTTCTGGTTGCAGGTCCACCATCAGCCCGTAACGTCAGCGGCCAGTAGCGGCAACCTGCCCCAAGACTCGACACCGATCGCGAATGCCAGCCTCACTACCGTAAGCAATGCCATTGCCTCATCATCACCCGGCCTCGCCAGTGAGCAGGTGGCGGTGGTGCTCAATTTCAGCGAGTACTACAACGGCCAGTGGCAACCGGTGAAGACTTCGGATGTCTCCAACCCCCTCGTCCTCAGCCAGTTCGCCCCCGGGCAGTTCGACCGGTCGTCGCTTTTCATCCGGCCCTGGAGCGCCGCCAACCCGGCGGACGAGTCGCTTTACGTCCAGGTCACCAATGAAGTGTTCCCCACGGACGTGTGGGGGACTTCCGATTCTTCAAGCTTCCTCGGTGGCACTTCCTGGGGCGACGTGTCCGGCTTCGTGCTCCACAACACCCACAGCGCCCCCGTGCGCTGGGGCGACATCCCGCCCGTACCCCTGATGGTCCCGACCAACGTCAACTTCTTCACCAGCCAGGCGGGGACCGGTGGGCAGCAACTATGGGGCGTTTATGGGTCCAACGGCGGCGACAATGACCCGTCAGGGTGGGCTTACCTGGGCGGCCTCAACCAGTTGGAAATACTGGCCGGGCCCCTCCCTCAGAGCGTCGAGCTGGCGCAGGCGGACGTCGGCAACCAGTGGGCCATGCCGTTTTTCTTCGGGGATGCCAAACGCGTCTTCTACGTGACCCAGAGCCAGGAAACCCAATATTTCCATAACTACTCGGGTTTCGGCGTGTCCAGTGTGCTGGTCGACGGCACGGCCGTCAACCTCCCGTCCACCGTGCTGGCCCAACCGGCCGCGCTGGCGCCCTCCGTGAGCCCGGGGGACCCGGTGATCAGCACCTCGGCCGCGCAGAGCGTCATCAATTCCGGCACCCTGCGCCTGGCCATCGGCGGCGGGACGTCGGTGGACTTCCAGGGGAAACCAATTGCGATCACGGGCAGCGTACCGACTGCTCTCCTCAGTGTCGCCAAACCCGTAGAGGAGCTGTGAAATGGCATCGAACCTCACTTCGGCCAACCGCTACCACGAATCCGGCGACCGGGCCGTCCTCAACGGCATCTCGATAGGAATTTTTGGGACCAATTACAACGTCTACTCGTTCGAGAATTTTTTCCATCCGCTCGTGGGCCAGCTCATCCAGCAGCTCAACACGGCCACGGGGGACGCCGTAGCCGCTATGCTCGAGCCCAACTTCCTGAGCAGCAGCGCCACCACGTTTTTCTCGAGCGAGTACACAATTGGCACCGGTGACTTGATCGTCAACTCGTTCCCGGCCCAGATCGACCTCGACTACAGCCTCCCCTACGCCAACTACAACTGGGAGCTGCTTTACCACATACCGGTGGCGGTCGCCGTCCACCTCTCGCAAAACCAGCGTTTTGCCGAGGCCCAGAAGTGGTTCCACTACATCTTCGACCCCACCTCGACCGACACCAGCGTCCCGGCTCCGGGCCGCTTCTGGAAGTTCCTTTACTTCCGCCAAAACCCCGAAAGCGTGGACCTCAACCAACTGATCACGCTGCTCAGCACCCCGCCCTCCCAGCTCAGCAGCCAGGAATCGAGCGAGGTCCAGGGCCTCCTCACCGGTTATGAGGTCAGCCTTTCGACCCCCTTCGACCCCTTCGCCGTGGCCCGTTCACGGCCGGTGGCGTTCCAGTACTACGTGGTTATGAAGTACCTCGACAACCTCATCGCCTGGGGCGACAGCCTGTTCTCGCAGATGACGATCGAAACCGTCAACGAGGCCACGCTGTGCTATGTGCTGGCCGCCAACCTGCTCGGGCCCCGTCCTCAACCCGTCCCCCAGGTGGGGACGATCTCGGCCAAGTGCTATAACGACCTCAAAAACGGGCTCGACCCCCTCGGCGACGCCCTGGTGGCGCTCGAGGGCCAGTTCCCCTTCAACATCACGACGGCTAGCAACGGGAGTTCAGGGACGGGGTCAGCGTTCGGAACGGGCCAGGCCCTTTATTTCAGCGTGCCCGCCAATGCCCAGCTCCTCGGGTACTGGGACACGGTGGAAGACCGGCTCTCCAAGATCCGCAACTGCGAGAACATCGAGGGCCAGGTCCAGCTCATGCCTCTGTTCGACCCGCCCATCGACCCCGGGATGCTGGTGGCGGCGGCGGCCGCCGGGCTCAATATCGGCAGCGTGGTGAGCGGGCTCAACCAGCCCACCGGTCCCGTCCGGGCACCGGTGCTCATCCAGAAGGCGCTGGAGCTGTGCGCCGAAGTGCGCGCTCTCGGTGCCGGCTTGCTGGCCGCTATCGAAAAGGGGGATGCCGAAACGCTGGCCGTCCTGCGCCAGAACAACGAAGTGACCCTGCAGCAGCTGACCCAGAACATCCGGTTCCTGCATTGGCAACAAGCGCAGGCGGCCACCGAAGCGCTTCTCCGCAGCCGGGCTTCGGCCCTGGAGCGCTACACGTTCTACCTCCGCGAACTGGGCCAGACGCCCAACTCGGCGTTGGCCCCTGACACTTTCACCGTCGACCATACGACCGTTCTCACCGAAGCCAATTTCTCGAATGCGTACCAGGCACTGGTGGCCCAGTACGACCTCCCGCTCACGACGATGCCGTACCCGGCCCTCACCCTGGCCCAGGCTCCTTCGCCGGCCAACCAGTCGGGGGCGTCGGGCACCGGCAACCTTTACCTGAACACCAACGAAGACGCCGAGCTCAACACCCACATGCCCACGGCTCGTGACGAGCTCTTAGCCAGCGAGCTGGCTCAGACCGCCGCCCCCGTCCTGGCCTTGATCCCGTCGCTGGAAGTCGACCTCCACTACTGGGGGCTGGGCGCCCATACGAAAATAATCGGCGGCGACTGGCTGGCTGGAGCGGCCAACTTCGGCGCCGGTATTTTGCGGGCGCTGGCGACATGGCAGCAAAACCAGGGTGCGATGGCAGCCCGCACCGCCGGGTACCAGCGACGGGCCGACGACTGGTTCCTGCAGGCCAACCTGGCGGCCCGGGAGCTGAGCCAATTGGGCCGCCAGATCTTGGCTTCTTTGCTTACCGAACAAGCAGCAGGGGCGGAGTACACCACCACCAAGGCACAGGTCGGCCAGGCCCAGGCGGTGCTGGCCTTCATGCAAACCAAGTTCAGCAATGCGCAGCTCTACGGGTGGATGCAGGGCCAGCTCTCGAGCCTCTACTACCAGTACTACCGCCTCGCCCTGGACACGGCCCGCAAAGCCGAGGCGACGGCCAAGTGGGAACTTATGAGGCCCGAACTCGATTCCACGACCTATATCCAGCCCAACTACTGGGACAGCGGCCACCAGGGACTGCTCTCGGGAGAGGCGCTCGGTTACGACATCAAGCGCCTCGACATGGACTACCTCACCTACAACCTCCGGGAACTCGAGCTCACCCGGCACGTCTCGCTGCGCCAGCTCGACCCGGCGGCGCTCCTCAACCTGAAGATCACTGGTTCGTGCACGGTGACCATCCCGGAGTGGCTCTACGACCGTGACTGTCCCGGCCACTACATGCGACGGTTGAAATCAATGGCCATTTCAGTCCCTTCGGTCGTCGGCCCGTACACCTCG